>CAWWAF010000088.1:0-14825 GCA_963934795.1 uncultured bacterium
CGCCCACATCCGTCCTCTGGTGGGTGCCGAAGGACCACCGCCCGGATGGCGAGGAGGGCAAGAACCGTCTGGAACGCCTGGCTCGGAACGGACCCGCCGTCGAGGCGTTCACCTTCGGCCAGCGGTTTCCACCACCCGGGCCACAGCGCGACGCCGCCGGGTCGAAAGGCCAGCAGTGACCCGTCGAGGACCCGGGCACACCGCCATCCAGTGCCTCACCAGGGCGCGCCTGCTCGACGGTGTCGACGCGCTGTCCAGCATGGACCCCGACCTGGCTCGCATCGCCGAGCGGTTCGGCCCGCCGCCGCTATGGGGACGACCGCCCGGCTATGCAACGCTCGTACGAATCATCCTGGAACAACAGGTGTCGCTGGCTTCGGCGAAGGCGACGTTCGACCGGATGCGTCGGACGTTCGGAGAGGTGACCCCGGAGCGTATCGCTTCGCTGAGCGCCGCGGAGATCCAGACGGCCGGCGTCACGAGACAGAAGGCGAGCTACTGTCTCGGGTTGGCCCAGCAGCTACACAGTGGCACCTTCGACCTGACCGCGCTGGGTCGGGTGGACGACCGGGAAGTCCGGCGACGCCTCGTCACCATACGCGGCATCGGGGCGTGGACCGCCGATATCTACCTCGTCATGGCGCTACGACGGCCGGACATCTGGCCAGATGGCGACCTCGCCTTGGCTACCGCGGCACACCAGGTCAAACGGCTGCGCACGCGACCAGACGACGCGCGGCTGCGTAGACTGGCAGCCCCGTGGGCGCCCTGGCGCGCGGTGGCGGCCAGACTCCTGTGGCACTACTACCTCTCCACACGGGGCGGGCGAGACCCAGTGGTCCCCTGAAGCTGACGAGCACATGGCCACTCCGCGTATCCAGCACGTGCTGATCATCGACGACCGGGGGGACGCCCTGGCCGCCTACCTCGCGGCTCGCCGCGCCGACCTGGTGTGCCGTGTCAGAACCGCGACCACCCTCGCAGACGGTGATCCTAACTGGGCCGATGCGGTTGTCGGCTTCGCCACCTCGATCTCGTTCGACCGATCGTCTGTGCGATGGGTGCACTCGACCGGGGCCGGTGTCGATGCTTTCCTGGGTACCCGGCGTTGGCCGGACGGGATCACGCTGACACGCACGACCGGCGCGCTCGGCGCCCGAATGGCGGAGTATTGCGCCGGACACGCCCTGGCGGTGTGCCAACGAATTTTGCCGTTTCACCGTGATCAGCGGGCGGGTCGATGGGCGCCGGTGGAGCCGACTACGCTGCGGGGCACGACCGCCGTGATCGTCGGGACCGGATCAGTCGGGTCGGCGATTGCCGCACAGTTCAAAGCGCTCGGGTGCACGACCATCGGCATCTCGCGTTCCGGCCGGACCGCGCCGTCGTTCGACCAGGTCTCCCCAGTCGGCCGCCTTGCCGACCGCGTCCAGGGTGCGCGGTGGCTCGTACTGGCCGCCCCGCTGACTTCGCTCACCCGAGGCCTTGTGGATGCGACCGTACTGGGCCGCTGCCGAGACACAGTGGTTATCAACGTGGCCCGGGGTGGACTGCTCGACACGGCGGCACTGCTCGACGCCCTGCGCGCCGGCACCGTGACCGGGGCGGTGTTGGACGTGTTCGACACCGAACCCCTCCCGTCGGACTCGCCGCTCTGGCGTGCGGATGGCGTGGTGGTCACCCCCCACGTGGCGGGCGTGACGCATGTCGAAGAAGCTGGCGAGGCCTTCCTCGACGCGCTGGCGAAGCTGGAGTCAGGCCGCCGCCCTTCCTCCGCCGTCGATCCAACGCGGGGCTACTGAGTTGTCGCCGAGAAAGTGGGGTACGGTGCGGCGATAGAAGCCGCGCCGACGCGACGGGGTCAGGGATTTACCGTGACATCGACGTGGGCTGTCGTCCAGCAGCACTGGTCGCCGCCCCCGCCGTTACCGGAGACATCGTTGCCGGTGGCCATGAGACGGTACTGACCTGGCGTATCAAACGTGGCCGATGTCATCGTCTCGCCGCCGGGGAGGTCGTCGAATCGGTGGGTGAGCTCGGGGCCGGCGTCGACGCCGTCCCCCTCGAAGGTCACCTGACCGGGGCCCCGATACTTCTTCCAGGTGGCACCCAGCGGCGGTCGGCGACGGCGGCCGGCGCGCTGTTCCGGCTCAATAACCAGCGGCTGGTCCTTGACGGTCAGCAGCAAGGTCAACGGCTCGCCAACAGTGGTCGAATAGCTCGCGACCACGCCGTGGGCCGGGCCCTGCAGCTCTTGACCGGTCGGACCGACCTTGAGAATCGGGGGAACGTTGCCGTTTGCGACATTGAGAAACGGATCGGCGAAATACGGTGGATTCGCCCAGAACTCGACCTCTGCCAACTGATTGTTGATACGCAGCGTCCAGTTCAACCTCCGTTCGGCCTCGTCCGCCGGCACGGTGATCGAGAACACGCCCCAGTTCCGTCCGGGCAAGAAGTGAGTGGGCTGGCCCATGTCTTGTCCAGGCCCGATGTTGTTGTCCGGACCGATCGGAATGTCGACGGCGACATCATTCCGGTTGTAGTAGCCCACGAGCAACGTCAGGCTCTCGTCGGCATTGCGCGACCAGGCCTCGTACGCGGGCCACACGGCTTCCCCCGTACTCCCGGCTGGCTCCAGCGACAGCGGCGTGCGCGGCGGCTGCGCGTCAGCGGCGGCGGGCAGGCACACACCCGTAGCAACGACAGCCAGGACGATAGCAAAGAGGGACAGATGAGGGCGCTGGTGCATCTGGGTACTACTCCTCCGCGGCCTCACGCTTGGCGACCTCGGCCTGGTAATCGTCGTCCTCGAAGTAGGTAACGTTCACCCAGGCATGGGCCATCTCGTCAACGGTGCGGTCGCCGTAACCCACCCACACATTGGGGTCCGGGTTCGACCGGTTCGCGGCCGTATTGTCGTGCCACGCGGTGACCTTGATGAGGGTGCCCTTCGGCAGTAACGGCGCCGAGTCGTCACCGTAGACGTAGCTGTTGTGCCAGTTGAAGTTGAAGTCACCAACATGGCTGAGGACCTGCCGACGGCCGTTCGGCAAGATCGCCTCCATGGACATCGCCTTGCCGCGCAGGTGCATGTGCGGCTGGAAGCTCTCGATCCGAGCCGCGCGCTGGAGGGGGAAAAACCCCTGCGTTGCAACCACCGTGTTCGGCGCAATGTCGACACCGCCGGTGCCCATCAGGTGCAACACCTGTCGGTATTTCGGCGCCTGATCCTCCGGATGGAGGTACACACCCAACTGCACGGTGTCGGTCACCTCTTCACCCGCGGACGAATAGTGAATGTCCCACTGGATCTCTGACTCCGGCAGCATCAGCTTGCCGGTCCCCGGGCGCATGACCTCGCCCTGCTTGCCCACGGCCCACTCCATGAAGGTGCCGGCGGTCCGAGACCGGTCTCTACCACCAGCCGCATTCGCCTGGTTCGCAGCGGCCAACGCCGGGTCGATCTCTTCCTGCACGAGCCTCGCGATGGCGTGGTGCGTGATGCGACGACCTGCCAATGTGCCCGGGCGAATCTCGATGCCGCGCGCCCAACGTTCGCTGGTCAAGCCTGTCTCCACCCGCGGCTTCCACCAGGCGTCATTCGCTTCCGCCCCCATCGTGAAGGGCGTCGACTCTAGAATCAGGTCGGGCGGGCCGTCGAACTGCTCCGCGAAGTTCCAGATCGACTCGTCGGGCCACGTGGCCGCCGCCGGCATGTCTTCCGGGTTGCCCCTCGGGGCCCCGCCATCGACCCAGCGAGCAATCGTGTCGATCTGCTCATCGGTGAGCGAGCGGTCATTCTTGAAGTCCTGGATACCGACCGTGCGGTCAAGGTGCCACGGCGGCATCTGCCGGGTCGTCACGCGGTCCTTGATTGACCGAGCCCAGGGCCGGGAATCTTGGTAGGTCACCAGCGACATCGGGGCAATCGAGTCCGGCCGATGGCACGCCTCACACTTGGCCTGAAAAATCGGCGCGACGTCCTTGGTAAAGGTCGGCACCGCCTCCTCCGCCGCGGCACGTACCGAGCCTGGCGTCAGAACCACGGCGGCACCCGCGCACAGCAGCACACCGAGAGATTGCCGTAGGGCGGTCTTCATAGGGGTGTTTCCTTTCACTCTTGACTGTCTGGCCGGACAGGGATGTGGAACCCAATGGCCAATCCTACTCCAGGGAACCAGGGATCTCAATTAGACAAACGGTCTATCCGCTGATTCCGTTTACCGCAAGTGGCGCCCAACCGTCATGAGCGTCCTGGAATCGCCCGCGACCGGGAGAGATCGCGGAGACAGCATGAGACCGTCGGCTTTGAAGACTAGGGACCCTGGCTCCGCTGGACGTAGAATGGCCTCGTCCGTCCAAACCAAGGTATGTCACGTGCCCCGGGGCGCCGCTCGGGCTTCGCGTATGCCGGATGTCGCGGGGTTCGGGGTTCGCGGCAAAATCTCGTCAAAGGGAGCATCCATGAGTCACGGTAGCCGTATCAGCCTGATCGCAGCCGCGGCCAGCGCACTGCTCGCCACATCGTTGATAGCGCGACAACCAGCGTCTTCCGATGCGGACCTGTCAGGCGTCGTCCGCAGCCCTGGTGGCGCCGAAGCCGGGGTCTGGGTCATTGCGGAGACGGACGATCTCGACACGCGCTTCCGGAAGATCGTGGTCACTGACGACAGCGGGCGGTTCCTGGTACCGGACCTCCCAGCGGCGTCGTATCGGGTGTGGGTGCGTGGCTACGGTCTGCTCGACTCGGAACCAGTCGCGGCCGAGCCGGGACAAACGCTAACGCTCGACGCCGTCCCGGCCGCCACGCCACAAGAGGCGGCGCGCGTCTACCCCGCCAACTACTGGTACTCGTTGCTCGAACCACCGGCGGCCGACGAATTTCCCGGCACGGGGGAGGACGGCAATGGTATTTCTCCGCGGCTGAAGAGTCAGGCCGCCTGGGTCGATTTGACGAAACAGGGCTGTCAGTTGTGCCACCAGATGGGCAACCGATTTACGTTCGACACGAGCCAGTTGTCGCAGTTCGACTCGACCATCGAGGCCTGGGACCATCGTGTGACGTTCGGGCAACGTGGGTCTCAGATGAGCGGCGCGCTGACACGGTTCGGCCGACAGCGCGGACTGGGGATGTTCGCGGACTGGAGCGATCGGATCGCCGCCGGTGAGGTCCCCGAGGCTCCGCCGCGACCGGCTGGTGTCGAGCGCAACCTTGTCCTGACGATGTGGGACTGGGCGGGCGAGACCTCCTACGTCCACGACGAAGTGACCACGGACAAGCGGAACCCGACCGTCAACCCGGACGGTCTGGTCTACGGGGTGTCGATCACGAACGACAAGCTCGTCATCACTGATGTGGCCCGGCACCAGTCGACCGAACTAGACGTCCCGCTCCGTGAGCCGCGCGAGATGGTGCCGTCGATGTTCCCCACCGCGCCCGGATTCGAGCCGTCGCCCGCCTGGGGCGAGGAGATCATCTTTGATGCGCCGGCCAACCCTCACAATCCGATGATGGACGCGCAGGGGCGCGTGTGGTTGACGTCGACCGTCCGTCGGCGCGACAACCCCGACTGGTGCAAGGCTGGCTCGGACCATCCCTCGGCCGACTATTTCCCGGTCTCGCGCAGCGGGCGGCAGATTTCGGCCTATGACCCCGAGCGACGGTCATGGCTTCTGATTGACAGCTGCTACGCGACGCATCACCTGCAGTTCGGCGAGGACGCCGACGACACGCTCTGGTTCAGCGGGGACTCGAACGTCATCGGGTGGCTCGACACAAAACTCTACGACGACACCGGAGACGAGCGGGCAGCCCAAGGCTGGTGCCCAACCGTCATAGACACCAACGGAGACGGCCACATTACCAAGCCGTGGAACGAGCCGGGCGAACCGGTCGATCCGGCTCGGGATACCCGCGACGTCGGGTTTGCCTATGGCGTCATTGCCAGCCCCGTGGACGGGTCGGCGTGGATCGCGCGCACGGGGCCGTTTCCGGGCCGGCTCGTCCGGTTGGACCGGGGTGACAACCCGCCAGAGACCTGTATCGCTGAGGTCTATGAGCCGCCGTCTATCGAGAATCCAGCCGTCGATCCGGCGCAGACCGGCCACGCGCCCCGGGGGGTCGATGTCGACCGCAACGGTGTGATCTGGACCGCCCTCTCTGGAAGCGGTCATATCGCCAGCTTTGATCGCCGCAAGTGCCAGGTACTCAACGGACCGGAGGCTACGGGTCAGCACTGCCCCGAGGGCTGGACGCTGTATCCGACGCCCGGGCCCCAGATGAAGGGGGTCAGCGACTCAGGCAGCGCTGACTATCACTATTACAACTGGGTCGACCAGTTCGACACGCTGGGACTTGGGCCGAATGTCCCGATTGCCCCCGGTTCTGGGTCGGACTCGCTGCTGGTACTGCTCCCGGAGACGGGCGAGTGGGTGGTGCTGCGTGTGCCGTATCCGCTGGGGTTCTTCGCGCGGGGTCTCGACGGGCGGATCGATGATCCGGATGCCGGTTGGAAGGGACGCGGTCTGTGGGCCAACTACGGGTCGAACCTGAACTGGCACATCGAGGGCGGCAAGGGCATGCGGAGCTCGATTATCCACTTTCAGCTTCGGCCACATCCGCTCGCCGAGTGATTCCGGCGACCCGGAATATCTGGGACCCCTCCCCGTTCTGTGGATTCGCTGGACAGGCCCCGTGGCCCGCTAGTCGTGGGTGACCGACGACATCCTCCCCAACGCGTGGAGCCACAATCAAAACGTGGACGGGTCTGACTGGGCGGGAACGAGCAGGAAGATGGCGGTGAGGCAGGGATTCGAACCCTGGGAGGAGTTTCCCCCTCACCGGTTTAGCAAACCGGCGCCTTCAGCCACTCGGCCACCTCACCGCGACGAACTATTGGGACCGTGGGACGGTCCCGAGCCCTTTACGATAGCGCAAGGTCGAGGTTTCTCACAACACTGGCCGCGCTGAGCACACAGGTTTCCGGGCGAGGCGTTCGACTGGCCAGGAGCAAGGAAGGAGCAGCCGGGTGGGCTGTGACCGACGCAGCAACGACGCCAGCCGGACGCCTCGCCCGGAAACCGCTAGTCGCCGTAGGTGATTCGGTAGATCGCCCCGGCGGTGTCGTCGGAGACCAACAGCGAACCGTCAGGGAGCACTTCGATGTCGACGGGGCGGCCCCAGGAGCTATTGTCGGCGTTCAGCCAGCCCTCGGCGAAGACGGAATAGTCGGTCACGCGGTTGCCGTCGAGGGTGGCCAACGTGAGACGGAATCCGGTGTGGCCGGCCTCGGGGGTCCGGTTCCACGACCCGTGCTCGGCGATGACAATCTGGTTGCGATACTGCTGGGGAAACATCTGCCCCGTGTAGAAACGCATGCCGAGAGACGCCACGTGCGGTCCAAGCGTCTGCGCGGGCGGCGAAAACTCGTCACACGCCCGTTGTTCGCCGAACTCGGGATCCGGGGTGTCGCCCTGATGACAGAACGGAAACCCGAAGTGCATGCCGGCCTCGGGCGCGTAGTTCAGGGTATCGCCGGGGCTCGTGTCGCCGAGACGGTCGCGACCGTTGCTGGTGAACCAGAGTTCGCCGGTGGTCGGATGCCAATCGAACCCTACCGAGTTCCGCACGCCGTGCGCGTACACCTCTTGCGCGCCACCATCCGGGTCCATCCGGGTAATCGTCGCGAATCGCGCGTCCTCACCGGTCCGGTCGCAGATATTGCAGGGCGCGCCAACCGGCACATAGAGTTTGCCGTCCGGTCCAAACCGCACGAACTTCCAGCCGTGTGCCCGCTCGGTCGGGAAGTCCTCATCGACGACCACGGGTGCGGGCGGATCGTTGAGACGCCCTTCAATCCCGTCGTAGCGCAGAATGCGGTTGACCTCGGCGACATACAGCGCGCCGTCCCGGAACGCGACCCCATTGGGCATATTGAGCCCGGTGGCGATGGTGATGACCTCGTCGGCCGTGTGATCCTGGTCGCGGTCAAGGACCGCATATACGTCGCCTGCCTGCCTGGTACTCACGAACACGATTCCGGAGGGAGACCGCGCCAAAGACCGAGCGTTTGGCACATCTGGCGTGAACACCGCTATCGAGAACCCGGGAGGCAGTGTGATCCGGTCGAGTGGGATGTCCTGCGCAGCCGGCGCCAAACCTGTCCTCGCCGCGACGCCGGGTGGCACCGGGACATAGAGGTCCAGAGCCTCCATCGGCAGGTCGCGCGGTTCCAGCGGGATATTCTGAGCCACGGCGGACCCGCTCGCAGCCACACCCGATGCAAACGTAATTGCGAAGATAGTTCGAAGCACGGACACCTCCAATACGTCGCGGGCGACGCAGGCAGGAGCGGCTCTAACGAACGAGCGGCTCAATACCGGAACAAGTAGGAAATCTTGGTAAAGAACGCACGATTGGTGCGTGCGAAGTCAGTCGTGAAAAACACCGGATCGTCGTTGTCATCGAAGATCAGGTCACCCTGCTGATATCTATCGTCGTAGCCGACGAAGAACACGGTACCCGAGTTGACCCGATACGTCAGCAACAGGTTTGCGCCGAGCGTGCGGCTGAAAGTGTTGTGGTCCAGGATATTGCGCAGGAGCAACCGGTCTGTGAACTGGTAGGTCGTTGTCGCCCTGACAATCTTGACGTCGAACACCTCGCTCTGTTCGAACGGATCGACCAGACGACTGGTGGTGATGTTGATCTGGGACTGGAGCCTCGAATGGGGGCGAATGGACATGAACATCCTGCCGCTCGCCCCGCTCCCGAGGAACGGCGCGCCGCTGAACCGGACCTGATCGCCCCAGTTGTAGCTCCCACCGAACGAAAAGACGCGGCTGGTATTGACGTTCCCGCCCACGTTGTAGCGGCTCTTGTCGAAGTTGATCCCGCTGAACCGCTCCATCTCCTTGCGCACGTCGCCGAACAGCGAGATATTCCTGGAGAACGACGCTCGAAACCGCAGTCTGGCTTCTTCGTCCTGCAGCACGTCCTCGAAGTTCCAGTTGCGACTGTACTGAAACTCCGGCCCCCAGTTGATCAACCAGCTTTCAGGCCACCAGCGATACCCGATGCTGCTGGACGCCCGACGAAGGTCGCGGCGGCGGATGAAGCCGACGTCCGTGTCGAAGTCAGGATCGATCGAGTACGCAGAGACGTTGTAGCTCAGGTTACGACCGCTGCTGCGATAGCCACCATCAAACATCGATCCCGACGTGGAATCAACCGCCGTATCGAGCCCCTGGTTGTCGGTTCGGAGCACTGCGAAATCGAGCGATGCGGTCGGCGTGACCTGGAAGCGGCTGTCGACCCCGTAGAGGCGGCTGTAGCTGTCGAGAAAGTCGCGGTTCGTGACAACCGCGCCGACGTACGACTGCGAATAGAGGTCGTAGCGAGCCCGGCCGATGATGGTGTTCGCACTTTGTCCGAAGCCTCGCTCGGCAGGATCGTCGAGCTTGCCGGCTGCCTCATCGTTGGCGAAGAGCATGCCAAGCGTCGTCTTACCGACCTTCCCAGTCAGCTTCGCTCCATAGCGCGGGTCGACAATGGTCCGGGTGTGGACGAACGTCACCGGCCCTTGGATGTCGAAGATCTCCTGTCCTTCGAGGAAGAACGGACGCAACTCGGAGAAGAACAGCGGAAATCGCTGATTGACCTCGATCTGCGGCCGGTCCGATTCGATTTGCGAAAAATCAGGATTGTAGGTGAAGTCGAGCGTGAGATTCGGCGTCAACCCATACTTCAGATTGATGCCGGCCTCTGGCTGTTCGCTCTTGGGAAAGGTCCCCGTCGCGGTGTCGAGGCTCCCGACCTGGATGCCGGTGAACGTCGGCAGAATCTCGAGATTGCGACTCGTGGACAGGTTGCGCAATCCGTCGAGTAGGCCCATCTGCGGCAGGAAGCCGGATACATCGCGAGAGATCGGAGCCCACAGCACGGTTTCGTTCTTGTCGCGAATTGAACGCGCAATCTGAAATCCCCACCGGTGGACCTCATTGGAGGGGTAGCGCAGACTCTTGAACGGGATGGCCAATTCCGCGGTCCACCCGTCTTCAACTAGCATTCCCCCTGACTCAAACAACGCATCCCACGACCGGTCGCCGCGAGGCACGCCGCCGCCCCCGCGGAACCCGCCGCCGCCCCCCCCACCCATCAAGGAATCGCCCTGGACGCCGTATCCATTGAGGGTGAAGACGAACGCACGCTGTTGGTCGAGGAATGGATCGAAATAGACCGAGATCGTGTCGTCGCTGAATGAGGCCCGGTCGCGATCGACGCGGCTGGCGCGTACTGTGCTGGGATTCGAATAGTGCGCGTGCATCCCGAGATACAGATGGGTGCTATCAAAGGCGACAAAGACGTCGGTCTCCTCGGTCGCGGGGGCACCTTCCAGCGGGCTGATTTGAACGAAGTCGGTGAGTCGGGTGGCGGTGCTCCAGATGCGATCGTCGAGCGCCCCGTCGACCGTCGGAGGCTCCGGCGCAAAACTGGCGTTAACGGTGGGCCGCCCGGCGAGCGCACCGGCACCGACTGCAGTGGCCGCAGCCGGGTCTTCCGGAATACCGCCAGCGACCGTGGCGGCCGGACGAGCAGCCGAGTCTGGCCGGGGCAATACGAGACCGCCGGTCAACGGAGCCTCGCGGCGACCGCTGTCCGCCGGCTCCGGCGGCCGGCCGACACGATTGGCGGGCCCCGCCCGATCCCTGTTGTCGCGACCACGCCGCGCACCGCCCAGCCAGGGGCCTTCCGATGTCGGCACCCGAGCCAGGTCACGCCCGGCACGACGCTCCATCGGAGCGGGGCCGGGGTCGGACGTCGCCCCGCTCAGCAAACCCTCCACGATCTGATCCTGGAGATCGAACACCTGATCGACCGTGCCGTCAGCCGTCACGGAGTCGGCGACGACCCCAACGCCGGCATCGAGCAGGCGTGCGGTAATACGAAGGCGGTCGCCCACCCGCTGATAGCCACCAGTGACGACCCACTGCGCGCCGAGACGCCGGCCCAGCTCGGTCGCGACGACCGCATCGTTCGTCGAGGCGAACCCCTCAATCACCGCCTCGTCCAGGCGATCGCGGCCAATGACGGCGACATTGGGCGACGCGGCCAGATCGGCGGCCACGGTCTCGGCGATGCCGTCTCCGAGCCAGTCGTCCGCAGCGTTGCGTGAAATATTCGTGAACGGGAGCACGGCAAATGTACCGTTACGCGGCGGACCGGCCTCGGGGGCCGGCCGACCTGGCGCTACGCCGGGAACCTGCTGCGCGGCGGCGGATGGCGCTGGTGCGGCCGCGTGTAAGGACACCACCGCTCCGATCGGGGCCAACAGCGCGAGAAACACTGCGAGTTGACGTGACATAGATCTCAAGTAGAAGCGACGGTCGGGGCGGCCAGACGGGATACGCCGGACTGACCTGCTCGCCGGATACCTCGCGGTGGCGCCCTGGGCTTTCCGGCACCGAAGTACGATTGCCGCCGTCAACCGGCGACTGTACAACCTTCTAATTATACGCTGGCGGGACGCCGGACGTTTACGTTCGAGCGTCGCAGGAAACGAGTGGCTCGGAACACAGCGCCCGCTAGTATCGGAACAGATACGAAATCTTCGTGAAAAAAGCCCGATTCGTGCGCAGGAGGTCCGTGGTCATGAAACGGCTGTTGCTCAGGAACGCCTCGTCGCCACTGGGATCCACAATCAGGTCGCCTTGCTGATACCGATCGTCGTAGCCAATGAAGAACACGGTGCCCGAATTGACCCGGTAGGTGAGCAGTACGTTCGCGCCCACGGTGCGGCTGAACGTGTTGTATTGCAGGATGTTACGGAGCAACAGACGGTTCGTGAACTGATAGGTGGTCAGCGCTCGATAGATCTTCACGTCGAAGACCTCCGTGTCCTCGAGCGGATTGGTCAACCGGCTGGTGCTGATGTTGATCTGGGACTGCAGCCGCGTGTGCGGGCGCACGGTCAGGTACATGGTGCCGTTCGACCCTTTGCCAAGAAAAGGCGACTCGCCGAAAAACACCTGGTCGCCGAACGTGAAGAACCCACCGACCGATACGGCATTGAGCGTATTGATGAATGCGTTCGTCGAGTAGGTCGTCTTGTTGAAGTTGATCCCGCCGAACCGCTCCAGATCCCGGTTCACCCGCGTCCCGACCCGGATGTTCTTGGCGAACGAAAAATTGAGGCCGGCACTGCGCTCTTCGTCCAGCAGGACGCTCGCTTCGTTCTGCGCCGGTTTCGCGAAGTTGTAGTTTCGTCCGTAGCTCGCCTCAGGCCCCCAGTTGATCAGCCAACCCTCAGGCCACCAGCGATACCCGACCCGACTGGTCACCGCCCGTAAGTCACGCCGGCGAACAAATCCAACATCAGTATTGAAATCCGGAGCAATGGTGTACCCGGCGATGAAATAGTTGAGGTTGCGGCCCTGGCTGGTCAGCCCTACGTCGAACATGTTGCCGTAGGTGTCGTTCAGGCCGGTGGGCACGCTCGAATCGGCGTCGCGGTTCTGGGTGGTGATGGCACGAAACCCGATCGAGGTAGAGCCGTTGAGCCGGAAATTGCCGTCGACGCCGGCGAGCCGACTATGCGTATCTCCGAATTCCCGATCGGTGACGATGGCTCCGAGGTGAGATTCCGAGTACATGTCGTAGCGCACGCGACCAATCAGCACATTGGCGGTCTGACCAAAATCGGGGTCGCTGATGTCGTCGAGCTTGCCCGGTGCTTCATCGTTCGCGATCAGCATGCCGACCGTGGTCTTGCCCATCTTCCCGGTCACCTTGCCGCCATAGCGCGGGTCGACAATGGTTCGGGTATGCACGAAATTCACCGGCCCCGGCAGGTTGAAAATCTCCTGGCCTTCCAGGAAGAACGGCCGCAATTCTGGAAAGAACAGCGGGAACCGCTGGTTGACCGCGATCTGGGGCCGGTCAGATTCAATCTGCGAGAAGTCAGGGTTGAAGGTCGCGTCCAACGTGAGGTTGGACGTGAGTCCATACTTGAGGTTGAGACCAGCGTCCGGTTGGGACGCGCCGGGAAAGGCCCCGGTGGTCGTGTCGAGGCTGCCCACCTGCACCGCGGTCACGGTAGGCAGTATCTCCAGGTTGCGGCTCGTAGACAGGCCACTGATGCCATCAAGGAGCCCCATCTGACGCAAGAACCCTGAAACGTCACGCGAAATAGGCGCCCACACGACCGTCTCGTCGTTCTTCCCGCGAATCCGACGGGCGATCTGGAAACCCCACCGGTGCGCCTGGCCCCCGACGGACGGATAGCGGAGACTCTTGAACGGAATCGCCATTTCGGCCGTCCAGCCGTCCTCGACCAGCGTGCCACCGGAGGAGAAGAGCGCATCCCACGACCGGTCGCCATTGGGCACCCCGTTGCCCCGACGACTGCCGCCGCCGCCACGACTGCCGCCGCCGCCACGGCTGCCGCCGCCGCCGCCGCCCCTCGAGTCCAGCAACGAATCGCCCTGGACGCCGTAGCCGTTGAGGCTAAAGACGTACGCCCGCTGTTGGTCAAGGAACGTGTCGAAGTAGACCGAGATCGTGTCGTCGCTGTACGAGGCCCGGTCGCGATCGACGCGGCTGGCGCGTACCGTGCTGGGATCACTGTAGTGTGCGTAGAACCCTAAGTAGAGGTTGTCGTCGTCGTAGGCGATGAACACCTCGGTGTCCTCGGTCGCCGGGGCCCCCTCGAGTGGGCTCTGTTGCACGAACTCGGTGAGACGCGTCGCATTGCGCCAGATGGCATCGTCAAGCTGCCCGTCAATCCGCGGCGCATCATCGGCCCGGGCCGCCGTGACGCTGACTCGACCCGACAAGATGCCGGCCGACGCCGCGTCCGAGGCCAGTGGATTGCCGCGGCCTGAGGGTGGCGTCGTGCCAACGGCAGAGTCCTCCGTCGGCACGGCCGTGGACCGACCAGTCGGGGCAGGCGCCTCTCCGGCGCGATCCGGGCCGTCGGTCCCGCGAGCATTTCCCCGACCGGCGGCGTCTCCAGGCGGACCGCCTGGTCGACGTCCCGCTCGTGCCGCCCGGTCATCGCCCGGAAGGATGATGCCCCCTGATGCCGAACCCGGCTCGGTGCTGGGCCCGCCTTCAGAAGCGGCACCAGCCGGCATGGTCCCCTCGCCACGGGCCTCCGCCGGCGGGCGGGGAGTCGCCGCCCGGGCCATGGCATCTGAGCCGATGTCCGCCGTCAGCTCGCTGGCAATCTGGTCTTGCAGATCGAAAATCTGATCGAGCGTCCCGTCCGCTTTCAACGTTCGCGCAACCGTCCCGTCCACCGTGTCGACAAGACGTGCCGTAATACGCAGCTGGTCACCCACACGCTGGTACCCGCCGGCCACGATCCAGCGCGCACCCAGGGCTCGACCCAGATCGACCAGCGCCGGATCGTCCAGCGAAGCCACCCGTCCCGCCGATGCGGTCTGTATCTGCTCCCGGGGAATCACCACGAACATCGGCTGCGACTCGAGGTCCGCGGTCACGGTTTCGGCAATACCGTCGCCAATCCATGCGTCCGCCGCGCGCCCGGAGATATTGGTAAATGGAATGACGGCGACCGTTGCCGGAGGGGCGGCGGCTGGCGCCGACTGCACCTGCGGTGCACGCGGCGTCATGGTCGACACGGTCGACGTGACCGAACCGGCCGCTGCGGCGGGCACCGCCACCGCGAGTGACAAAACAAGGGAGAAAGCGCTCGACCGGTACATATGCATGAAGGCGGGGACTCCGACGAGTGGACACTAAGGGTCGGACTTCGAGTTCGGGGGGGTAGACGCCTTCGTCCGTCGCTTTGTTTACGACG
>CAWWAF010000089.1:0-14725 GCA_963934795.1 uncultured bacterium
CGCGACGCTGATCCCTAAACGTCGAACCATCTCGTGTCCTATCATAGCGGAGGATTCCGTCCGCCCGGAGGTGGACGGAAATCGGGCCTGCGTGCCTCTGGCGGAGCCAACGAGCCTGTGATTCACCGCATCGAAACCATCGACGCCCACGCTGGCGGGGAGCCGCTGCGGCTTGTCGTCGGCGGGTTTCCAACTCCCGTCGGGACCAGCATGCTGGAGAAGCGGGAGTGGGTGCTGGAGCACTGTGACTCGCTTCGCCGCGCGCTCATGCACGAGCCGAGGGGCCATGCCGACATGTACGGCGCCGTCCTGACCGAGCCGTGTCACGAGGACGCCCATGCCGGCGTGCTGTTTATGCACAACGACGGCTACAGCACCATGTGCGGTCATGGGGTGATCGCGACCTGCACGATTGCGCTCGAACGGGGGCTGATAAGCCTGTCGAACGGTTCGTCGACCCTGGTGCTCGAGTCGGCAGCGGGGTTGGTGTCTGCGCGTGCGACGCGCCGGGTTCCGCACAGCGTGGCGATGAGCGGCGGCGCCACGCTGCTCTCCGCAGTGGACGAGGTCGCATTCGACAACGTCCCCTCGTTTGTGTTCCGTCCGGGATTGCCGATCACGGTGGGAGACCGAATGGTCTCTGTTGATGTGGCCTATGGCGGAGCGTTCTACGCGGTGGTCGATAGCGAAGCGGTTGGCGTACCGCTCCGCCGCGAGGCGATGCCGCAGCTTCGGCAACTCGGATGGGAGATTGCCCGGACGGTGGAGGCCGCAGTGAGGGTCCGTCACCCGATCGAAGCTGGACTCCACGGGGTCTACGGGACGGTATTCACGGGCATGGCCGAACGTCCGGATGCCGACCTGCGGAACGTGACAGTGTTTGCCGACCGGCAGGTGGACAGGTCACCGTGCGGTACCGGGACGGCGGCGGTGATGGCGGTACTGGATGCGATGGGCCTTCTGACGGACGACCAAGTGTTCACGCACGAGAGCATCGTGGGAACCGTATTCCGTGGTCGGGTTCGGGAGCGCACCACGGTCGGCGACTATGAGGCGATTGTGCCGGAGATTGCAGGCTCGGCCTGGATCACGGGCGAGCACGTGTTCCTGATCGACGACGACGACCCATTGCGCGACGGATTCTTGCTACGCGACTGACCGGTTGACCTGGCCATGTCAGTGCCGAAGAGCTTGAAGCCCCACCTCTACGCCCAGGTCTCTTCCGGGGACCCACCAGCGATCCGGGGCACCAGGTGTACGTCGCTGTTTGGCTGAAGCGGAACGTAGTCGGCGTCGTGGTAAATGTCGCCGTCCACGGCGACGGCCATCTCGCCCAGTCGGTCCTCCACGGCCGGATAGCGCCGAACCAGTTCCTGTAACAGTTCGACGACCCGGGGGGCGTCAATCTCCACCTGGTCGATGCCGTCGACCAGCGACGCAATGGCCCTGGGCAGAAACAGTGTCGCCATGACTTGCGGCTGGAAAAGACCTGCGCGTCAGGCGGGCTCGAGGCTCTCAATGCCGGCGAGCACACGCGGTGGTGACATCGGCAACTCGGTGAACCGCACGCCCGTCGCGCCTCGTACGGCATTGGCGACGGCGGCGAGGGGGGGCACGATCGGCACTTCTCCGACACCGCGCACGCCGTAGGGATGCGAGGGGTTGGCCACCTCCACAATGACCGTGTCGATCATCGGGAGGTCAGACGCCACCGGCATCCGGTAGTCCAAGAACCCGGGGTTCTGCAGACGCCCGTCCTCGTCGTAGAGATACGCCTCGTTGAGAGCCCAGCCGATGCCCTGCGCCGCGCCCCCCTGCATCTGCCCCTCCACGAAGCTCGGGTGCACAGCCTTGCCGGCATCCTGAATTGCGGTGTACCGGACGACCGTCGACCGCCCGGTCTCCGGGTCCACGTCGATATCGCAGATGTTCGCGGCAAAGGCGGGTCCGGCCATCCGCGCATTGACCGAGGCACTCCCGACCACCGGCCCCCCGGTCTTGGCGAGTGTCGCGGCCAGCTCGTTGAGCGTGAGCGGCGGCCGTTCGTCCCCCTCTACGAGGGATCGGATCTGGCCGTCTTCCCACGCGACCTGGTCGGGCTCGACATCCCACACTTTCGCCGCGCGGAGCCGCAGCTGTTCTTTGACGTCCTGGGCGGCGTTGATAATCGCCATGCCGGTCGCGTAGCACGTACGGCTGCCGGCGGTCAGATCGGTGTAGCCCGCGGTGTCGGTGTCGGCGACCACCGGACGCACGCGTTCGACGGGGATGCCGAGCTCTTCGGACACCATCATCGCCTGGGCGACCCGGGTGCCGCCGATGTCGGGATTGCCCGTGACCACGGTGGCACTGCCATCCGTGTCGAGTGCGACGGTGGCGCTCGAGTTCATTCCAGCATTGAACCAGAAGCCGCACGCCACCCCACGTCCCTGGTGGGTGCCGAGCGGCGCCGTCCAATGCGGATGCTCGCGGACGGCGTCGAGAATAGCCTTCAGACCGATCGGGCCGTACTTCGGTCCGTACGGCGCTTGGTCGCCCTCGCTGACCGCGTTCTGCAGTCGGAGGTCAATCGGGTCCCGCCCGAGCCGGCGAGCGACCTCGTCCACGAGTGACTCGGTCGCGAACGTCGACATGGGAGACCCTGGAGCGCGGTACGCGGCCACCTTCGGCTTGTTGACGACAACGTCGAACGATTCGACAAAGAAATTCGGAATCGTGTAGCACGCGAGTGCGCACATGGCCGCGGCCCCCGAGGGCGAGCCGGGGTAGGCACCCGCTTCGTACCACATCGAGGCTTTCGCGGCGACGAGGCGTCCGTCTCGCATCGCGCCAAGCTGCATGACGACACGACTGCCTGATGTCGGTCCGGTGGCGCGGAAGACCTCATCGCGATCCATGACGATCTTGACCGGCCGCCCTGATTTCTGTGACAGCACAATTGCCACCGGCTCGAGGTACACCGGGATTTTCCCCCCGAAGCCACCGCCGATTTCGCTGGGAATCACGCGGATGGTCGCGGCGTCGACGCCCAGAATGCCGGCGCAGGCGTCTCGCACGAGGAAGGGACCTTGGGTGGGGCACCACACCACAACTCGGCCGTCAGTGCCGTGGCGTGCGACACAGGCATGGGGCTCGATGTACCCCTGATGCACCATGGGGGTCTGGAACTCGCCCTCGACGACGACGTCCGCGTCCGCCAAGGCCTGCTCTACATCGCCGCGACTCAGTTCCATACGTGCAGCGACATTGGTCGGGCCGCGAGACTCTGGCGCGGGCTGTCCGGATGTTTTTAGATCGGTGTGCAGAATCGGCGCATCGTCGGCCAGGGCGCGCGCCAAGCTCATCGCGGGTTCGAGCGTTTCGTAGACGACCGTGATGTGCGTGAGGGCCTCGCGCGCGGCGGCGAGCGAGGTCGCCGCTACGGCTGCCACGGCGTGCCCGTCGTAGAGGACCTTGTCGCGCGCCATGAGATTGTCGCCCATGTCGCCGAGGTCGAGCGCGCCCTCGCCGCCGAGCCACACTTTGCTGTCGGTCTTCGGAAAGTCGCGGCCGGTCACGACCGCCTTGACCCCGGGTAGCGTGGCGGCGTCAGACGTATCGATGGAGACGATACGGGCGTGCCCGTGCGGGCTGCGGAGCACCGCACCGTGGAGCATGCCGGGCAGTGCGAAGTCGGCGCCGAAGTTGGCGCGGCCGGTCACCTTGTCGGCACCGTCATGCCGAACCGGACGTGTCCCGATGTGCGTGAATTGGCGGGCGCTCATGCTGTGGCCTTTCGCATGTCGGCCGCGGCATCAAGCACGGCGCGAATAATTTTGTCGTAGCCGGTGCACCGGCAGAGGTTCCCGGCCAGCCAGTACCGTGCTTCCTGTTCGGTTGGGTCCGGGTTCGCGTCGAGCAGTGCTTTGGCGGCGACCATGAAACCCGGCGTGCAGATACCGCACTGCAGCGCCGCCTGGTTCAAAAAGGCCTGCTGCACCGGATGGAGCGAGTCCCGATCGGCGATGCCTTCCACCGTCGTGACCGTGCGTCCCTCGATTTCCGCCGCCAGGACGAGGCACGCGGGCACCAGGCGATCATCGAGCAGCACTGAGCAGGCACCGCAGTCGCCGGTGCTGCAGCCTTCTTTTGTCCCCGTCAGGCTGAGCGTGTCACGCAGCGCGGTGAGTAGCGTGTCCTCGCCCGAGCAGAGGAACTCCGCGGGTTCACCGTTGATCGTCGTCTCGACATGAATTCTGGACACGTCAGTTTCCTCGTGTGCGCTCGCAGGCGATAGCTGCGGCGCGTTTCGTCAAAACACCGGCGACCTGGCGTCGATACGCCACCGTGCCGCGCTTGTCGTCGATCGGTCTCGCGGCGGCGCGAGCGGCCTCGGCGGCACGGTCGAGCGCGGCCGGGTCCAGCGGCGTGCCAATGAGCGCGTGAGCGGCGTCTGGCACGAGGATCGGTGTTGGGGCCACCGCGGCCAGCGCGACGCGCGCCGCCGTGCAGATGCCTGACGTGTCGAGCGTCACGCTCACCGCAGCGCCGACGACCGCAATGTCCATTTCCGAGCGAGGCGTGAGGCGCAGGTACGCGTCGGCGGTGGAGGGTGCCGGAAGGGGCAGCAGCAGACCGGCAAGAAACTCGCCGCTGCCGAGCACGCTCTGGCCGGGACCGGAGATAAAGTCCTCCGCCTCGACCGTCCGTCTACCCTGCGGTCCGGCGATGACGCACACTGCTCGGTTGACGATCAACGGGCACGGGGTATCCGCTGCGGGCGACGCATTGCACAGGTTGCCGCCGACTGATCCCCGTCCCTGAATCTGCATCGATCCGATGAGCGCGGCAGCTTCGGCGAGCCCAGGCCACCGCTGCCGAAGGTTCTCGTCGGCGGAGACGTCGGCTGCCGGGGCGGCGGCGCCCAAGCGGAGCCCCTGCGCATCGACCGTGATGTCGACCAATTCAGGGATGCGCTTGATGTCGATGAAGGCCGTGGGCCGCCTGACGCCGGAGCGGCACTGAATCAGTAGGTCGGTGCCGCCCGCCAGCACGCGTGCCTCGGGGTCGGCCTGCATCAGGCGGACGGCGTCGTTCACGGACCCTGGTGCCTCGTATCGGATTGCCTGCATCCCGGGATCTTAGTGCGAAGTGTCGCGGCCCGCGTTACCACCCCAGCGCGAGTCCGTCTTTGCGCGGATCCGAGCCGCCCATCAGGATGCCGGTGTCCTGATCGATCAACACTCCCTGGAAGCCGCCGAAACCGAGTCCTTCGACGAGGGGATGTCCGCGACGATGCAGGGCGTCCGCTGTACTGGCTGAGATACCTCGTTCGAGGCAGACGCCGGTCGGGTCGTATCGCGCGCGCGGCGCATCACCGGCCTCTTGGATGTTCATCCCGAAGCAGATCAGGTTCAGCAGCACTTGCAGGTGTCCCTGCGGTTGCATGTCGCCGCCCATCACGCCGTAGGCCAGCCAGGGCCGTCCGTTGCGATAGACCATGGCCGGGGCCAGCGTATGGAGCGGGCGTTTGCGCGGCGCCAGATGATTGGGGTGCGATGGTTCCGTGGAGAACAGACTGCCGCGGTTGTGCAGCACGATGCCGGTGTCGCCGGCCACGACGCCGGATCCAAAGCCGGCGTACAGCGATTGAATGAGAGAGACGAGGTTGCCGTCGCTGTCGGCAGCGGCCAGGTAGACCGTGTCACCGGCTGCCGTCGAGGGTGTGGCGGGTGGCGTCTCCTGCCGGGTGGGGGTGCGTCTCGCGCCGATGCGTTGTCTCATCTCGCGGGCGTACTCGGGCGAGATGAGCCGGCGGAGCGTGTCGTCTGGCACCGCGTCAGCGTCGGCTAGGTGCGCCTCGCGGTCGGCGAACGCGATGGCCAGCGCTTCGAGCATCAGATGGAGATAGTCGGCGGAGTTGTGCCCGAGTTCGCGGAGGTCGTCTTCCGCAAGAATATTGAGCGCCTCGATGGCCACGAACCCCTGCGTGTTCGGCGGCAACTCGAGCAACTCGATGGTGTCACCGGCCGCACCGGTGGTCACGTGGGTTCGGATTGGCTCCACCCACTCGGACCGGTGGGCAGCCAGGTCGTCCTGAGTGAGCCACCCGTTGCGCCGCTCGATGTCGCGTGTGAGCGCGCGCCCGAGCTCGCCCCGGTACAGCACGTCTGGTCCATGGGTGGCGATCGCGTCCAGGCTCGCCGCCAACGCGGGGTTGGCAAACCACTCGCCCGGTGCGGGCGCTCGACCGTGTGGCAGAAACACCGCCGCCGCGGCCGGGTCCGCGGCCAGCATCGGTTGGGCGTCCAGCCACTGTCGCGCTACGACCTCGCCGACAGGGAACCCCTCGCGCGCGCACTCGATAGCTGGGGCCAGGACCCTGGCGAGTGGCAGCCGGCCGTGTTCGGCCAGCAACCGCGCCCATCCATCGACCGCACCGGGCACCGTGGCTGAGAGGACCCCACGATCGGGAATGGACTCGTGACCGGCGGCTCGTAGGTTCGGTAGACTCGCTGCCTGAGGCGATCGGCCGCTGGCGTTCAATCCTCGCGTGCGTCCCGAGCGTGCGTCGTGGACAATCGCAAAGAGATCGCCGCCAATGCCGGTCATGGTCGGTTCGACGACCGAGAGGACCGCGGAGGCCGCGACCGCCGCATCGATGGCGTTCCCGCCTGCTCGCAGTATGTCCAGTCCGGCGACGGACGCCCGCGGCTGGCTGGTGGCAATCAGACCGCGTCCGCCGAGCGCGACGGATCGGGATCCGCGCGACGTCAGCACCGGTGCGCCGGGAGAGGTTGGCGTCATTGGGCGTCTTGCGTGGCCGCGAGGAACCGGTCGAGCTGGCGCCCGTGTTCGTTGAGGATCGGGTGGGACCACGCCTGCGACAACATCTCGTGGACCTGTCGGTGATACCAGACCATGTCATCGAGGCCGGCGCTGAAGATCTCCGCGAATCGGAGGCCCTCTGCCTCGAGGCCGGTGACCATGCTCGCCAGGTTGTGAATCTTGTCGGCGGAGGCGATCGCGCGTGCCTCGTCCTCCGGGCTGCGGCGCAGCCGTTCGATGTAGCTTTCTTTCCGGTTCCGCCAGGGTACGGTCTGCGGCGGTTCCGTCACGTCCGCCACAATCGCCAGCACGCGTGCCCCGAAGCGCTCTCGGATGACGGTCCGTTCCAGCGTTGTGTCCTCGAGCGTGTCGTGAAGGATGGCGGACACCACCGCACGCTCACCAAACCCGAAGTCTCCGACGATCATTGCCACGGCCAGGGCGTGGGTGGCCTCGAACGACTGTCCGGCCTTCCGGCGGTTCAGCTGGTGCGCTTCGAGCATCGTGGTGACGGCGAGCTCGACCTGTGGCGAGAACATCTCCGGCTACTGGTCTGAGTCCAGGGGGGCAACATACGACCGGCGGGCGCGCGCGGTGGTGCCTTCCTGCGTCACCTGGACGTCCAGCTCATGCACCTTGCCGTCGCGGACCGAGGGCGCGAACCCCAACACATACTGGCTGTGCAGCTCTTGGGCAACTCGCGTGAAGGTTGGGCCCAGCTCGTCGCTGTCCTTCAGCTCGAAATAGCCACCACCGGTCTCCTCGGCGAACGTCTTGAGCCGCTTGTCCGGTTTGCTGCGGACCTGACGGACGCCATTGAAATAGTCCATTTCGAGTCCGATCGTGTAGATCATGACTTCCGCGGCGCGCGCCTTGTCGAGAACGTCACGCCAGCCGATGGCATGTTGTGTGTCAGCGCCGTCGGTGAAGACCAGGACGACCTTGCGCCCCTCGACGCCTTGGAGTTCATCGATACTCGCCCCGACGGCGTCGTAGAGCCGGGTCGGGTTGCCGAACTGGAGCTGATCCAGCTGCCGGATCAGCGCGTCACGGTCGCCGATGAACTGGGACGGGAGTATCTGGATTTTGTCGTTGAACGCCCCCACCTTGGCGCGGTCCTCCGGGAGCATTCGGATCAGGAATTGCTCGGCACCCGCCATGAGCAGTTCGAGACTCGGCGTCATGCTGGCGCTCGTGTCCAGCATCACGACCACGGTAATCGGTCGGACCTCGTTTTCGAACAGCACGATCTCCTGGGCTTCTTCTTCGTCCAGGATGACGAAGTCCTCTTGAGCCAAGTTGGGCACCAGTCGGCCATTCTTGTCGGTGGCAGTGACATACAGGTCGACGATTTCGGTGCCCGACCGAAAGATCGGGGTCTGCGGCTGCTGCGCCGCCGCGACGACCACGAGGAGAGCGGTCGCGAGCAGTGTGGTGAGCGGGGTGCGGATTGCCATGGATCGAGCTTAGCAACCTTCCGCGCGGCGGGCAATGAAAGACCCCACCTTCTGGACGGCCGTAGCGCTCTGTCTTGACATAGCACATACGCGTATATAGATTCATGTATGTGAAAGCCGCAAGCACGCTATTCCGGCTTCTCGGAGATGAGGCGAGGTTGCGGCTGCTTCGGCTGTTGTCGCAGGAGCGCTTGAACGTCAGCGAATTGACCGCCGTCCTCGGGATAGCGCAGTCCGGTGTGTCGCGTCATGTGGGTCTGCTCCGCGACGCCGGCCTGGTGTCGGAAGAACGCGAAGGTGGCTTCACGTTTCTACGGGCCACTCCCGATGAGCATGATGCACGTCTCGGTACGGTGTGGTCGCTGCTGCAGGCCTCGTTCGACGCCAACGGCGCGGACGCGGTCGTTAGAGAGGACCAGGCGCGGCTGGGAGCGGTGTTGCGACACCGTCGCCACAACGCCGAGACCCACGGAGGGTCGACGGGGGGCGGTCACCGCCAGTTTGTCCCCGGGCGAAGCTGGGCGGCGTGGTCCCGTGGACTCGGTCTGTTGTTGCCAACGCACACCGTGGTCGACCTCGGGTGCGGCGAGGGCTTTCTGACGCTCGAAGTCGCTCGTTGGGCCGCGCACGTCGTTGCGGTCGACCGCTCGGCGCCGGTTCTGGAACGCGCGCGTGACCTGGCGGCGCGTCGGCAGGTCGTGAACGTCGACTGGCGGCTGGGTGAGATCGAGCAGCCCCCGGTCGAGAACGGCGCTGCTGACATCGTCCTGCTGTCCCAGGCGCTGCATCATACCGAGGACCCGCGCGAGGCCCTGCGGGCGGCGACCCGTGTGGTACGCGAACATGGCCGCGTACTCGTGCTCGACCTGGCGGCCCACACCGAAGAGTGGACGAGAGAACGCCTCGGTGACCGGTGGCTCGGATTCGAAGCGGCCGAACTCACTGAAATGATGACGGATGTCGGACTGGTCGACCTACGGGTCGGCCCGTCCGCTGATGCCGCCGAGACCCCATTTGAGGTGCTGGCGGCGGTCGGTACCAAGCCGGCCACGGCGAGACGAGGAAAGTGAACACGATGACCAACGGAACGACAGACACGACGCAGCCCGACGGGGCCACGACCCGGAACCGCATCGAGGCACTGCTGCGGTCGCGCATCCTGGTAATGGACGGGGCGATGGGCACGATGATTCAGCGTCACACGCTGGACGAGGCGGCCTTTCGCGGTGAGCGCTTTGCAGAGCATTCGAAGGATCTGAAGGGGAACAACGATCTGCTGGTCCTGACGCAGCCGGATGTCATCAGCGGGATTCACCATGCCTACCTGGAGGCGGGCAGCGACATTATCGAGACCAACACGTTCAGCAGCACGGCCATCGCGCAGGCAGACTACGGACTCGAATCGGTGGCCTACGAATTGAACGTGGAGGCTGCGCGGCTGGCGACGGCCGCGGCCGCGGACTGGTCCGAACGGACGCCCGACCGCCCTCGGTTCGTGGCCGGGTCGATTGGGCCGACGAATCGCACGCTGTCGATCTCGCCGGATGTCAACGACCCGACGTTTCGTGCCTGTACGTTCGATGCACTACGGGCCGCGTACGTCGACCAAGTGCGTGGTCTTGTCGACGGGGGCTGCCATTTGCTGTTGGTGGAGACGATCTTCGACACCTTGAACGCGAAGGCCGCCCTCGTGGCGATCCGGGAAGTCGCCGAGGAACAGGGTGTCGAGCTGCCCTTGATGATCTCGGTGACGATCACGGACCGTAGCGGACGCACACTGTCGGGGCAGACGATCGACGCGTTCTACGTTGCGGTCGCGCACGCGCAGCCACTGTCGGTCGGCATCAACTGCGCACTCGGCGCACGCGACATGCGACCGTATCTTGCCGAGTTGTCCAACATCGCAGACTGCTACGTCAGCTCGTACCCCAACGCTGGGCTCCCCAACGCGTTTGGCGAATACGACGAGCAACCGGAGCAGACCGGCGCGCTGCTGCGGGATTTCGCTGATAGCGGATTCGTCAACATTCTGGGCGGTTGTTGCGGCACCACACCAGACCACATCAATGCCATCGTGCGGGTCGTCGACGGCGTGACGCCTCGCACACTCCCGACGCGCACCTCGGCCGCGTCACGCTTCAGCGGCCTCGAGTTGTTGACGGTTCGGTCTGATAGCAATTTTCTGATGGTGGGAGAGCGGACCAATGTGACCGGATCCGCGCGGTTCGCCCGCCTGATCAAGTCGGACGATTTTACGACCGCGACCGAGGTGGCCGTCGATCAGGTGCGGGGTGGGGCCAATCTCATCGACGTCAATATGGATGAGGCATTGCTCGACTCAGAGCAGTCGATGACCCATTTCCTCAACCTGATCGCCACGGAGCCGGAGGTGGCGCGGGTCCCCGTGATGATCGACAGCTCGAAGTGGTCGGTGATCGAGGCCGGCCTGAAGTGCGTCCAGGGCAAGCCGGTCGTCAACTCGATCAGCATGAAGGAAGGGGAAGCAGACTTTCTCGACAAGGCGCGCACATTAAGCCGTTATGGCGCGGCCGCCGTCGTGATGGCGTTCGACGAGACCGGACAAGCAGACACGATCGAGCGCAAAGTGGCTATCTGCCAGCGCGCCTACACGTTGCTAACCGAGCAGGCGGGTTTCGACCCTCACGACATCATCTTCGACCCCAACATTCTGGCCATTGCCACCGGTCTTGAAGAACACAACGACTACGCAATCAATTTCCTCGAGGCCATCCCCCTCATCAAGCAATCCTGCCCGGGGGTGCTCATCAGCGGCGGGGTCAGCAATCTGTCGTTCTCATTCCGAGGTAACAACGTTGTCCGGGAAGCCATCCACTCCGCGTTTCTCTATCACGCCATCAAAGCGGGCATGGACATGGGTATCGTCAACGCTGGTCAGCTCGTGGTGTACGAGGACATCGCGCCCGATCTGCTGACCCGTGTTGAGGACATCATCTTCAATCGGCGTCCGGACGCCACGGAGCGGATGGTGGAGTTCGCCGAGACGGTCAAAGGGGTCGCCGGTGCCACCCGGGAGGTCGACGTGGCGTGGCGCGAGGGTACGGTGGCCGAGCGACTCTCCCATGCGCTCGTGCGCGGCATCGTCGATCACATCGAGTCGGACACAGAGGAAGCGCGGCAGGGCCTGGGGCGGCCGCTCGACGTGATCGAGGGCCCGCTGATGGATGGCATGAAGATCGTCGGCGACCTCTTCGGGGCCGGCAAGATGTTTCTGCCTCAGGTCGTCAAGAGTGCCCGGGTCATGAAGAAGGCGGTCGCCTACCTCGAGCCGTTCATGGAGGCGGAACGAAAAGCCGGCGGCGGCGCGGCGCGGTCGCAGGGCAAGGTGGTGATGGCTACCGTCAAGGGCGACGTACACGACATCGGGAAGAACATCGTTGGGGTCGTGTTGCAATGCAACGGGTATGAGGTGATTGACCTGGGTGTCATGGTGCACTGCGACACGATCCTCCAGACGGCGGCCGATGAGAACGTGGACATCATCGGCCTGAGCGGGTTGATCACGCCGTCGCTCGACGAGATGGTGTTTGTCGCCCGAGAGATGCAGCAGCGGAAGCTCGACCGCCCGCTGCTGATCGGTGGCGCCACCACGAGCCGTCAGCACACGGCGGTGAAGATTGCCCCGGCGTATGACCAGAGCACGGTGCATGTCGTTGACGCCTCGCGTGTGATCGATGTCGTGTCGAGCCTGCTGCATCCGGAGCGCCGCGTCGAATTGGATCGGACGAACCGCGCAGAGCAGGCGACGTTGCGGGAGCAGTACGCGACTCGGCAGGCGAAGCCACTCCTCGCGTACGACCGAGCGAGGGCCAACGCGTTCCAACCGGAATGGGCCGCCAGCGACCTGCGAACGCCGGCATTTCTAGGCCGGCGCGTGCTCGACGACATTGCGCTTGAGGACGTCATTCCGTTCATCGACTGGACGTTTTTCTTTTCCGCCTGGGAGATCAAGGGGCGGTATCCCGGCGTGCTCGACCATCCGACGTATGGCGAGCAGGCACGGCAGCTCTTTGATGACGGCTCCGCGTTGCTGCGGCGTATCGTCGACGAGCGGGCCCTGAAGATTCGGGCCGTGTACGGATTTTGGCCCGTCTCGAGCGACGGAGACGACATCGTTGTCTTCGAACCTGACGCGGCGGCATCAGAGCTCCTTCGATTCGCGATGCTGCGACAGCAGGGTGAACAGCCGGACAAACGACCCAACCGGTCGCTCGCCGACTACGTTGCACCGCGTGACAGCGGAATCCAGGACCATCTGGGCGCGTTCGCCGTGACGGCCGGTATCGGTGCCGACGCGTTGGCCGCCGAGTATGAGCGTGACCTCGACGACTACCAGGCGATCATGGTCAAGGCGCTGGCAGACCGCTTGGCCGAGGCGGCGGCGGAGTATCTGCACGCTGAGGCGCGGCGGCAGTGGGGCTTTGGCGCGGACGAGGTGCTGTCGCAGGGGGACCTGTTGCAGGAGCGGTATCGCGGCATCCGCCCAGCGTTCGGGTATCCCGCCTGCCCCGACCACAGTGAGAAATTCAAGTTGTTCGAGTTGCTCGGAGCCGACGCCATCGGTATTGGGCTGACTGAGAGTGCGGCTATGACCCCGGCCGCCAGCGTGAGCGGTCTGTATTTCGCTCATCCTGACGCCACCTATTTTTCGGTGGGCCGGATCGGCGCGGACCAGGTTGAACGGTATGCGGCACGCAAGGGGTGCCCCGTGGGCGACGTGGAGCGATGGCTCGGACCGTCGCTCGCCTACGAGGCCGGTTAGGTGTCGAGCTGACGGGCTGCGGTGATCTGTTCCAATTCGTCGAGCGATCGCGGCCAGTCACTCTTCAGCAACCGCGACATCGATCGATCTGAGAGGAGACGTCCGCCGGTCTGGCAACGGGCACAGTAGTTCGCCTCGTTACTGGCGTACACGATGCGCTGTACGGGAGCCCGGCACACAGGGCACGGTCGGCCGTAGCGGCCGTGAACGGCCATGCCGTCACGGAATGCGGTGACCTTCTCCGGGAAGCCCTCCCCGACACTCGCTCGCAGTCGAACCGTCCAGAGTTCGAGCGTCGCCGACGTTGCGTCATGCAACCGGTCGATGTCCGCGTCGTTCATTTTTTGCGTCAATGTCATCGGCGATAGGCGCGCCGCGTGCAGGATCTCGTCGGAGTAGGCGTTGCCGATCCCGGCGAAGAGCCGCGGATCGGTCAGCGCTCGCTTGACCGTGTGATTTTCGCGAATGAGCGCTTCGCGGAATTGGCTGATCGTCGCGTCGAGAGGCTCCAGGCCGCCGCGGTCATGCGACGCGAGCTCCGCCGCGCTCCCGACGACGTGGAGCGACGCGCGCTTCTTCGTACCCTCCTCTGTGAACAGCACAGTACCGGTGCCGAAGTCGAACGCGGCGAGACCTCGCTTCCTGGGGAGCGGGGCCTGCGCTTCCCGCCATCGCAGACGGCCGGCAACCATGAGGTGAATGACCAGCGAGCGCTCGCCGTCGACCGTAATCACGATCCGCTTGCCGAGCCGGCTGATCCTCCGCACGGTTCGACTTTCCACCGCACTCAGCGGGGGTGTGACCGAGCGCAGCACGAACGGACTGCCAAGCCGAATCCGGTCCAGGCGTTGTCCCACGACGCGGGCCCGCAAGCGCTCGACATAGATGGTCACGTCCGGCAACTCCGGCATGCGGTGGCCCTACTGGTATGCGCTCAGATGAGACATGTCGACCGTTGCCCGTGAGGACGCTGCCTGCCTGTCCTGTCCGTCCACCCCGCCCGCCACGCCAGTGTATGATCACGCACCGGCCAACCGGCTTCCGCCTACCCATGTCCATGGAGTATCACATCCGGCAGTACGGCCTGCAGCAAGGCGCGCTTGAGATCCAGTACATCGAGGAGTTCTTTGGCGAGTTTCCAAGACGCAAGACGTCGGCCGAGGTGGTCGGCCGATTGCAGCACCGAGACCACCAGATCGTGATGGCTGAAGCCGCGCTTCCCGATGACGCCGGCGCCGTTGTGCCCGTGGCGTTCAAGGTGTCTCACGAACTGCGGGAAAACGAAACAGACCCCAAGCTTGCCGACCTTGTGCGCCGACTCACCGGTCCCGTGACATTCGCCGGTCGTCGGGTGCTCTATAGCTGGATTGGTGGCACACGACGGGACTGGAGAGGCCAAGGCTTCTTTCGTGCGCTGACCGAGCAGCAGGAGGCCTGGGCGCTAGACAACGGCTTCGATGAAGTTGTGGTGAAGACGAAGAACACGTTCTACGCCATGCGCGGGACGCTCGACCACCTGGAATTCGACGTGATTCACTTCGAGCCCAATTCAGATGATCGCCGCGAGTCAAAGGTGTATCTGAGCAAGCGCCTCGGACGAGCAGTGGTGGACCAGCACCGAAGCACACGCGACGTCGTGAGCATGCCGTAGGTGCGCGGT
>CAWWAF010000090.1:0-14631 GCA_963934795.1 uncultured bacterium
TGGCCGTCTTCGTGCTCGGGTCCATCCTCGCGCTGTCCATCGACGCGCCCCGAACGTTGCGCGGCATCAAGGGCGACGAGGCCACCTACATTGCCATGGCGATGAGTCTCGCCTATGACGGTGATCTGGTCTACGTCAGCGAGGACGAGGAACGGTTCTTCGCGACATACGGTGGAGGGCCCCAGGGGATCTATCTCAAGAAGGGGGTCAAGTCATTCTTCGAGATTGACTCGGTATTCCCCTATATCCATCGCGGCACGTACCCCGAGGGACGGGAGGACCGGCTCTTCTTCGCCAAGGCATACATGTCGTCGGTCTTCGCCGCGCCGTTCGTGCGGCTGGCCGGCGTCAAGGGCATCGTCTGGTTCAATGTCACGCTATTGGCGGTCGTGCTGCTGTGTGGCTATCGCTTCGTCGCGGCCCGGGCTCCGACCGGCACGGCGCTGATGTACGTGTTGGCGTTCTTTGGCGCGTCTATCGTGCCGCTGTATGTGGTCTGGTTGACGGCGGAGGTTTTCAACCTGGCGGTCGTCTTTTTCGCCTATTTCCTCTGGTTCTACAAAGAAGTCGCGCCCGCACCGACCACGCGGTTCGGTCGGTGGCTTCGCAGTCCATCGAGCGACATCGCGGCCGCGGTCCTGCTCGGGTTGGTGGTGTTCTCCAAGCTCATGCCCGCCGTGCTGGTCGTCCCGCCCGTGTTGCATCTCTGGCGACAACGTCGGTTCCGCCATGGCCTGGCGGTCGGGTTCGTGGCCGCCGGCGTCTCCTGGGCAGCGTTTGGGCTCAACGCCGCGATTACCGGCGAGCTCAACTATCAGGGGGGGCTGGACCGCAGGTATGTGGCCGGCGAGTTTCCATTCGAGCCTGGGTCTGAGTGGGATGAGGTGGGTCTGAGCGTGTCGACCGATGGGTTCGTGGTGGAGGAGTCGCTCGGGTTTGTCGGCAACTTGGTGCTGCTACCGCGCAACATGACTTACTTCCTGTTCGGGAGGCACTTCGGTTTCGTCCCGTTTTTCTTTCCGGGCGTGTTGGCGGTCTTGCTGTTGTGGCGTGCGCGTCGCGAGGCGCTCGAGTGGCAGTGGGTGACGCTCGGGACAGCGGTGTTCGTGGCGATCTTCCTCGCTGCGTGGATGCCCAATACCTGGTCCGGTGGCGGTGGCCCAAGCGGAAATCGGTACTACCTCACGGTCTACGCGCTGTTTTTCTTTCTCACGCCACCTCTCCGCGGGCCGGCTCCCGCCATGGCGGCGGCGGTGGGAGGATGGCTGTTCGTCGGACAGATTCTGATCAATCCGTTCGTGTCGGCCAAAGAGCCGTACCTGGCGACGGAGAGAGGGCTCTTCCGGCTGCTGCCGGTTGAACTGACCATGGTCCGAGATCTCCCGATCGCCCTGGATCAGCCTCGCGCTCGTGTGCTCTATGGCGACAGCCCATTGGTGCAACTCTTCTTTCTCGACCGCAATGCGTCATTGCCTGAGCCGCCCGGTATCTGGATACATGGCGATCGGCGGGCCGATATCATCGTGAGACACCGCGACGCGCTCGAGACCATCACCATTACGGCCGAGTCGCCGGTGTCGACCGAATTGTCGATTGATATCGGCGGCCGTGCCGGGACGATCTCTTTGGAGCCAGATGTGCCAGGGTCTGTCACGATTCACCCGCGTGGGGTGAACTCACGCAACAGTTGGGCGTATCTGATGCAAGTGCGGGCGACCGGCGGGTTTGTACCGAAGCTGGTCGACTCCGAGTCCGAGGACGGTCGCTATTTGAGTGCGGCCATCAGCCTGACGGCGACGCCGGCAAGCGCGCGGCAATGAGAGCCACATGTCCGTGCTGACCTCCAGATGGCCGCATCGCGCGCGGCTCGACTCCGGTTCGGTCGCGGTGCACGACCGGAAAGGTACAGCCCATTTTCACTATGCGACGGGTGACCCGTCCCATTACGTCTTTACCGTCGATATCTACGGGTATCGTGACCACGCGCATCCCCACCGACATGTCGGGTGGTGGCGGTTCGCGCTGCCGGCTGGCCAGGGTCGGGCCCAGGTGCACCTCGACTTTGCCCCGGTGCGTCCGGAGTCGGTCACGGTGTCAGTGGATGGCCAGACCCTGCCGCAGGTCGATTCATGGCACAACCCTGACTATTGCTTCGATCCGTTGGGAGACCTGCAGTTGGTGTTCCGCGACGCCGACGGACAGATCCGACGTAGCGAGACGACGCTGCTGAAATTCTTCGACCGGGATATCATCCGTGCCTTCTACGACCGGCAGTACGCCAGCGAGGGCTACACGCCGCCCACGGACCAACCGTTTCTGTGGGAACTGCACGAATACAAGAAGCGACGTTTGCGTCGGCTCTTCGAAAAACATATTCCGGTTGGCGGCCGTGCCCTGGATGTGGGTTGTGGGCGGTCTCTCTTTTCCGAAATCGATGTTGACTTTCCATTCAGCGTGGTGGCCGGAGACCTGGAGTATGTAGGCGTACGCACCAGGTCCGGAGAGGTCCCGGAGCAACAGTGGGCGGTGTTCGACGCCGATCGACTTCCATTCGCCGATCAGCAGTTCGATGCGGTGTTCGCTGGCGAGATCATCGAGCATATGCCCGATGTGGCGATCACCTTGGCGGAGTGGCGGCGCGTGTTGAAACCAGGGGGCGTGGTCATCGTCACCACGCCGAATCGCGAGCGCCTGCTGGCCGTGGCGGACGGCCGTGAGCGTCCGTATAGTGAGGACCACCTCAGCGAATTGTCGTACCGTGAACTGTCAGGACCCCGACTGCGACAGGCCGGGCTGCAGTTTGTTGAACAATCCTGCCTCTACCTGGAGTTGTGGCTGACCAATATCTGGGCGAACGCCCCGACCGACGACCACCTGCAGACGCACGGAAACCGCCGGTCGAACGTCTGGCTGATGAAGCGACTCTTCGCCTTGGGGCGATGGTTGCCATGGCTGTCGCTTGGGATGATTGTCGTGGGACGGAGGAAGTGATCGGATGGCGCGGGTAGCGGTCGTCACGTCACACCCGTTGTTCGCCGAAGGCGGCCACCTCGTGATCGCGGATGGGCTCGTCTCGGCGTTGCGAGAATCGGGGCACGAGGCCACGGTCGTACGGACTCCGCAGAACCGGTTCGGTCGTCAGGGTGCGGCCTATCTCGCGACCTGGTTGACGGATGTCGGACAGGCACACGACGGGCAGCCGGTGGATCATGTCGTCAGTTTTCGATTTCCCAGCTACGCCGTTCGGCACCCCTCGCACGTCTGCTGGTTGAATCATCGGATGCGCGAGTACTACGACCAATGGCCGCACTTTGCCCAGACGTTGTCCGCTCGCGCTCGCCTGAAAGAGGGGCTGCGGCGCCGCCTGGTTCATGCGGCGGATAGCTACCTGTTGACCCGGAACGTCACACGGGTGTTTGCGCAATCCGAGACGATTCAACGACGCCTTGACCAGTGGGGGTCCATTCCGTCCACCGTGCTGTACCCGCCGCCACGGCCGAGAGCCTATCGTTGCGATCGGTATGGCGACCATCTGTTCGTCGCCTGTCGCTTGTCCCCGCTCAAACGGGTCGGGCTCGTGCTCGAGGCGCTGGCGCATCCGGCGGCGGCGGGGATTCGCTGCCTGATCGCAGGCGACGGAACCGAGCGAGAGGCGCTGTTAAGCCGGACCCGGGCGTTGGGACTGGAGGGTCGGGTGGAGTGGCTCGGTAGCATCACCGAGCTGGATCTTGTCGCACGCCTGGCCGCCTGCCGCGCTGTCTGCTATCCCCCGAGCGCCGAGGACTACGGGCTTGTGACGCTGGAGGCGTTCGCGTCTGCGAAGGGCGTCGTGACCTGTTCCGACAGCGGTGGACCGGCCGAGATGGTGCGCCCGGAGGTAGACAGCATCGTCGCCGAGCCGACCCCCAAATCGCTGGCACAGGCATTTCGTCGCATCATGGACGACCCAGCGCTGGCCGAACGGTTGGGTAGAGCGGCGTGTGAGCGAGCCGCGGAGTTTACCTGGGCGCGGACGATTCCGCGTCTACTCGGCGGGTAGGTCGGGTGCCGCGCGGTGTCCGTGCTCTGCTGGGCGCGTCGCCTCGCCGAAGACATCCACCATAATTCGTTAGACTGAGACGATGGCATACGAGAGTGCGCTCGAGAAGAGACTGGCGCGGAAGGCGACCAAGGCGATTGTCGACTTCGACATGATCGAGGACGGCGACAGGGTGATGGTGGGCCTGTCCGGTGGCAAGGACAGCTGGGCGCTCATGCAGCTGTTGGATGCGCTGCGGCGGCGCGCCCCGATCGACTTTTCGGTGGTCGCGGTGAACGTCGACTCCGGATATGTCGACTACAAGCACGAGACGATTGCCCGGACGTGCGAGGCACGGGGCTGGGAGTATCGGATCGAGCACACCAAGATCGGCGCCATCATCGACGACAAGCTGGATGAGACCGCGACGCCGTGTTCGCTCTGCGCGCGACTGAGACGCGGTGTCCTGTACCGCATCGCGAGTGAACTGGGAGCGACCAAGATCGCGCTTGGGCATCACGCCGACGACTTCATCGAGACCTTGTTGCTGAACCTGTTTTTCTCAGGCTCTTTGAAGGCGATGCCGGCCCGCTTGTTGTCTGACGACCGACAGCACGTGGTGATCCGGCCGCTGGTTTACGTCAGTGAAGAAGAGGCGCGCGAATATACCGAAGAGGCCGGATTGCCGGTCATCGGCTGTTGTTGCCCGGTGTGTGGTGACCTGAGTCTGCAGCGACAGCGGATGAAGCGCATGCTGCTCGAACTGGAGCGGGAGCACCCGGGCGTCAAGCAGTCCATGTTGAAGGCGTTGAGCAACGTCGCGGGCCGCCACCTGCTCGATCGGCGCCTCAATCCGATCGATGGGCTTCGGGCTGAGGCGGGGCGACCGGTGGGTGACCCGGCGGACGCGCCGACCGCATCTGTATCTTCCTGAAATTGTGCCGGGGCAGGAGCCGCGAACCGCGGCACCCCGCGTGAGTCCTGGATATCGCGAGACATGCGAGCGGTTGTGCAGCGGGTGACCTCCGCGACGGTAACGGTGGAGGGCCGTGTGGTCGGCGCCATCAAAGCCGGGGTGTTGGTCTATGTCGGGATCACGCACGATGACGGCGCGGATGACACCGCGTACGTGGCGAACAAAATCGCGAGCCTCCGCGTGTTTGACGACGCCGACGGGCGTTTGAGTCGTTCGGTGCGAGACGCAGGGGGCGAGGTGTTGTTGGTTCCGCAGTTCACACTCTACGGTGACTGCAGGCGCGGCCGTCGTCCATCGTTCGCCAAGGCCGCGGCACCGGTCGCGGCCAAAGCGGTCTACGAAGAGCTGGCCGACGCAGTTCGAGAGCTCGGCGTGCCGGTGCGTCTGGGTGAGTTCCAGACGCACATGGTCGTCGCGTCGAACAACGACGGTCCGGTGACGTTGCTGATTGACAGCGGCAAGGCGTTCTGACCCCATGTGGCCGAGCCGACTGGTCGTGGTGGCGGTCGCCGGAGAGACGGTAATGGCCCTCGTGGCGGTGGTCTGGATCTGGACCAGGGGATTGCCCGTCGAGGTGGGCGACCCGGCCCGGGGGCTCGGGTTGGGGCTTGGCGCGGCGGCCCTGCTGGCGGCGGTGAACTATGGTGTCTTGCGGTTCGCGCCGCCGGTGGCGCCGGTGCGGGCGCTGCGTCGGCTGTATCAAGAGACGCTGCGGCCGGTGTTTGCGTCGGCCAGTGGTTTCGACATGGCAGCCGTCAGCCTGGCCGCCGGGCTTGGGGAGGAACTGTTGTTTCGCGGAGCGGTCCAGGCCGAGTTCAGCGTGGTGGTCGCCAGTCTACTGTTCGGCCTGGCGCATGTTGGGGGCCGAGATTCGCTGGTCTTCGGCGCGTGGGTGACCGTGATGGGGCTCGGGTTGGGCGGTCTGGCGCATGTCGGCGGTGGACTGTTGGCTCCCGTCGTGGCCCATGTGGTGTATGACGCGGCCGCGATCGGATACATCCGCAGGGACGCCGCGACGCGGCACGAGCGGCCGGCGTGACAATGGCGGCCCACGGGTGTCGGCGGACGGCCCGCGAGCGCCACGGCGGGACAGCGGTGCGGGGTGGAGGAGTGTTGACCAGGAGCTATCGAACGTGAGCATGACGAAACGACGGATAACGAGCGTGGGGTGTTGGCTGGTGGCCGGTTGTCTGGTCGCGGTGTCGGCCGAGGCCCAGCAGCGGCCACTGCTGACGGAAGACCCGGAGTCGATCGGCGAGGGACTCATTCTGCTGGAGGCGGGGTTTGACCATGCGTGGTCCCAGCCGTTCCCGGTGTCGGGGTTGACGGGGGACCTGCTGCGAGGGCCGTCGCTCGGACTCAGCATTGGGCTCGGGCCGTTCGCTGAGGTCCAGATTGACGGCATCTCGACGAGTCGGCTCCTGATCAACGAACGGGTCGATGCGCCATTGTCGGGCATGCTTGAGGTGCCAGGGGACAGCACGCGGAGCTTCGACGATGTTGTGATTGGGACGAAGGTGAAGATAGCCAGCGAGGCCGGGTGGCGTCCAGCGGTGGCACTCCGCTTTGCCACCCGGCTCCCGAATGCCAGCAACGAGAGCGGCCTGGGGCTGGACACATTCGATTTCTTTCAGTCGCTGCTGTTCGGCAAGACCCTGCAGTCCGTTCGGGTCGTGGGTAACGTCGGTTTCGCGATTCTTGGGGATCCGACCCGCGGCGACCGTCAGAACGATGTGCTGACGTACGGTTTCTCGCTGGCGCGCGCTGTCGCTCCTGGCGCCGAGGTCGTCGGCGAGATCAACGGCCGCGCGAGCACGCGGAGCGGCACCGCGCCGCCCGGCACCGACAGTAACGGGCGTATGACATTCGGGGTGCGCTACACCCGTAGCGCGGTGCGGCTGGATGCGGGGCTGTTCACTGGCCTCACGTCGCGAGACTCGAAGTTGGGACTCACCGGGGGCATTACCTGGGTGTTCACCAGTCCGCTGACTCCATGACGCCCGTGGGTACCCTGCCATGCTAATCGACGTCGCGAAGGCGCATGCCTACGGGAACGACTTTCTATTTGTGCCGACAGATCAGACGGTTGAGGAGCAGCGCTCGGCCCTGGCCCGCCGCATGTGCGATCGTCATGCCGGCATCGGCGCGGACGGCCTGGTGCTGTATGCCACGACCGACGCCGGCGCAGACATGACCCTGTTCAACGCGGACGGCGGCGAGGCCGAGGTCTCAGGGAACGCCGTGCGGTGTCTGGCCGCCCTCGTTGTCCGTGAGCGGCCCGGCCTGGCGAATCTGGTTGTCCGGACGGCTGCTGGCGCCATCCCTCTGCGAGTGCTCGGGCGGACCGGGCAGCAGATGACGTTGGAGGCGCTCATGGGCACACCAACTGGTCTGTGTCAGCGATCGCTCGAGGCGGCCGGAGAGCTTGTCGAGGTGGTGCAGCTGTCGGTGGGCAATCCGCAATGCATCGTGTTGGGGGGGCCTGACCGTCCGGTCAACGAGGCTGAACTGCACCGGTTGGGACCGGCGCTGGCGACGCATCCCGAGTTTCCGGCCGGGTCGAACGTCGAGTTGGTCGAGGTGGAGTCGGCGTCGAGGATTCGCATCCTTATTTGGGAACGAGGAGTCGGCCCCACCGAGGCGTCCGGTACCGGCGCCTGCGCGAGCGCCGTGGCGGCGGCGGCGTATGGTGGCGCCTCGCGCGATGTGGATGTCGTGTCCCCTGGTGGTACGCAGCACGTGAGTTGGACCGACGACGGTATTCGCCTGACCGGGTGGGCCGAGGTGGTCATGACCGGTCAGTGGTACCTCTAGCCGCCCGCAGTCGAACACCCCTGCTTTCGCCCGACGCTAATTCCCACCGGTATTTCCCTTCTCAGGGTCTGGGTGCGACGCGGGATGCGCCCGACCGGACTGCCAGCGCCGCCGGCCAGGTGATGTCGATCTCCATCGATTCGGCTGCCGCGAAGGATGCGGCGCCGTGCCGTGCCTCATCGCGCAGGATTTTCGTACCTTGGCGCCCAAGTGGGGATTTGCGCCGGGTTCCGGTTGCGTGCGGTTCTTGCAAGAGTCCGTCGCGAGACTGTCGCATCCCGCGAAGGAGGAGGAATAGCCGGTATGGTACGATGAGGTCACTCGCTCCTCACGACCGACCCCGCGAAAAGCTCGACCGTCTCGGGCCGGCAGGTCTGGGTGACAACGAGCTGCTGGCTGTCATTCTGGGTCATGGTTTCCGGGCCTCAAGCGCGATCGACGTAGCAAACGACGTCCTGCACGTCGTGCGCGGTGTGCACGGATTGACACGTCAGTCGCAGGGGGAGTTGCGCCGTCTCAACGGAATCGGTGCGGTCAAGGCGTCGCAGATCCTCGCCGCCGTGGAATTGGGCAGACGGACGCTGTTGCGTGCCCCCGAGCGACGCGAGCAACTGGGGTCTCCGCGTGATGTCGCGTCGTATCTCCTGCCGCGCTATGGCGCGCGTGCGGTCGAGCAGTTTGGCATCGTGCTTCTCGACACGAAGCACCGGGTTCTGAAGACGACGGTGTTGTCGGTGGGGATCCTCGATGCCAGCGTGGTGCACCCCAGGGAGGTGTTTCGCGAGGCCGCCGGAGGCGGCGCCGCGGCGATCGTCTTGTTTCACAATCATCCGTCCGGTGATCCGACACCGAGTGGCGAAGATGCGGCACTGACGGCGAGGCTGGTCGAAGCGGGGCGGGTGATGGGTATCGATGTCGTGGATCACCTCGTAATGGCCGATGCCCGGTACTGTAGTTCCAAGGAGATGGGGCGGTTGTAGCTGCGCCCAGTGTCTATGGCTCGTGTGTTGTATCTGGACTGCTATTCGGGCGCCTCGGGTGACATGCTCATCGGTGCGCTCCTCGATGCCGGTCTGCCGTTCGAGTTACTCCGGGCCGCTCTCGGGAGCCTGGCGCTCGATGACGAGTGCGCCGTGTCGGTCGAGCGCGTGAGTCGCTCCGGGATCGGTGCCTCCAAGTTCGTCGTGACCGAGACGGCCGCCGACACCGGCCGTCATCGGCATCGGCATCTGCCCGGCATCACCAAGCTGGTGGACCGCTCGGCGCTGTCGACGGCCGCCAAGGCACGAGCGAATCGATTGTTTCTTCGGCTGGCGGAGACTGAGGCGGCGATCCACCAGATGCCGGTCGAGAAAGTGCACCTGCACGAAGTGGGCGCGCTCGACTCGATCGTCGACATTGTCGGTGGCGTGTTCGGGCTGGAGTGGTTCGGGGCTGATCGCATCGTCGCCTCGGCGCTCAACGTGGGGAGTGGGACGGTCGTGTGTGAGCACGGAACGCTGCCTGTCCCGGCGCCGGCTACCGCGGCGCTGCTTGCCGGGGTGCCGGTGTACGCCGCAGGGCCGCCAGGGGAGAAGCTGACGCCGACCGGGGCGTTGCTGGTGACGGAGTTTGCCGACGAGTACGGGGTGCTGCCGCCGATGCGTATCGAGCACATCGGCTATGGGGCCGGGAGTCGGGACCCCAAGGACTACCCGAACGTCCTACGTGTACTGGTGGGCGAGAGTGACGAGGCCGGTGCCTCGGATCGCGTGACCGCGGATCGCGTGACCGTGGTTGAGTGCGAGATCGACGACATGAACCCGCAACTCTTCGGGGTGCTCATGGAGCGCTTGTACGAAGCCGGCGCGGTCGAGGTGTTCTACACCGCCGTCCAGATGAAGAAGAATCGGCCCGGTACACACGTGACGGTCTTGACACCGCCAGGGCACCGCCAGGCGGTTGCGGTCGCCTTGTTTCGCGACTCGACGACCATTGGTCTGCGGTACCGCGACGTAGACCGCGACACGTTGCCGCGCGAGCTGGTGTCGGTGACGACGCGCTTCGGTGACGTCCGTTGCAAGGTGGCGCGACACGGGGCAGGCGTGACCAACGTCGCACCAGAGTTTGATGACTGCGTCAGGCTGTCCGAGCAGCACGGCGTGCCAGTAAAGGACGTGCAGGCCGCCGCCCTGCGGGAGTACCAGGAGTCCTGATGTCCCGTTTTTATCTCACCACCGCGATTGATTACGTCAACAGCCGGCCACATCTGGGGACCGCCTACGAGAAGATCGCGGCGGACGTCATTGCGCGGTATCACCGACTGTCCGAGGTGCGCACGCAGTTCGTCATGGGCAATGACGAGCACTCGCAGAACGTCTATCAGCGCGCCACCGAGCGGGGGCTGGACCCACTCGCCTTCTGCGACGAGATGGAGCAGGTCTTTCGCGAGGTCTGGGACAAGCTGGACGTGTCGTTCGACGACTTTATCCGGACGACCGAGGATCGGCACCGCGCGGCTGTGACGGCGCTCGTGCAGCGCATCGCCGACGCTGGCGATCTGTACGAGGGCGAGTATGAGGGCTGGTATTGCGTGTCCTGCGAGGCGTTCAAGCAGGACAAAGACCTCGACGAGGGCAACTGCCCGGTCCACCAGACGCGGCCTGAGTGGATCAAGGAGAAGAATCACTTCTTTCGGTTGTCGAAATATCGGGACCGGCTCTTGGCGCACTACGCGGCGAATCCGGGATTCCTGGTGCCCGAGGTTCGCCGGAACGAGATGCTACGCCTGTTGGAACGTGGCTTGGACGATATTTCGGTGAGTCGGACCGGGCAGAGCTGGGGCATACCGCTGCCGTTCGATCCGTCGAGCGTCGTCTACGTCTGGTTCGACGCCCTGATCAACTACATCGCGGCGGTCGGGTACGGCACCGATGAGGCGCGATTCAATGAGTGGTGGCCGGCCGACGTCCACGTGGTCGGGAAAGACATCACCCGCTTTCACGCGGTGGTCTGGCCAGCGATGCTGATGAGCGCCGGCCTGGCTCTGCCGAAACGCATTTTCGGGCATGGCTGGGTGCACTGGCAGGGTCAGAAGATGAGCAAGTCGCTGGGTACCAGCGTTGACCCTCTGGAGGCGGCCGACCGGCTCGGGCCCGACCCGCTACGGCTCTATCTCGTGAAAGAGATCGCCTTCGGGCAGGACGGCGACTTTACCTGGGAGCGTTTCGAGGAACGCTACAACGCCGACCTCGCGAACAACCTCGGCAATCTGGTGAGTCGCGTCGCCGTGATGGTACAGAAATATCGCGCGGGGCGCGTTGCGCCCGCCCCAGGCGCCGTCTCGCATCTCACCGAGCGCGCGGCCGACGTGGTTCGTCGCTATCGGGCCGCGATGGACGACCACCAGCTGCACGTGGGGATGTCGGCGGCGTTCGAACTGGTGGACGCCACGAATGAATTCATCACGCGGTCTGAACCCTGGGTGTTGGCGAAAGACCCGACGCGCGCTGCGGAGCTTGACCAAGTCCTGTTCGATATGGCCGAGGCGCTGCGTATCGCTGCCATCCTGCTGTGGCCAGCTATGCCGGCCTCGGCATCGGAGATTTTGCGTCGGGTCGGCGAGACACGGCCGGTGGATGAGCTACGGATCGCTCATGACACCGCCTGGTCGACAGGCGAGCGAATGATTTTCACGGGGCCGCCACTGTGGCCTCGTATTGACACGAGCGGGGCGGCGTCTGCGAAGGGCGCGGCCGAGAAAGGTACGGAAGACACGATGACGAGCGAGACAGAGATCCCCGGCCAGAACGACACCAGCCCGCCGCCCGCGACGGCCGACCGCGCGACGACGCCCGCAGAGGCGGTCACGCCGGAAGCGGTTCCGGTTCCGGTGGCGGAGGAGCCTCGGATCTCGTTCGACGATTTCATGAAGTTGACGCTGAAGGTGGCCAAGGTGGTCGCAGCCGAAGCGATTCCGAAATCAAAAAAGCTGCTAAAGGTGACGGTCGACCTGGGGACGGAACAACGGACGGTGGTGGCCGGCATCGCGCGGGCATATACCCCGGAGGACCTGGTCGGCCGCACGGTGGTCGTCGTGGCCAATTTGAACAAGGCCAAATTGATGGGGGTCGAGTCGAACGGCATGATTCTCGCGGCCACGGACCCGGACCAGAATCCGGTGTTACTCACTCTGGACGCGCCCGAAAAGGCCCCCCCGGGTTCACGGGTTCGGTGAGTCGTGGCAGTGTTGGCAACCGAAACCCAAACGTCCGTGATTGACTCTCATTGCCATCTGGCAGATGAGGCCTTTGAAGCCACGCTGCCTGAGGTGATCGAGAGGGCCCGGGCGGCCGGGGTAGAGGGCGCGCTGTGCATTCTCGACGCGACCAATCCGGCGGAAGTCGCGCGGTCAACGCGGGTTGCATCGTTGTGGCCCGCAGTGCGGTTCGCGGTCGGGGTGCACCCGCACCAAGCCGGTGTGTTCGCCGAGCGACTCGACGACGTGGGCACGCACGTGCGTGCCGCCGTGGCGGCGCGGGCTGGTACCTGCGCGATCGGAGAAATCGGGCTGGACTATCACTACGATTTCGCGTCGCCTGATGTCCAGCGCGAGGTGTTTCGGCGGCAAATTCGGGTCGCGTCCGAGTTGGACCACCCGATCGTGGTGCATACGCGCGAGGCGGACGACGACACCTTCGCGATTTTGACGGACGATGCCACGCCGCTGGTGTCTGGCGTCTTTCATTGTTTTACCGGCAGCGCCGCGACCGCAGAGCGCGCGGTGGACCTGGGGTTTCACGTATCGTTTTCTGGCATCGTGACGTTCAGGACGGCTGACTCGATTCGGGAGGCGGCTGCCGTGGTGCCCGCAGATCGGCTACTGATCGAAACCGATTCACCGTATCTGGCGCCGGTGCCGCATCGCGGGAAACAGAACGAGCCTGGCTGGGTCGTGCGCGTCGCCGATGTCATTGCCGAGGTTCGGGGGGTGTCTCCGGCCGAGATACATGCCCAGACCACCGCGGCGTACCAGGCCTTGTTTCGTCCCCATCATACGCGCTAAAGGGTTGTAAGCATTGACACTTGGCTCTCAAGTGTGCTGAGATGACGAACGCGAGGATTCACTGTGTCGAGAACTTCAGCTCCCCCCGACCTCGCTCAAATTTTCGAGCCTATCCGCGACGACCTGGCGTCGGTAGAGCAGCAGTTTGCCAGCCACATCGAGTCGCGGGTCGAACTCATCCCTGAAATCGGTCGCTACATCCAGCTGAGCGGCGGCAAGCGGGTCAGGCCCGCCGTGCTTCTGATGTGCGCCAGGATCGGTGGATATCGGGGGGAGGCCGCCACGCTGTATGCCGCGGTTGTGGAGTTCATTCACACCGCTACGCTGGTCCACGACGACATGATCGACGACGCGGGCGTGCGTCGTGGTCGCGAGGCGGTTCACTCGCGGTGGGGCAACGACATCACCGTGCTGCTGGGCGACTATCTGTACATCAAGTCGATGGGCATGGCGTTGACCGTCGATTCGCTGGAGTTGGTGCGTTTGCTGTGTGAGGTGACACTCCGCATGATCGAGGGCGAGCTCTACCAGCTGACGAAGACCGGGGTCGTGGACCTCACGGAAGAGGAACATCTCGAGATCATTCGACGCAAGACCGCCTATCTCTTTGGCGGATGCGGGCAGATCGGGGCCATCCTCGGTGATCTGCCGGAGGCGCAGCAGCTCGCCCTGCGTGACTACGGCTTCAATCTCGGCATCGCCTTTCAGCTGGTCGACGACCTACTTGACTATACGGCTGACGAAGACGTCCTCGGCAAGCCGGTCGGCGGCGACATTCGCGAAGGCAAAATGACCCTCCCCGCCATCTACCTGTTACAGCAGGACAGTGGCCGTGCCCGTCCGCTGCTTGAATCGATGGTGCAGGATCGGTCGTTCTCGCCAGCCGCGTGGGCCGAGCTCCGCGGACTGATGACCGAGCATCAGGTGATCGAGAAAGCCTACGAGCGAGCCGTGTCGTTTGCGGAGGCAGCGAAGCAGCAACTCGCCAGCTTCCCACTGACACCGGAAATCGACGCCCTGATGGCGTTGCCAGATTACGTGCTGTCGCGCGATCGCTAGTTGCCCTTGCGTTGAACCCGGTGCCCACCCCAGATCAGATCCTCCGACAACTCACGACACTGCGGGCCGCGATTCGTCACCACGAAGAGCGCTACTACGTCCTGCATGACCCTGAGATCTCAGACACCGAATTCGATCAACTCCTGCATCGTCTTACGGCGCTCGAAGTCGAGCATCCAGATCTTGTCACGCCGGATTCTCCGACCCAGCGCGTGGCTGGTCGGCCGGTCGAGGGCTTCGAGACGGTTGACCACGATGTGCCGATGCTCAGTCTGGACAACGCCTACGACGAGGCGGAGCTGACCGCGTTCGATCAGCGCGTTCGCAAAGGACTGGGCGGCGATGTGGACGAGCCGATCGACTACGTGGCTGAACTCAAGATTGATGGACTCAGTATTGCGCTCCACTACCAGGACGGGGCGCTGCGCCGAGGCATCACGCGGGGCGATGGCGTGCGTGGCGAGGACGTGACCTCCAACGTGCGAGCCATCCGAGGGATTCCGCTGGCCCTGCGCGTGGCCGTGCCAGGGAATATCGAAGTACGCGGAGAGATTTTTCTCCCTCAGGCGTCGTTCGACCGGATGAACGCGGCCAGGACGGAGTCAGGCGAACCGCCTTTCGCGAACCCGCGGAACGCGGCGGCGGGCACCATGCGGACCCTGGATCCCGCCCTCGTCGCGCGCCGCCAGCTTGGGGCGTATGTCTATCAGCTGGTTGAGA
>CAWWAF010000091.1:0-14570 GCA_963934795.1 uncultured bacterium
ATGCTGGCGGGGCGGCCGAGGTCCTCGGTGTCATCGCTCCCATCGCTCTGACCCGCGCGTCCGATCTGCAGCAGGAACTCGCCGTCCGCCGTGAACTTCAACACCTGCGCATCGTCGACGGCGTTGCCGCCGACCCAGACGTGCCCAATGTGGTCGACATGGATGCCGTGCTCGCTGGATGGCCATTCGTAGCCGTCTCCGGGGCCACCCCATGCGCGCAAGACGTTCCCGTCGACATCGAGTTCGATGACGGGCGGGGCCGGCACGCAACACATGCCTTCCTCGCCTCGCTGTCTCGCGTCGAGGGTCGACGGCCGATGCAGCACCCAGACGTGGTCCTGGGCGTCGACCGCGACGCCAGAGACTTGCCCCAACATCCAGTTGTTCGGGAGTTCGCTCGCCCAGAACGGATCGACCCGGAACTGCGGCACCTCAGACGCGCCAGGCGAGCTCGCGGCCTGCGCATCAGCGTAATCGTCTGGCTCGGGCGTCGGCTGTGGGCCGCCGGTGCACGCGGTGACGAGCAGCGGGAGCAGGAGGCCCACCAGGACGCGGACCGGGGCGTGTCTCGTCGGCATGGCCGCACGATACACTACAATTCGAGGCGAAAGAACCTGATCGGACGCGCGATGTGCCGCCCGCCACGAGGAGATGTGAAGATGAGGCTGTTGCTGACTGTTGTCGCCCTGGCGTCGCTCGTTGCACCGGCCTACGCCCAGCTCGCGGTGCCGAATGAGGCGGGGCTCACATATGGTCATGTGCATCTGAACGTGACTGATGTCGACCTGCACACTCGCATCTGGGTCGAGCATTTTGGCGCGGTCGCCACCCAGAAGGGGCCGCTCCGAGCGGTTCGCATGCTCGGAACGGTGATTGCGTTCTCCGAAACGAAGCCGGAGGGGCCCTCGCAGGGCTCGGTCATGGATCACTTTGGGGTCAAGGTGCGCGACACCGGCAAGTGGCTGGAGAAGTGGAAGGCCGCCGGCTACACCGTGGATTCAGAGTTCACCGGCGCCGAAGGGCAGCACAATGCCTATGTCACGCTGCCGGATGGGGTTCGCGTCGAACTACAGGAAGACCAGATGCTGCCGGTGATGGTGTCCGGTTACCACATCCACTTCTTCACCCCGGAGTTCGAGTCGCTCCTTGACTGGTATGTCGACGTCTTTGGTCTGGAGAAGCTGCCCCGAGGGAGCATCGAGAGCACGACCAACGTGCCAGGGATGAATCTGAGCTTCGGGAATACCCAGAACGAGCATGCGCCGACCGACGGCCGGGCCATCGATCACATTGGGTTCGAACTGGATGACCTTGAAGCCTTCTGCGAGACGCTCAAGGCCAAAGGGATCGAGTTCGACGTGGAGTACCGCGACATCCCGAGCATCGGTCTGAAGATCGCGTTTCTCACCGACCCCGCCGGCACGTTCATCGAGCTGACGGAAGGGTACGACGACTTCTAGGGATTACGGGCCCACCCAGGCGGCGCTGAGCGCGGCTCGGTCTACTGCTTCGCCGCGCAGATAGACGTCTGCGATGTGCCGGGTGTTGGTGATGTCCTCGAGGGGGTTTGCCTCAAGCACAACAAAATCGGCGCTCTTGCCGGCCGCCAGTGTTCCCAGGTCGTCAAGCGCGAGCATCGCCGCCGAATTGCCGGTGGCCGCGACGAGGACGTCGGCTGGGCTCATGCCGGCAAGCACCATGTCTTCCATTTCGGCGTGTGGGCTCCAGCCGGCGCCGCCATCCGTGCCGAATCCAATCGTGACCCCCTCGGTGCTCAGACGGGCGAGGTTGCGAGCCTGGATGCCGAAGGCCTCTTGTGCGGCGGGACGGTCGACCGATCGCGCCTGCATCTCCGCCAGCTGATCCGCCGGGATGGTCCCGCTGAGCCAGCTCAGATCCGCCGCGACCCCGCGCCCTGGGAGGTTTGGCACCAGCATCACGTCGGGACGTTCTTGGAACAACTGGACGACCTCGTCGTCGACGTCCATGTCTCTGATGCCATGCGCAAAAGCATCGAGGCCGGCGCGGAGCAGGCCTTTGGCGTCTTCAAGCGTGTAGACGTGCGCCGTCACCCGCAGGCCATGCATGTGCGCTTCGTCGATGACGGCTCCGTAGAGTTCAGGTGAGAGCTTGTCGAACTGGCCGCCGCGGTCGTCGACCCAGATTTTCACCATGTCGACGTTCTGCGGCACGAGTGCTTGGACGGCGGCGCGCGCTTCCTCCTCGGTGGTGATCCAGGACGGTACTTCGGTTCGGCCCGGTTCGGGCGCCGTGATGCCTCGGCCCACGGTCCGGTAGCGGGCGGCATTCGGAAGAATTTCGTCCCGGAGTGTGAACGCCATCTCGCTCACGCCCCGGCCCAGGCTCAGTACCACGCCGACGCCGTAGTACGCCTTCCGCTGCAAATCTTCGACGCGCTCCTCGCGCGTTTCCCTGAGGTGCACGTGGGTGTCGATGATGGCCGGCATCACCGTGTGCCCGGACAGGTCGACGCGGGCCGCCCCGTCCGGCACCAGTACCGAACTCTCGCCGCCGACCGACACGAGGCGGTCGTGCTCCACGACGAGGGTCCCGTTCTCTATCACCTCGCCGTCGCCGATGATCAGTCGCGCGCCCTCGTAGGCAATCGCGTCTGACTGCACCGCTTCCGGTGCCTCGACCGGCGCGCCACACGCCGACGCGAGCGTCAGCGCAGACACGAGGAGCGTCGATAATGCGACGGGCTGGCGCGATGGGGTGAGCAGATGGGACACGGGACCCTCCTTGGAAGACAGCGACCTGGATATACAACACGGGCCGACGCTGGTCCTTGACCAGCGTCGGCCCAAAATGCTGCTGTGGCAGACATGGCTGCGGCGCCCTGCCGCCTGAAAGTCGGTGCTACGGACGCAACTGACGGCCTTGCTTCTCAAGCTCACGCGCGCCGGCCAGAATGCCGTGCATGCCGATGTTGCCCTCATGGCAGGCATACTCGAACAAGGGACCGTCGGTGCGGCGGAACGGCATCATGACGGTGAAGGGCGCCGTATACACGGTCGGATCCGTGACGGTGTACTCGTAGACGATCCTGTCACCGTTGACGCGCGTGAACCGCTCGACCAGGTGCTTGTTGGGGCTGGTGCCGCGGCTTTCGCCCCCGCGGAACTGGTCGGTCTCGACGACCATGGTGTCGCCCTCCCAGTGCCCGCGCGAGACGCCGGAGAGCTGCTTGAACGGCGGCTTGTCAACATCGTCAATCGGGATGATGCGTGCGTTGTGCACCATCTCGTTGAGAATCACCACGTGATCTGCCGTCTGGAAGATCATCACATTGTTATTGTAGGCGCCGGATGACATCGGCGGACCGGCGTTGAAGCCCATGACGCAGCGGTCAAACATGCTTCGGCTGGTGTAGGAGTCGTAGCGCGCGGCGTTGCGTTCGTCTTCGGCCTCTTCGCTCTGTTCGCGCGGCGCGCTCGCTCCTGGGACCCGTGCCGGAAGACGACCATTTGGGGGATCCACGATGAGCGACGTGCGCTTGTCGTCCGTCAGGTCGATGCCGCGTTCGTACCAGAATTCGTTGTAGGAGAGCACGCCGCCCTCTGACCGCGGCTGATACCCTGCGCTACGCGCGCCCGCCTCAGGGTCGAAGAGGTCACGATTCTGACGTGTTCTTTCGGAGGCTTCGAACGCGGCCGCGGCTTCGGCGGTCAGCGTTTCCTGGTCTTCGAACTGCTCGGGTCGCTGGTAGGGCGTCAGCGTGCGAAACGTGAACATTCCCGAGATATCAGGCTGCCCATCAGGCCGGCGCATTGGCGCCTCACTCTGGGCGTCGGCCGGGGCCGGCGCCAGCGTCACGACCAAGGCCATCATGAACACTACCGCGACAAATTTCTTGATCATCAAGGTTCCTCTCACTGGGTTTCGGTGACCTGTGCACCGAGCCCGATCGCACGGCCATTCAGGCGCACCGCGCGCCAGCCCGTCCGGCGTCCGCGCCTCCCACGTGCACGGTCAGCAAAACTGTAAACGGTGGGTGCCTCTCATGCAAGCGGCGCGGCGCTCCCCGCGCCGTGAATTGCCCCGATGTCATGTGCGTCATCGTGGTTCGTCGCTGGGCCTCCAGGTGCCCGCTCGCTGTTCGGCTTCAGCGCGTTGGCTGGGCGACAGCTGCTGGGCTACGGTGTCGCGCCCCCGTAGCGCACTGGCGCGTGTCGCATCCGTGCTGCCGGCGGCGGCCAGGCTGAGCCACAGGTGAGCCTGGACCAGGTCTTGGGGCACGCCGTCGCCGTTGGCATACATGACCCCGAGGTTGTGCTGGGCGGACGTCTCGCCTTGCTGTGCCGCCCGCTCGAACCAATGCGCCGCGTCCGTCGCGCTCCGTTCGACCCCGGTGCCCGTGTCATAGCTCATACCCAGGTTGAACTGCGCCCGGGCGAAGCCGTGCTCGGCGGCCCGGCGCATCCACTGAATGGCCTCGATCGGGTCTTGGGTGACGCCCCGTCCACTCATGAACATGTTGCCCAGAGCGAACTCTCCCTCCGCCGCCCCCTGGTCGGCGGCTCGTCTGATCCATCGCACGGCTTCACTGTCGTCCTCCGTGACGCCGCTGCCCGCGTCGTACAGATAGCCCAGGGTGACCTGCGCGGAGGGGTCTCCCTGGATCGCTGCGAGCCGATACCAGCGAAAGGCGAGAGACGCGTCCGCGGTGACCCCGGCTCCCGTCTCGTACATGCTCGCCAGCGTAGTCTGCGCCGTGGCATGGCCCTGCGACGCGGCGCGCTCCACCCAGCGCGCCGCTTCGGCACGGTCCGGGTCGACCCCGCGACCATTGAAGTAGAGCTGCCCCAGACCGTATTGCGCCTCCGCGTGGCCCTGCTCTGCGGCGAGTGTGTACCACCGCACGGCCTCGGATTGTGGGTCCGATGCCTCGCCCGGGTGGGCGATGGCGGCCCCTTCCGCATAGAGGCGCCCCAGTCTGAACTGCGCCTCCCAGTGTCCCTGGTTCGCCGACAATCGATACCACCGAGCCGCCTCGGCGTCGTCCTCGCCGACCCCGGACCCGGTGTCGTAACGAACGCCAAGGCTGTGCTGCGCGCCGGCGTGGCCCTGCATGGCGGCCAATCGGTACCACCGCGTGGCTTCCTGGGCATCGAATGGGACACCGGTCCCGGTCAGGTATTGGCGCGCCAGATTGAACTGCGCCGTCGGGTCTCCCAGCTCGGCTCGCGAACGGAGCTCGTTCAGATCGCGTTGCGCGGAGAGCGGCGCCGGGAGGGTGAGCCACGCGGCCAGCAGCGCGGTCGCGGTGCGTCCTGTCACCGCTATCGTCCTCGACCGATCGGGCTGGCGCCGGACCGTCCCGCGCCCTGGGTCACGGTGATGAGCTGACCGGCGTTCACGGCGCCCACATCGTCCGTGTCACCGTTCGGCCAAATGACCCGGAGCGAGCTCACAGTGGTGGTCGCTCCGAGTCCGAACGTGACCGGCAGCTCGCTTTGTGACAGGTAGCTGGACCCGGTCTTGACGAGTTGCCATCGGTCGACGCCGTCGGCGGTGATCTCGACCCGAGCGCCAATGCCGTCGCGGTTCGAAGCTGTGCCAACGAGGCGCACGCGAAGCAGATGGTTCGCGTTCCCGCCGTCATTGCGCAGCAGCCTGGCCGGTCCGCCATTGGCCGTGACGACCACGTCGAGGTCGCCGTCGTTGTCCATATCGGCGTACGCGGCGCCTCGTCCGACCAGGGGGCTGGCCAGCGCAGTGCCGTCGACCGCCGCGACTTCCTGAAACCCGCCCTGAGTGTCATTCAGGAACAGTTGTGCGCGTTGGGCATACGTCACCCGATTCTGGACTCGCTCGACGAGGTCGTTGACGTGTCCATTGACGGCGAAGATGTCGGGCCACCCGTCAAGGTCGACATCGAAGAAAAAGCAGCCGAACGTCAGACTCAAGAGTGACGCACGCCCAATCGCCGAGCGGGGGCCCTCGTCGATAAACAGGCCGCTGCCCTCATTGTGATAGAGCGCCATCATTTCAGATGAGAAGTGGCCGATGAGAAGGTCTGGCCGCCCCGAGCGGTCGTAGTCGATCGCATCGACACCCATGCCGGCGCGCGCAACCCCGCTGTCACTGAACGCCACCCCCGCGAGCACGCCGATATCCTCAAATGTACCGTCGCCTCGGTTACGGAACAGGAGGTCGGGTTGGAGGTCATTGGCGACAAACAGGTCCATCCACCCGTCGCTGTCGAAGTCGAGCATGGTCACGCCGAGCGCTTTCGCGGATGGGGTGCGGACCCCAGCGGCGCTGGTGACGTCTTCGAAGGTGCCATCACCACGGTTGCGATAGAGCGTCGGGCTCTGACCCTGGTACGACTCTGGTGTGCAGTACGACTTCGCGTCGTCGACGAAGGGGCAGAACAGATCGGTCTCGATCGACCATTCCACGTAGTTGCCGACGAACAGGTCGAGATATCCGTCCTCGTCGTAGTCCACCCACAGCGCGCTCGTGGAGAACCCCGGGTCGCCGACGCCGGCCTCGGTCGTCACGTCGACAAAGCGCCCGTCGCCTTGTCCTTTGAAGAGTCGATTGGCTCCGAGCGCGGTGACATAGACATCGACGGCGCCGTCGTTGTCGAAATCCGCCGCGGTGCCGCCCAGGCCGTAGAGCGGCACGTCAAGTCCTGAATCGGCCGTGATGTCGGAGAAGGTGCCGTCGCCATCATTGCGGTACAGCGTGACGTGAGCCCCATCCGAAGGAGACGGACTCTGGCCCGGCCAGTGTGTCCCGTTCACGAACAGGAGGTCCTGCCAGCCATCAGCGTCGACGTCGAGCCAGAGTGCTCCTGATCCGAACGTTTCGGGCAGGTACTTCTCGCCGGACGCGCCGTTGTTGTGGGTAAATCGGATTCCTGCCGACTCGGTGACGTCCGTCACGTCTACAGGACCCGCGGCGGCAAGGCTGGTCGTCACGACCAGGGCGATGGTCGTCTGGAATTGGATTCTCATGGTGATGCGTCGGCCTGACGGGCCATCGCTGTATTGTATCGCCCGGGCGGTTTTCCCAGGACGCGTGCACCACACCCCAGTATAATCGTGCCGCTTCCAGGAGGACACACATGCAACGCCTCGGGCTCCTCGTTTCTGTCGTGCTTCTGACCGTTCCCGCCATCGCGCGGTCCCAGTCGTCCGACTCATGGACCGTGCCGCGTATGTCGGATGGTCGACCCGACCTGCAGGGTGTGTGGACCACGCAGACCTTTACGCCGCTTCAGCGTCCGGAACAGCTTGCCGATCAGGAATTCCTGACCGATGAACAGGCCGCGTCGTTGACCGAGGTCTTGACCGCGCCTGGCGTCGACCCGCTGCGCGGCCGAGCGTTTGCCGATGCGCTGAATGAGAGCGCCGAGTCGCGAGAGACCGCGACGGTGCAAGCAGACCCAACCCACTACGACAACGCAGTCTGGTTGCGGACGCCCGACCCCAAGGGGCTGTCGAGCCGTCGCACGTCGCTCATCGTCGACCCGCCCGACGGGCGCATTCCGCCTCGGACCGAGAACGCCGCCGTGCTCGCCGCTATGCGGCGCGACGCGCGTGGCTTCGACAGTCACGAGAACCGGCCTGCGCAGGAGCGCTGTCTCGCGTGGACGCACGAAGGGCCGCCCATGATGCCGCCGCCGTACAACGACCTCTATCAGATTTTCCAGACGCCCGGGTATGTCGTCCTGTTTCCGGAAATGGCGAACAATCCGGCGCGCATTATTCCCACCGACGACCGGCCGCATGCATCGAGTCGTATCCGTCAATGGCCAGGCCACTCGGTGGGCCGTTGGGACGGGGATACCCTGGTCGTCGACACCACCAACTTCACGCTCAAGACCGGGTTTCAGGGCTCTGGCGAGTCGTTGCACGTGGTCGAGCGATTCACGCGGATAGCTGAGGACCAGATTCGTTACGAGTTCACGGTGGAGGACGACAACACGTGGACGCGGCCCTGGACGGCTGAAATGCCGATGATGGCGGCCGAAGGTCCGTTGTACGAGTACACCTGTCACGAGGGGAACTACGGCATGCGGAACACCATGCGTGGGGCGCGCCAGGCCGACCGGCAGGCGGCGGCCGGACAGCGGTGAGTCGACATTTAGCGTGGGCGGGTGTCTTCGTCGCGGCGCTCGGCACCGCGCTGGGTCTCCCCGCGTCTGAGCGGCAGTGGTTGCCAGGTGACTCGCATATCCACAGCCACTGGAGCGCTGGCGCCGACAGGCGCCGGATACCGCCGGTGCCGCTGAAGGGCCAGGACGCCCTCTATTCGACACCGCGCAACGCGGTCATGGCGCGTCAGTTCGGTCTCCGCTGGATGGTGACGACCGACCACGGCGGCCCCGATCACGCGAAACTCAATTTTAGACAAGCGCACCGCGAGCTGACCCTGTCGCGCGAGTTGGTGCCCGACCTGCTGCAGTTTTACGGCATGGAGTTGAACATGCCTGGGATGGATCACCATACGTTGATCATCCCGAACGCTGACGACGAAGCGAGCGTGTTGCAGGAATTCGAGAGCGAGTTCGACGCGAACCAGGACTGGGCGTTACCCCCTGACCCAGGGCGCCGGTCGGAGGCGACCCGACGCCGTGCGTTGGAGCATCTCCAACGGTTGGACCGGCTGCCGTTGCTGTTCGCGAACCACCCGTCGCGGTCGGCGACGGCCGTCGGCACCTATGGACTCGACGAGCCGTGGGAGCTACGGGGAAACAACGACCTGGCCCCGGACGTGTATCGCGGCATGGAGGGTGCGCCCGGACATCAAGCGGCCACCTTGACCGCCGACGGGCGCCCGCGGCCTCAGGTGCCGGGCCGGACATCCAGCGCCCGGGGACGGTATCAGAACCCTGACGCGCCCACCATAGGGGGGTTCGATCAGATGACAGCCATCGTGGGCGGTCTGTGGGACTCGCTGCTTGGCGAGGGGCGTCGGTTCTGGATTGTCGCCTCTTCCGACTCCCACGCTCACTACGCGGACCCCGCGAGGCGGGGCGTGGACTTCTGGCCGGGCGAATTCCATAAGACCTACGTGCGGGCCAGGCCCACCTACGAGGATGTGCTGGACGGACTGCGTCAGGGGCGCGTCTTTGCCGTGGCGGGTGATCTCGTGACCACGCTCGACGTGACGGTCACGGGTGGGGGGCGTGCAGCCGACATCGGCGGGACGCTGACGGTCGCCGCGTCCGAGCCGATCGAGGTGCGTATCCAGTTCCGCGACCCGGACGTCGCAAACGGTAGCGGAGAGAACCCCGTCGTGCAGCGCGTGGACCTGATCGTTGGCGAGGTGCTCGGGCCGGCGTCTGACCCCAGTCTCGATCGGAACCCGACGACCGCAGTGGTGGCGCGGGTGGGTCGCGCCGACTGGGCCCGGGACGGCGACCTCTATACCGTGACCACGACCGTGCCGGCGGCGGCGGACGGACGCTATCTTCGGGTGCGCGGCACGGCGACAGATCTGCTCGAGCCGCGACCCGACGAGCCTGGTGAGAACCCGTGGGACGATCTCTGGTTCTATTCCAACCCGATCTTCATTGAGGTCGAATAGCGCGTTCGCAGGCTGTGATTCTCGACCCCTGGTTCTATGTCGCGGCGTCGGTGGCCGTGCTGATCGCCGGTATCGCCAAGGGTGGCCTCGGCGGTGGCATCGCCGTAGTCGGCGTTCCGCTCATGGCGATGGTCGTGAGTCCTGGGCAGGCGGCCGCGGTATTGCTGCCGATCTTGATGGTCATGGACGCGCTGGCCCTGCGTGCCTACTGGGGGGCGTGGGATGCAGGCAATCTGCGGATACTGCTCCCGTCCGCGCTTGTCGGCACAGCGCTGGGGTTCTTGACCTTTGGCTACTTGTCCGATGACGGCCTCCGCGCGCTGGTGGCGGCGGTGGCCCTGACCTACGCGGTTCGGTATTTCGCTCAAAAGGGACCTGCCCGCGAACGAGCGCCGCGCAGCGCGACGGGGTTCATCTGGGGAGCGCTGGCCGGGTTTACAAGTTTTTCGGTGCACGCCGGCGGTCCGCCGTTGCAGGCGTATCTGTTGCCGCAGCGGATGCCCCGCACGACGTTCCAGGCCACCAGCGTCGTCTTTTTCTTTGTGGTGAATTGGTCCAAGGTCGTGCCCTATGCGTGGCTGGGCCAGTGGACGCCTGACAATCTGTTGACCTCGCTGGTGCTGTTGCCGCTCGCCCCCCTGGGGATCTGGATCGGCCGCCGCATCCACCTCCGGGTCAACGACGCAGTGTTTTTTCGCGTCGTGCACGCGTCGTTGCTCGTAATCGGCCTCAAGCTCCTCTACGACGTGTTGCGCTAGCAGTCAGTATGCCCTTGCCACGTGGCTGCGAGCGGCCTACCATCCACTTGGGAGATGCTATGCGGATGACGCAGATGTCGGTGGCGCGTATCTTGAGTTGCCTGGCCATGCTGGCGCTCGGCGTCGGTGGCTGGGTTGGGCCCAAGGCAGCCTCGGCACAGGGGCTGGATCCAACCGTCGCATTCAATCGCGACGTCCGACCGATCCTGGCCGAGGGGTGCTACAACTGTCACGGCCCGAATGCCCCGACGCGACAGGACGGACTGAGGCTGGATATCCCCGAGGGCCCGCTTGCGGACCGAGGACGCTTCGGCGGGCCGGTCGTCGTGCCGGGCAACGCGGAGGAGAGCCTCCTCTTTCAACGGGTCATCCACGAGAGCGAGGGCGCCCGGATGCCACGAGGGCGGGCCGCGTTGCCGGACGACCAAGTCGAGATCCTACGTCGTTGGATTGACCAGGGGGCTGATTACGAGCCGCATTGGGCGTTCATTCCGCCTGAGCGCGTGTCGCCGCCAGGCGTGTCTGACGGCGATTGGCCTCGCAGTCCGATCGACAATTTCATCCTTGCCAGACTTGACCAGGGGGGATTGGCCCCGTCGGCGGAGGCCGACCGCGCCACGTTGCTGCGTCGCGTGACCCTGGACCTCACCGGGGTGCCGCCGACACCGATCGAACTCGCCGATTTTCTCAACACGGACGCCGCCGACGCCTACGAGCAGGTGGTCGACCGACTGCTGGCCTCGCCCCGTTACGGTGAGCGGATGGCGTCGGAGTGGCTCGATGCCGCCCGCTACGCCGACACGAACGGGTATCAGACAGACGGCGAGCGCCAGATGTGGCGATGGCGCGACTGGGTCATCGACGCCTACAACCAGAACATGCCGTTCGATCAGTTCACGATCGAACAGTTAGCTGGCGATATGTTGCCGGACGCGACCCTCGACCAGAAGATCGCCACCGCGTTCCATCGCAACCACAGCCAGAACGGGGAAGGCGGCATTGTGACCGACGAATTCCTCGTCGAGTACGCCGTCGATCGGGTGGCGACCACTGGCACGGTATGGATGGGCCTCACCTTGGGGTGTGCGCGCTGCCATGACCACAAGTTCGATCCGATTTCGCAGAAAGAGTTCTACGAGGTTCTGGCCAACTTCAACAACATTCCCGAACGGGGGAAGGCATTCAAGTACGTCAATTCGCCTCCACTCGTCACCGCGCCCACCGTCGACCAACAGGCCGACATCGCCTTGATGGACGCGGAGTTGGTCGAGGCGCGTGCCGCGCTGGCCGCGCTCGACTCCGACGCGGCCACGGCGCAGGTCGCATGGGAAGCCTCGCTGGCGTCGGCCGGGCGAGTCGACTGGTCGTTGCGGGATGGGTTGCTGGCCTACCACGCGTTCGAAGGCGATCTGGCCGGCACCCAGACGACGACGGAGATTCCCGTCGTGCTCGAAGACGGTCAACCGCGGTTCGTGCCTGGACGAATTGGGTCGGCGGCGAGTTTCGACGGCGAGCGATACGTGAATGCCGGGACCAGCCCGGATTTGGGCTATGAGGATGCGTTCAGTTTGGCGGCATGGATCCATCCGACCGCGTCCACCGGCGTCATCGTGTCTCGTGCCGGTGGGGGGGACCAGGGCGAAATCGGATGGGGGCTGTATCTCGAGGACGGCAAGGTTCGGCTGAGTATGTCGACCCGAATACTTGACGACGGCGTTGCCGCCGAGACGGTGGCGGACGTGGCCCTCAACGAGTGGCAGCATGTCGTGGCAACCTACGACGGGTCGAAGACACCAGGCGGCATGCGCGTGTATCTCGATGGGGTGCGGCAGCCGTTGACACCGCTTCTGGACCTGGTTGGCAACCGTCTGTCCAGGCGCTTTCCACTTCGCATCGGGGCGAGCGGGTCGGATAAGCCACGGTTCCAAGGGCACATCGACGACCTCCGGATCTATGACCACGTGTTGCCGCCGCTTCACGCTGGCGTGGTGGCAACGCCGGAGCCGATCAGTGACATCGCGGGGCTCCCGCCGGCTCAGCGCAGCCGCGCTCAGACCGAGAAGCTTCGACTGGCGTTCTTCAGGCAGTATGCGCCCACCGAGATCGTGGTCGCGGGACGAGCGGTGCGTGACCTCGAGCGTCAACGAGACGCACTGTGGGCGTCGTATCCGACCGTCATGGTCATGGAAGAGATGGCGGAGCGTCGTCCCACATTTCGACTCCAGCGCGGCGCGTACGACAGTCCGGCCGAGGAGGTGTTTCCAGGCGTGCCGGCGGTGCTACCGCCATTGCCGGCGGGGACCGAAGCCAACCGACTGTCGTTCGCGAAATGGCTCGTTGATCCCGAACACCCGCTGACGGCGCGGGTGACCGTGAATCGGTTCTGGCAGATGTACTTCGGTACCGGCATCGTCAAGACGGCCGAGAACTTCGGCACCCAAGGCGCATTCCCCAGTCATCCGGAGCTTCTGGACTGGTTGGCGACGTCGTTCGTTGATTCGGGCTGGGACATCAAGGCGTTGCAGCGGGCCATCGTCACTACGGCTGCCTACCGACAAGAGTCGAAGATGACCCCGGAGGTATTCGAGCGTGACCCGGAGAACCGTCTCGTGGCCCGAGGGCCCCGTCTGCGACTTGATGCGGAGATTATTCGTGACCAGGCGTTGTCGCTCTCCGGTCTCCTGGTCGAAGAGCTGGGCGGCCCGTCGGTGAAACCCTACCAGCCCGCTGGGATGTGGACCGATATGGTGGAAGGCGGTTACGGCGATTATGTCGAAGCCGAGGGTGATGGCCTCTATCGTCGCAGCTTATACACGTTCTGGAAACGGACGCTTGGCCCGCCGACGATGATGACGTTTGATTCGTCGACACGGGAAGTCTGCATCGTGCACACCGGCATCACGAATACGCCGATGCAGGCCCTGAGCCTGATGAACGACGTCACCTACGTCGAGGCGGCGCGTCGCCTGGCTGAGCGGATGATGACCGAGGGAGGGCAGACCCCGGCTGAGCGTATCGCCTATGCGTATCTGCTGGCGACCGCACACCAACCTCCGCCGCGGGCGGCCGCGATCCTCAACGAGGGGTACGCAGGGCATCTTGAGCGCTACCAGGCAGACCGCGGGGCCGCGCTGGCCCTGGTGTCAGAGGGCCGGTCCCCGCGTGACCAGACGCTCGATGTCGCGGAGTTGGCGTCGTACACGATGGTGGCCAATCTTATTCTCAATTTTGACGGAACGATTACAAAGGAATGACGATGGAATCGCGATTCGATCAGCTGCTCGCGCGTCGCCGCTTCCTCGAGCTGGCCGGTACCGGAATTGGTTCGGCCGCGCTGGCGTCGCTGTTCGGGCCGGAGCTTCTGGCCCAGGCGTCCGGTGTTCCGGCCGGGCTCGGTGCGCTCCCTGGTCTGCCGCACCACGCGCCGAAGGCCAAGCGAATCATCTACCTGTTCCAGTCCGGCGCGCCGTCGCAGCATGAGTTGTGGGATTACAAGCCGACCCTCCAGCAGCGGATGGGCGAGGACCTGCCGCCATCGGTCCGCGGTGACCAGCGCGTGACCACGATGACTGCCGGGCAGGAACGTTTTCCGCTTGTTCCGTCAAAATTCAGTTTCGCCCAGCATGGCCAGTCGCAGGCCTGGGTCAGCGAATTGATGCCGCACACGGCCAAGATCGTCGATGACCTCTGTTTCATTAAATCGATGCACACGGAGGCGATCAATCACGACCCCGGTATTACCTTCTTTCAGACGGGGGCGCAGTTGGCCGGGCGTCCCAGCATGGGCGCCTGGTTGTCCTACGGGCTCGGGAGCTTGAATTCGGACCTTCCCACGTTCGTGGCGATGGTCTCGAAGGGCTCGGCGCAGGCTGGACAGCCGCTCTATGACCGATTGTGGGGCAGCGGGTTCCTGCCCTCCCGGTATCAGGGCGTGAAATTCCTCGCGACCGGCGACCCCGTGCTCTATCTGTCGAATCCGCCCGGGGTCGACCAAGATACGCGTCGTCGTTTTCTTGACGACCTCGGTGAACTCAATGGCCTGAAAGAGGAAGAGTACGGAGACCCTGAAACCAGCACGCGGATTTCGCAATACGAGATGGCGTATCGCATGCAGACGTCCGTACCGGAGCTGGCCGACTTGTCGGACGAGCCCGAGAGCACGTTCGAGCTCTACGGACCAGACTCTCGGGAGCCCGGAACATTCGCGCGCAATTGTCTGCTCGCTCGACGGCTGGCCGAGCGCGACGT
>CAWWAF010000092.1:0-14425 GCA_963934795.1 uncultured bacterium
GATTCACCGCATGCCTGGCAAATCGGCGCCGCGCGCGCCCCTGGGGGGGGCAGATAGGAGTGAATCGCGGACACCAGCGTGTCGGCTTCGACCGGTTTGAAGTACACCGCCTCGGCGCCGAGGAGAAAGCCACGCTCGAGATCGACGCTGGTATTCCCAGTATGGAGCAGGACCACCGGGCCCTCGGCGCGTCTGGTCTTGACTCGTGTGAGGAGCTCGAATCCGTCGCAGTCCGGCATGTTGACGTCGGAGAGGACGAGCTCCACGTCTTCCCGGTCCAGCACGTCGAGTGCCTCGAGCCCGTTCGACGCAGAGTGCACCCTGAACCCTTGCACGTGAAGAGCGCGGCCAATGCCGCCCCGAGCCCAGGGCAGTCGTCGACGACGAGAATGGCGTGTGTGCCCCGCTCGCTCATGAATCTCATGACGGACAGCGCCCGACTGGCGGGTCACGCTGGGCGCCCGTTGCGGGCGTAGCCGTCACACCAACCAGAACGCAACGCGCGTGCCAACCAGGACGGCCATCGATCAGGGGGTCTGCACGCGGCGAGACAGTGTGGTGCCGTGGCTCGCACCGCGCCCAGATCTGGTGGCGTGTCCGGCGGATCTGTGGCCCGGAATGTCCTCGACAAGCGACAAACCGGTGGCAGGGCGGCTGTTTTTGTCATTGGCGTCCGCGGGGCTCCGTCAGTCACGCCCACATGGGGTGGCACCTCACGGGGTGCACGGGAGCAGCGACCCGAGGCTGCAGGTGCAATGACCACACCTGAGGGCATCCGTGTGCGTGAGGACACGGCCAATGGTCGGCCGGGACCGTCCGGCAGGAACCAGTCGTACGCTAGCCACTTGCGACCCTCAAATATGTCGTTGATTTGGATACGGGTGTCCGACAACCGGACACTCGCTCATGGTGCCGTCGCCTCGGCCACCCGCGACGAGGCTGTCATTGCCGCTATCGGCGCGTAGTACGTGGTCGAATCTCTCCGCGGCACGTTCCTTGCGGTTGCAGATGGCGTCCCTCGGTGGCGGGATAGGGTCTCGCCTACTGGAGGTATGTTCGGACAGCGTGACTAAGACGATGTTGACGACACAGAGGCGTGAGAACTTCATACCCGGCACGGTGCTCGTGGTCGGCGCCGCCCCGACGTTTCGCGGCCTGGCCCGTTCCGCGTTTCAGCGGGACGGACATGACGTTGTGCTGGCAGCGACTGGCGAAGACGGGTGCCGTGTGTTCGACGATCGTGTGCCGGACCTCGTGGTGATGGATCTTGGCTTGCCTGTGGTGGATGGGTACGAAGCCTGCGAACGGTTTCGGACCCGTGGCAACGGAGCGCGCATCCCAGTCTTGATGCTCACCGGCTCGGACGACGCGGATGCGATTTCCAGGGCCTATGAGGCAGGTGCCACCGATTTGCAAACGAAGCCAGTGAACTGGCAGGTGCTTCGAGAACGCGTGCGCTAATTGACCGAACCTTCGTCCGGGATCTTGAAACGGACTCGCGCGACCGCGCAATCGCCTCCTGCATTGTCGACATGAGCCACTTCCTCGGGATGACCGTGATTGCCGAGGGCGTCGAAACGCAAGGGCAACTCGATGTACTTCGGGCCATGGGCTGCGACCAGGCCCAAGGCTTCTTGTTCAGTCGGGCCGTGCCGGCGACGGCGTTCCCGCAGTTGCTCCTCGACATGGGGGCCGGCCAGACGCGATCGCGGGCGGGCCGGTCGGCCGTTCCGGACGTCGACAGGGTCGCGGCAACGCGCTAGCCGCCTGTGCTGGCGGCCGCTCGAGGTGAGAGCGCGTGGCCATTCGCCACACCTCCACCGGTCTCCCTACATGGTATTGTCGTTGCAGTCAGAGCAGGCCCACGCGGTGCCGCGTTCGGCTCCGACCGGGCCGAACGCCGAGCGCTGCCAGTCACCGACGAATCACGTATGCCGCAGCACTTTCACCACGGGCTGCTAGCCTCGCCGATACGCCGCATGTCCGCGAGCCGCTCCCAGTCCACCCCTGGGGCACGATGACCTCCAAAGACGGGCACGTCAGCGCCGGCCGGTGGTTGGTGCTCCACTCGACCAACGTCCGTATCTGCCACTGGATCAACGTCATTGCCGGCGGCTACTTGCTGCTGAGCGGCATCCACATCTTTCTCGATTTTCCAGAGCTGTACTGGGGCCACACTGGCTATCAGGGATACCCGGCCGTCTTCAAGCTGTCCGACTGGGGACTGTCCTGGGATGAGGCCGGCGAATTGGGCAACCGGATGTGGGGACGGAATTACCACTTCACGTTCGCCTGGGTGTTCCTGATCAACGGCCTGGTCTATACGGTGTGGAGCGTCGTCAGCGGGCACATCGTGGCACGGATGCTGCCGGCGCGCGCCGAGCTGAGACCGGCAAGCTTGCGCGCCGACCTGGTCGAGCATCTGCGCGGGTCGTCGGCGCAGCGGGCTGCGGCGACGACCTACGGGCCGTTGCAGAAGCTCTCGTATTCACTGCTGATTTTTGTCTTCGTGCCGGTCATGCTGCTGACGGGGTTGGCTCAAGCGCCGGCGTTCGCCGCGGCGTGGCCCTGGCTGCTGGACCTGTGGGGAGGGCGGCAGTCGGCGCGAACCCTCCATTCCATTGGCACGGGCGTCTTCGTGCTGTTCGTGGTGGTGCACGTGGTCGAAGTGTTGATGGCGGGCGCAGTCAACCGGATCCGATCCATGGTCACGGGGAAGTTCCGACTTCGTAAGGAGGGGACGTGAGCAAGAGTACACACCGCGGGCCGCGAGTCGTCGGGCCTCGACCGATGTCGCGTCGACATCTACTGACCAGCGTCCCGGCGCTGGGCGGGCTCCTCGCCACTGGGTGTGCCGATACGCACCTGCCCCCCACGGTCAGAGGTGGGCTGGTCGGTGCGGCCGACGTGCTCACCATGAGCACCACCCGGTGGCTGATGTCCGACCAACCGTTGGCCCGGGAGTACGAACGGAGCGATATCGCCCCCAACTTTCCAACGTGGGGGCAAACCAACCCGGAGGACGAGGACTACCAGCGACATCTGAGCGAAGGCTTCGTGAACTGGCGGTTGCCGGTCACGGGACTGGTCGGCCGGCCTGGGTCGTTCTCCCTCGACGAACTGAAGCGGTTTCCATCGCGGACCCAGATTACGGCCCACGTCTGCGAACAGGGGTGGTCGGCGATCGGGGAGTGGACCGGGGTGCCATTGGCGGCGGTGCTGGAGGCCGCCGGCGGAGTGAGCCCGGAAGCGAAGTATGTCGTCTTCAACGCGATGGACCGTTGGTACGAGAGCATCGATATGTTCGATGTCGTACATCCCCAGACCATTTTGGCCTACGGTCTCAACGGGGATGACCTTCCTCGTGGCAACGGCGCGCCATTGCGGCTGCGGGTTGAGCGACAATGCGGCTACAAGAACATCAAGTTTCTCAAGTCGATCGACATAGTCGACTCGCTCGCTGGCGTTGGTCGCGGCACGGGTGGGCTCAGTTCGGATTACGGGTTTCACTGGTACGGTGGGGTCTAGGCCCCGAGGGGCAACACACTGGCCGGACGCCAACCCTACTCGACCGGAAAGCGCGTGGTCCGCTTCCTTGGGTCCCGGTCGGAAGGTTGCGACCGCCCGCGCGTTGAGCGGCACGATGCCCCCGACGGTCGTTTGGGCTACGGTGGCCGGTCGGGTCCCCGCAGCAGTCGACGACCATTGAAAGGACGGCACCATGGCTCCATCGAGACGACGATTCCTCACGACGCTTAGTTCCGCTGCCGCTGGGAGCGCCGCCGTAATCAGCTCGCGTACCTCAGCGTCGCTCGGCTCGACGATGTCCCCGTCCCGGTTAGAGCGTCATACCTCTGCGCCTCCATCGGTCGGCACCGTCGCGGCTGCGCAGACCGATCCTCGGATGCCCTCGGCCGCCGAGGTGGACTCCTGGTATACGGATCGGCGCAATTGGGGCCGTTGGGGTGATGACGACGAGAAGGGTGCCATCAACCTCATCACACCCCAGAAGAGTGCCGCCGCGGCGGCGCTGGTGCGGAGTGGTCGCAAGGTGTCCGCCAGTCGGGTCTTCGAGCCGGAGCAGCACTTCATGCGCAAGACCCCGCGCGAGGGGGGGGGCGGTGCCGTGGTGGACTACTACGGGTTCATCTATCACGGTCAGACCATCACGCATGTCGACGCGTTGTGCCATATGTGGGATGCCGACGGGATGTGGCAGGGACGCGACCCGGACGTTGAGATCACGACTCAGGGCGCCAGCTTCGGTACCATCGACGCCTGGTCGGAGGGCATCATCACGAAGGGTGTCCTGATTGACGTGCCCCGTCATCGGGGTGAGCCGTTCGTGACACCGGATCGCCCGGTCCATGGGGGGGAGATCGAGGAGATCGCGAGTGCGCAAGGCGTGACGGTCGAGCCTGGCGACGCGCTGCTCATCTATAGTGGCAAAGATGCATTCGTGCGCGAAGGGGGCGACTACGCTGGCGGCGATCGCCCGGGGCTGAGCGTGACCTGTGCCAAGTTCATTCGCGACCATGACGTCTCACTGCTGGGCTGGGACATGATGGACGCCCGCCCGGACCCGTATGGATTGGCGTTTCCGGTGCACGGGGTGCTCTTCAACTACGGCGTCGCGCTACTGGACAACGCGCTGCTCGAGCCGTTGGCCGAGGCATGCGCGGAAGAAGACCGACACGAGTTCATGTTCATGGTGTTGCCGCTCAATGTTGCCAGAGGGACTGGAAGCCCGGCGAATCCGATCGCCATGTTTTGATCGGCGACACGAAGGTGTGCGGATGACCACGCGACCCGTCTGCTTCGCGCTCGCGGCCGCGTTCGGTGGCGCCAACTTCGCGGGCGCGGCGGAATTGTCCATCGTGGTGCTGGTTCCCGCCGTGGCCGACGTTCGACTCGATCCATCGCGGCAGGCGATTGCGTTCTGGAATGAACGGCTGGCCGAGCTGGGTGTCGAGACCGGGTTGAGCGGTCCGGAGATTGTGGTCGATTCGCCGGTGACCCGGTCACTCGAAAACTATGCCCGACAGGTCGCCACGCGGGCCGTGGGGCTTCCGGGTGGAGCGTACGAACCGGCACCGCCTGTGGCTCTGACCGACCTTGACGGCGACATCATCGTGCTGCTGTCACGCCAGGACATCATGTCGTACGCCTGGCCGATGCCGCGCGTGTCACCCCCGCGGTACTTCGTGGTGATCCGGGCCGTGCGCGGACCCTACCGGAACGACCCGATGGTGTCCCGGCATGTCGTCGCGCACGAACTCGGTCATGCGCTCGGACTCGACCACAACGCCGAGGCGCACACCCTCATGTGCGGACCGTGTCAGCCACTGACCGCGGAACCAGACGCCACCGGATTCTTGCCGCTCACCGATGGGGACCGTGAACGTCTCCGCGAACTCCACGGCCCTCGCTGAGCCGGTAGCGGTCCAGCCGGGACAGCACCCCCCCGCCGCCCGTGCCTGCGGTCATCCGTCCCCGCGGTGGCCGCGGTTCGTAGATACTCGCGTCGCTAGCGACGCGAGCGACGAAAGGGGAGACGGAGCGTCTCTGACAGGCCGAGCGCGCGTCCCTGCTGGCCAGGAAGGCCCAGCGTAACTGTGGTGTCCGCGTTGCCGTCGATGAACGTCCGCCAGATCCGGTCCCACCCCGAAAAAATGGTCCCGAAGTTCGCGCTGTGCAGCTCCGGCCGCTCCGAGTGATGCAGCCGGTGCAGCGACGGCGTGACCACCACCCACGCAAGCCAGCGCTCGATTCTGGGGGCGATCCGAATGTCGCTGTGGACCAATAGATTGCAGAAGCCGTAGAGCACCTCGAAGGTGATCAGCCCAAGTACCGGCAGTCCGGTCAGGGTGACCACCGCCAGCCGAACCCCCATCGATATCAGCAATTCCCCGGGATGGAATCGGAATGCGGTCGACGCTTCGAAGTGGGTATCGGAGTGATGGACGGCATGGAACCGCCAGAGCAGGGCCCAACGGTGGTTGGCTCGATGCCAGAGGTAGGCGACCAGGTCGAGCATGACGACCGTGGTCAGTACCTGGGTCCAGTACGGGAGCGCGGCGGCCTCGAAGAGACTCAGGCCTCTGATTCGGATGGTGACGGCCCACGCGCAGACACAGGCGCCACAGAGTAGCGTGAGCAGTACGGTGTCGATCAGCGCGAGGGGTGCGTTGACTCGCCAGTTGCGGATGACGGCCTGCACGGACAGACGATTGGGCACCAGGAGCTGGACGCCGGCGATGAGCAGTAGTGACGCCAGGATGCCCGCGCCCTTATAGAGGTGAAAGGCGTCGGCCAGCTCCGCGTCCATGTCTGGCGTCCCGCGCGTGGCGGCCTAACGGACCGTCACGGTCACGTCTATTGGCGTGGTGTGAATCGAGTCGTCGGCGTAGCCGCGGAGGATGTGTGTGCCCGCCTCAGCAAAGGACACCGTGGTGGTCACCTCGCCCCCGCGACCGCCGTCGACGGCCGTACTCATCGGGTTGAACGTGACCGCGCCGGGACCGCGGTAATGAGTCCAGGTCAGGGCGAGACCCGTATCCCTCGCCACGCGTGCGTCGACGACCGCCTGGTTGTTGGGGCTCTGCACGCGCGCGGCGCGCGCTCTGGCGGCGGCGCGCCTGGTCGCCGCCACGTCGGAGTCGTCGTCCGTATTGCGGTTGCGCGGTGGGGTCGGCCCCGGAATGCCGTCGTCGCCGACCACCGCCGTCAAGGTCAACGTATCTGGACGGGTCACCGTCAGGGTGGTGCCGCCAGGGACGGCGATGCTGGGCATTTGGTTGTCAGCCGGCGCCCCATTGATTCCCATCCCGCGGTTGGCCTTGATCACCCCGTCATCGATTTCCCATGAGGGCATGAGCGAGCCGACCGCCTGGTCGGTGCGACCGTGGGCGGTGAGGGTCCACACAAGCTCTTGCTGACCCCAGTCGGCCGGTACGTCCACTCTGAAGATGAACTGCTGGCGCCGCGGGTAGAAGCGCGTCGGCTGACCCCGGTCTACCGACCCCGGCTCGAGCCTGTTGTTCGGGCCCACGGGCACCTCCGGCATCTCCTCGTAGTTCCGGTTCAGGTAGCCGAAGACCATGGTGAACGTGCCGTCGGGGTTCGTTTCCCATCCCTCGAAGACCGGCGCCACGTTCTGTCCCCGGTCGAATCTGAGCTGCGCTTGGGCCCCGGCCGCGGCGAAGAGGGCCACGAGCGCCACCCCGGCGCCAGCGGTGACGAGACGTGTGACTCGCATTGTCATGAGCATGATTCGAAGTAGCGGCGTCAGTTGTCGTTCTCGTTGGTCATCGATCGACGCTCCTCCTGGGCCGCGGAGAACTCGTCGTCATCGAGCTCGTAATAGCTGGTCCAGGTGAAGCTCATGTCATCGCTCGAGCGCTGCCCGAAACCGGCCCAATTCCGCGCATCCGGGTTCCATCGGTTCCCGGCGGAGTTGTCGTGCCACGTCATGGTGTGGAGGAACGTGCCTTTCGGCAACAACGGTTGCGCGTCGTCTTCGTAGTTGTAGACGATGTGCCAGCCGAAGTCCCAGTTGGAACAGCTGAGCATCTCGGTGGTGCCGTCCGGCAAGATAGCCTCGATGCACTGCCGCTTGCCGCGGTTATGCAGATGCGGCTGATAGCCGGTGAGGCGGACGTTTTCGGTGAAGGGGTGATAACTATCGTGTCGAACGTCATCGTCGCCGGGGGGGATATCGAGGTCGTAGTTCTGTGCGAGCGCGCGTGAGTACAGCTCGTGTTCCGGCTCTTCGCCCTTTGGATAGAAGGTGAGTCCGACGCTGGTCCGGTCGGTGGTCTCCGTCCCGTTCGACGCGTAGTGCATGTTGAACCGGATCACGGAGCCAGCCTTGACCAACCGGCCGGTGCCCGTGGGGAACGCATCGCCGTTCTTACCTTGGGCATACTCATTCAGAAATTCGCCTTGGTCCGAGTCCACACTCTCCTGCAGGCGGGTGACCGCGTGGTGCACCACCGGGAATCCTGTCGCGGATGGTTTGGTCTCGACCGCCTTGATCCACCGGTCTTCGGTCAGGCCGGAGTCGGCAAACAGATCACCCCACCAGTTAGCCCCCTCGGCTGGTACCACGAACGGCTCTGGAATCGGGACAATCCAATCAGGCTCACCGATATGCCACATGTCGCGTTCAGCGAACTGGCGCGCGGCGGGCATGTCGGTGGGATTCCCGCGGGGCGCACCTGCGTCCACCCAGGCCACGATGGTGGCGATCTGCTCGTCGTTCAATGACCGGTCGTACTTGAAATCTTGAACCCCGATGTTCTTGTCGATGTACCACGGCGGCATCGACCGGGTGGAGACCTTGTCTTTGATCGCGCGTGCCCACGGGCGTGACTCTTCGTAGGTCATCAGCGACATCGGGGCGATGGCGCCCTCCCGATGACAGGTCTGGCACGACGCCTGGAAAATCGGCGCGATATCTTTCGTAAATGTCACGTCGTCGGCCTGTCCGAACGACGCGGTCGGGATCGCCATGGCGGCAGCGGTGACGCCCACGAAGGCGCATAGCGTGGTGGCGTACGAGCCGAGTGAGACTCTGGACCTATCCTGCATGGGGACTCTCCTCTTCTGTAGGCGTAATGTGCTCCCTTGCGCGCCGGTTGTCAATGTGCGAGCACACCCTGACGCAGGGGACAGCCGCTCTATAATCGGTTTGTTCACAGGGAGGTCGGAAAACTGCGGTCCGAGTTGTACGTCTGGAGGAGACCATGCGGAACGGAATCGTCGTGCTGGCGCTGGCGGTGTCGGTGGGTGTTGTCGCGTTGGCCGGCCAACCGGGTGGGGACCAGAGCTATAGGCCGACACGGATCAACAGGGCGATCGAACTGCTCGCCCAGGACCAGCCGATCTACTACACGCAGGTCAACGGTGGGGGCTACGAGGAGGGTCAGGCGCTGGCCCAGACCTGGGCCGACTACATTACCTACAATCTGGAGCATAGCCCCTTCGATATGACGGCCCTGCGTGGATTCATGCAAGGGCTGGTGGACGGTGGGCCGACACGCAGCGGCCATCGTACGCCGACCGTCGTTGCCGTGCTGCCATTTGGCGGCATCAACGAGGCGGTCATGTGGGCGAACTACTGGATGGTGGAGCAGTTGCTCGGGTCCGGCGTGCATGGGGTGTTGTTGGCGCATGCGCAGTCACCCGCTGCGGTGCGGGTCATGGTGCAGGCAGCGCGTTATCCCCACGCGCCAGAGGCCGACGGTCTTGACGAGGGCTTGCGCGGCAACGGAGGCCAGGGCTTCGCGGCCGGCATATGGGGCGTGTCGAACGCCGAGTATCAGCGAATGGCAGATCCCTGGCCGCTCAATCCCGACGGAGAACTGCTCGTGGGCCTCAAGATCGAGGACCGCTTCGCGCTCGAGAATGCGGAAGCGAGCGTCGGCATCTCTGGGGTGGGGTTCGCTGAGTGGGGGCCGGGCGACATGGGTCTCTCGTTCAATGTGAATCGGGCCGATGACCCCGTCGTTCTCCGGAATGCCCGCAACCGGGTGCTTGCCGCCACCAGGCAGGTGGGGATCGCGTTTCTGGACGGGATGAACGCCCAGAACATCGAGGCGATGATTGACGAAGGCGTGCGGATCGGTTCGAACCCCGGGGCCGACGTGGCCGACCAGGGACGACGCTATACCGAACGGACGATGCCCTGGTAGTGAGGGGAAGACTCGGTGCCCTGATGGGTCTGGTCCTGCTGTTGGCCGCCTGTGGGAGCGTCGAGTTCGCCTCGCATGATTCCGGCCCGCTGGACCAAGCGGATGAGTCGGGTGACCCGGCGCGGTTGGAGCCAGCCGATGGGTCGAGCAACTGGACCCGCTTTCGCGGGCCGAACGGGTCCGGCGTCGCAGACGATGTGGGGCCGTTGCCCACCCGGTTCGGTCCTGAGACGAATGTCGTCTGGACCGTCCCGCTGCCTCCCGGGTACTCGTCGCCGATCGTCAGTGGCGCCGACCTGGTGATCACCGGTGTCGAGGAAGAGCGATTGATGACCATCGCGCTCGACCGTGCGACCGGTCGCGAGCGATGGCGCGCGACCATGCACGCCCCACGCCAAGAGGAACTGGACACTCGGAACCACCCCGCCTCAGCCAGTCCGGCGGTCGATGACGCGGGGCACGTCTACGTGTTCTTTGGCGACTTCGGCCTGGTGTCGTATGACGCCGCCGGTGCCGAGCGCTGGAGGGTTCCGCTCGGACCATTTACCAACGTCTACGGCATGGGGGCGTCGCCCATCGTCGCGGAGGGACTCGTCATCCTGGTCTGCGATCAGCAACAGGGGTCGTTTCTCTTGGCGGTGGACAGCGCGACAGGAGCGGTCCGGTGGCGCACGCCCCGGCCTGAGGCCAAGAGCGGGCACTCCTCCCCCGTGCTCTGGACGGCAGAGGACGGGACCCGCCACGTGCTGGTGGCCGGGTCGTTCATGGTGACGGGGTACGACCTGCTGAGTGGCAACCGGCAGTGGTGGGTCGGCGGCCTGCCGTTCGAAATGAAGGCCACACCAGTGCTGTCTGGCGACATGTTGTTCGTGCAGGGGTACGCAAGCCCGTTCAACGAGGCGGACGAACAGATGGTCGTCGAAGCCTGGGCCGACACGGTGGCGCAACATGACGACGACGGCGATGGGCTGATCTCGAGGGACGAGTTCCCGCACGTCCGCACACGGGGCTACATCCTGTATCTCGATCTTGACGGCGACGGCGCCATGAATGAGGAAGACTGGGCGTACTACCGAGCGGCCATGGCCAGTCGTAACGGCATGGTGGCCATGCGGTTGGGGGGCGCCGGGGACATGACCGCCCAGAGCCTGCTGTGGCGCTATGACCGGGCTGTCTCGCAGCTCACGTCGCCCCTGCTCTATCAGGGCGTCCTGTACATGATCAACGACGGCGGCATCGTGACAGCGTTTCGTCCCCGCACCGGCGAACTCATCGACCGGCAGCGCCTGCGCGGTGCGGTAGACGACTACTATGCGTCGCCGGTCGCCGCCGATGGCAAGGTGTATTTCGTTGGGGTGTCCGGGAAGGTGGCCGTCGCGGAGGTGGACGCGGGGGGCGAGTTGCAGCTCAGGGTTGTCAACGACCTCGGGTCACCGTCTGCCGCCACACCCGCTCTGGCGGAGGGACGTCTCTATATGCGGACGGCCAGCGCGCTGTGGGCATTTGGCGAGTCAATGCCACCCGGGTCGAACTAGCGCGCGACACCGTGGCGCGTCGGGATCGTGGTTGTGCGGCCCGTTGGCTGGCTGGTCGACACGCGGCCGCACCGTGGCTAAAAGGTATTGCAGCGGTCGGGGTCTCCGCTCTCTAGGTCCCGTCTGAGGGTGATGGGCACCGAGACGAGGGCCTTGTCCTCGCCTGATTGGCCGACCGCACCGCAGTCTAGTCGCTACAGCTCACGTGGGTCGAGACCTCTACCAGTTCCCAAGAGCGAGCGTGCTGTCGGTCGCCGCCTGACCCCGCGCTGCGGGGCGGTTCGTCGCTTGACATCCTTCTGCCTGGAGCGATAATCAGCGATACGTGCGGTTTCTAAAACGATCCTGGGGGGGGGTATCCCTGGTCGGTCGTATTGCGATGGCGAGTGCGGCCGTTGGCCCGTGCCCGTCGCTCGGAGGAGCAGATGACAGCAGACGCGGAATGTCGTGGGCGACGCGGACACCGGGTGTGGACGACCGTGGGCTTGGCACTGGTGCTGGCCGCGAGTGGCGCGTCCGCGCAGCAGCCGGGCACTGAAGAAGGTGAATGGCGCTATCAGAGCGGCGACGCGGGCGGAACCCGTTTCTCGCCGGCGGACCAGATAAACGCCAGCAACTTCGACGATCTCGAGACGGCGTGGGTGTTTCGCGGAGACAACTTCAGTCCACACGCCAACTACACCTTCAAGTCCACGCCGAGCTACATCGACGGCATCCTCTACACGGTGGCGGGCTATCGCCGCACGATCGTCGCGATGGATGCGGGGACCGGTGAGCAGCTGTGGACATACCGCGAGCCGAACACCGTGCGCTGGGAGCAGTCCATGCGCGCGGCGTACGGCAAAGGCGTCGCGCACGGCTATATCGACGACCGACTGGTCATCTATGTCATTACGCCCGCCTTCTTCCTGCACGCGCTGGATGGGAAGACGGGCGAGCACATCGAAGGCTTCGGCAACCCGGTGCCGCTCCCCGGCTTCCCGAGCACCGGTGTCGTCGATCTGCTTGCCGACCTGGGGTATGACTACGACCCGAACACCGGCCTCGATCCGAAGACTGGCTACATCACCAGTTCCTCTCCCCCCATCGTGGTCAACGACACCATCGTCGTGGGCAATTCGCACGAGCAGGGCTACAGCCAGTCTCGATTGGAGAACGTCCCCGGCGACATGCTCGGGTATGACACCCGGACCGGCCAGCACAAGTGGAAGTTCAACGTCATTCCACAGTCGGAGAGCGAGTTCGGTTTCGACACGTGGGAGAATGACGCGTGGCAGTGGACGGGGGACGTGTCCTCCTGGGCACCGCTGGCTGCCGACATGGAGCGGGGCATCGTCTACATCCCGACCAATGCGCCGACGATCGACTACTACGGCGGATTCCGGCCCGGGAACAATCTCTTTGGCACGAGCCTCATCGCGCTCGATGTCGAAACCGGGAATCGACTCTGGCACTTCCAGACGGTGCACCATCCCATCTGGAACTATGATCTCCCGAATGTCCCGATTCTGTACGACGCGACAGTGGACGGGGAGGCGGTGCCGATGGTCATCCAGACCACCAAGCAGGGGATGACCTTCGCGTTCAATCGCGTGACGGGCGAGCCGGTCTGGCCGATCGAAGAGCGGGCGGTGCCGGCGTCGGTCGTGCCGGGCGAACAGCTCTCGCCGACCCAGCCGTTCCCGACGAGACCGGCCCCGCTTGAAGAGCTCGGCCTCTCGGAAGAGAACGTGATTGACTTCACTCCGGAGCTGCGGGCCGAGGCGCTCGAAATCATGAAGAACTTCCGGGTCGGCGGGCCGTACATGCCGCCATTGCCAGAAGGCCACTCTGAATCGGTCCAGGGGTGGATTTCGTGCTCTGGCGGGTTGAACATCACCAACCCCGCGTCCTTCGATCCAACCACCGGCATTCTCTATCAGCCGTCGGCTCCCGGGTGCTCGGGCCGCATGGTACAACCGGGGATCAACACCGACGGCGACACCCACGGGTGCACATCGTCCGAGGGCGATTGCTGGACCACCGGTACGACGATCTCCGACTGGGTGCAGGGCGGGGGCGTTGGGTGGGCTGGTCCCCAAGGCTTGCCGATGAACAAGCCGCCGTACAATCGCGTCACCGCGATCGACATGGACACCGGCGAACACCTCTGGTGGGTACCGATTGGTGAGGCCTCTGAGCGCATGAAACGCCACCCGGCGCTGCAAGGGGTTGACCTCTCGAACGTGGGTGGGGGAGCGCGCGCCATCTCGATGGTGACGGGCAGCTTGCTCTTGACCACGCAGGGCTCAAATGGTCCGGCCGTGTTGGATGCCCGTAACAAGCTGACCGGAGAGCTGGTTGGGAGCGTCGAGCTACCGGCGCCGGGCCAGTACGGCATGATGAGCTACATGCACGAGGGGCATCAGTATATCGTCGTCCAGGTGGCCCAGGGCGGTTCGTTCCAAGGTGCGCTGGCGGCGCTCCGCCTGCCTGTCGCGGATGGGGGCGGGCACTAACGCCGTCGCGCCGCAACCTGGCACACGGGTAGGACTGAGCCCGGGCGCGTCCAGCGCTCGGGCTCTTTTTTTTATCCTGGGCGGGCGAGACGATTTTGTTGTGTGTCGGACAGAAACGTCGCCGGGGGAACACTGGCCAGGAGCTAGCCTTCTGTAGTGCAGGGGAATGCTGGCCATTTTACGCACGGCGCAATCATTGCGTTTGTCTTATGGATGTGGTCTCGTGAATCGCGTGGGGGCACGACTGGTGCGTACGCCAACCCCCGCTCGGAGTCCGGTTTTACCCTGATCGAGCTGTTGGCGGTGGTGGGAATCATCGGCATAATTGCGGCGATTGCCGTGCCGGGGCTGATGCGGGCCAGGTTGTCGGGGAGCGAGGCCTCGGCCATCGGTTCGCTCAGGGCCATCAGCAGCTCGCAATCGGCCTTTGCGGCTAGTTGCGGCAGCGGGTTCTACGCGCCGTCGCTCGAACTACTAGGGACGCCTCCAGGGAGCGCTAACCGCCTTCATCGGGACTGACCTCAACGCGGACCCGTCGTTCAAGAGTTCCTACGAGATGTCCGTGACTGGCGGCGACCTGGCCGCCGGGGCACCTCCTTCCTGCAACGGCGCCGCCGCCGGTACCGTGGTCGCCACCTACTTCGCGGCCGCGATGCCGGGCGCCATCGGTTTTCGCTTCTTCGGGACCAATCAGGCT
>CAWWAF010000093.1:0-14387 GCA_963934795.1 uncultured bacterium
TGGACGAACTCGCTGCGCACGTGATTGGTCGAGCTCTGCATGACTTTGATGGCATTTCTCATGTTTTGTGTTTTCAAATATTTCTGAAAGTAACGCACGTGCCAGATTGACACCGTGGGGCCGTCACGGCCGCCAGCGCGGGCTGACGAGAGATCAGCGTGGACGGTATTGGTTCGTAATCGGGAGCCGTCGGTCCCGACCAAACGCGCGCACCGAAATCCGGACGCCTGGCGGTGATTGGCGACGTTTGTATTCCGCACGGTCGACCATGGTGACGACCCGCGCGACTAGAGCGGCATCGAATCCGAGCCGGGTCACTTCATCTGGGCTGCGGTCCTCTTCCACGTAGGCTTCCAGCACCGCATCCAGCGTGTCGTAGGGCGGCAGGCTGTCGCTGTCGAGTTGATCTGGCCGAAGTTCCGCGGTCGGTGCCTTCTCGATGATCCGTACCGGGATGACCTCACGGTCGCGGTTACGCCACCGGGCCAGACGATAGACCCAGGTCTTCAGTACATCCTTGAGTATCGCGAAGCCGCCGGCCATGTCGCCATAGAGCGTGGCGTAGCCAACGCTCATCTCGCTCTTGTTGCCGGTGGTCAGCACCAGCCAACCGAACTTGTTGGAGAGCGCCATCAGCAGATTGCCCCGAATGCGGGCTTGCAGGTTCTCTTCGGCCACACCGGGGTCGGTGTCGGCAAACCGGCTCGCCAGGGCCTCGTCATAGGCGGTCGCCAGATCCGCAATCGGGAACTCCAGCAGTTCGACGCCAAGCCGTTGGGCCAGGTCGCGGCCATCCTCCTGATTCACGTCGGATGTAAACCGTGACGGCATGGAGACGGCGGTCACCGCGTCTGGTCCGAGGGCGTCCGCCGCCACGGTCAACGCCAGGGCCGAGTCGATACCGCCGGACAACCCGAGGACCGCATGGCGAAAGCCGTTCTTCCGAAAGTAGTCACCGGTACCGAGCGTCAAGGCGCGATACAGCTCGGCATCCTCCGTGAGGATGGTCGGGACCGGGCTGGTGGCGGGGGAGTCCACCTCGCGAGTCGTGTCCACCGCGCTCGAGACACAGACCGAGCGAATCCGCTGACTGTCAGTGTGGCCCGGCTGGCGCCAGCGCGGGTCATGCAGTCGGCGCCGTGACGCACTGACCGCGTCGATGGAGACCACCATGAGGTCTTCCTCGAACTGGCGTCCACGGGCCAGCACCTCGCCGGTCGGGTCGAGTACCAGACTGTGTCCGTCGAAGACCAGTTCATCCTGGCCCCCGACGGCGTTGCAGAAGGCGACAAAACATCCGTAGTCGGTGGCGCGTTGGGCCAGCATGCGTTCACGCTCTATACCCTTGCCGCGGTGATAGGGAGACCCGGACAGGTTGACCAGTAGTTCGGCACCGCCGTCAATGGCGGCCCATTGTCCGGGTCCGCCTGGATACCAGAGGTCCTCGCAAATCGTGACTCCGACCCGGACGCCGTGGGCACCACCCACGCCACCCACGTCAATCACCAGTCCATTCGTGCCCCGGGCGAAGTAGCGGTGTTCGTCGAAGACTCCGTAGTTCGGGAGGAAGTGTTTCCGGTAGGTCGCGACGACTGACCCATCGGCCAGCACCGCCGCGGCGTTGTAGAGGTCGTCCGAGCGGTCCGGCAAACCAACCAGCACAACCGTGTCCGTCACCGAGCGGGCTAGGTCACGGACGCCGGCGGCGGCGGCATCGGCAAAACGCGGATTGAGGAGCAGGTCTTCTGGGGGGTAGCCGGTGACGGAGAGCTCTGGAAAGACCGTGAGGTCGGCCCCGCGCTCACGGGCTCGGTCGATCAAACCCGCGATGCGGTTCAGGTTGCCGTCGATATCGCCAACTGGGAGATTGCACTGACACATGGCCACCCGCAGGGGGCGGCTCCCCATCATCTCGTCTCGATTGCTGGTCATGTCGGATCCCGGGCTACGCCAGTTTTCACCTTATCACTCGTGCTCGGCGGGGCCGTCGGGATACCCACTTGGGCGTGGTCGTTCTGCGCAGCCGCGCGCAGTCACGGTCAGGACCCGTGGTGCCGCGGGTTGCTATGAACCGGTCGAGCCGAAGCCGCCCTGGCCACGGCTGGTATCGGACAGCACCGCGCTATCGGTGACCTCGACCGCCAGCGTCGGCTGGACGACCAGCTGGGCCACTCTCATGCCGCGCGTGACTTCGAAGACCGCAGGACCATGGTTGATGAGAATGACGGACACCTCTCCGCGGTAGCCTTCGTCGATTGTGCCGGGGGCGTTGAGCACGGTGACGCTGTGTTTGAGCGCCAAGCCGCTGCGGGGGCGCACCTGAGCTTCAGTGCCGGGTGGGAGTTCGAGCGACAGCCCGGTACCGACCAAGCGGGTAGCACCTGGGGGAATGTCGAGGTCGACCGCGGCGCACAGATCCAGACCGGCGTCGCCAGGATGGGCGCGACGGGGCAGGGTGGCCGACGGCGTCAGTCGCTTGACGCGCAGCTGTACTGTCACCGGGGGTCTTCTCGGAGGACGGTAGGGGTTGGGAGACTGGCTGGCGCCAACCCCAGCTCGCGCGCAATGTCTCGAACACTGGCCTGCACGGCCCGTACATTGCGCGGGCCCATCCCCATGAACTGTTTCTGCGCCGGCAGCAGGTCCTCCAGTGCCGGGTCGGTAAACTCGAAGAACGTCGCGCGCGGAAGCAGGGTCTCGGTGCGTTCAAGAATCGGTGTCTCAAGCAGGTGCTCGAGCGCGCGACGCAGCGTGTCGTCGAACGTGCCCTCCGGATGCCCGAGTTCGGTGTATGCCTCGGTAATCAGCGGGTACAGGCGGTGGTAGAGGGCGGCCGCGCCGACCGGGTCGATGGACGCGACGATTTCCGCGTGCGTGTTGTATCGGGCGTGGCTGGCTGGCGCGATGGCTGGTTGAGACGAGTCGCCAGACGTCTGGAACCGCTGGGTCGGTCGCAGCGGCGTGAGCCGCGCCGCCGGATTGTGGCCGTCAGCCACGCTTTCCACCACCACGACGAACAGGCGGACCAGGTCGTCCGGGATCAGCCAGGCGGCGAAGGCGGAATGCGGGGTGAGTGCGGAGACGAGGTCTCGCACCAGGTCATCGCTGTCGCCGAGGGCTGGGAGTGGGACGGGTGGCGGCGTCTCACCGACCGGTGTCGGGGCCGTCGAGAAGGTGGGCGCATCGACGACCGGCTCAGCGGCGGGCGTCGCGTCTTGCCGGCCGACGACAACATACGACACCAGACCGGCGACGAGTGCGACGGCGACCACGCCCAGCAACGGTCCAAAATACTGACCACCCGGGCGGAACGACGAGGCTATTGCCACAGTGGATGACTCCTGCTTGCCGAGGCGGAAGATTCGGTCCCGGGCGACGGGTGGTTAGCCACGCCGACTGCCCAGCCGTGCGTCTTAGAGATCGAACGACCTTGCTACTCGCATCATAGGACAGACTGCGGTCTGGCGACCAGATGTGGCCGAATCGGGGTGTGGGTCGAACGACGGACGACTACGGGGTCCGTCGGACGCCAGGAGCACGTAGGGTGATGTCGTATCGGGAGACCATCTCCGCGAAAAATAGCTCTGCCATACGGCGGTATCCGGCCACCGTCGGGTGGAACCCATCGGCGCCGAGGGTGCCCGGGACGCCGTTCAACGCGGCGTAGAGGTCCACGACGTTGCCGAGGTCAAGTTGAGCCGCCATGAGACGGATCTGGGCGTTCAATGCGAGGAGTGCGGCGCGGGTGCCCGGGTCGGACGCTTCTCGGGCATCGCTGACCGGGGTGAGTGTGGCGAGTACTACGTCCACACCGAGCCCCTGAGCGGTGGTCGCCATCGACCGTAGCGCGCTCGCGATGGGGGTGATGCTGACGGGCGCGGTGCTGCCCGGAGCTCGATTGAGCAGGGCGAGGTTGATGTCGTTGAATCCCTCGAACAGCATCATCACGTCTGGCTGCGTGGCCAGCAGCGACGAGCTGATCCGCAGGAGACCTCCCTGAGTCGCTCGTTCTCCGGCGCTGCCCTCGTTGGCCACGATGAACTGTTGCGTGGGGTAGGCCGGCAACATCATATTTTGGAGTTGGGCCGGATAGGAGTTCAGGGGCTCGATGGCTCGGGCGATACCCGGGATGGTGCGAGCTCCGCCCCGGAGCAACGCCGGAATGTCGCGCATCGACATACCGGACGGGAGGAAGCTCGCGCCGACGAATCCCTCCGTGATGCTGTCCCCGAACGCCATGTACCGTGTGAACCGGAGCTTCTCATCCGGCGGTGTGATGGTGATCGAGAATGAACAGGATTCCGCGAATTCGGGCATGTCCGCGGTGCAAGTGACCGTCGACGTGCCGACAGGGAACGATGTCCCCGAGACTGGGGCGCAGGACCCTTTGTCGACCGCAATACCGGCCACCGTCGGCACACCCCAGGTGATGGCGACCGGTAAGGCGTCGAGCGACTGTCGCGCGACCGGTACGGGGCACGAGATGAGCGCGGCCACCGGATTGCCAGGCGTCGGCACCGGCGTCGGCGCCGTGGGGGCGTCACTGGAGCATCCAGCGGCGAGGATGGTCACTACGAGCGCACAGGGGCGCAGCCGGTCGAGCATCATGAGCGTGTTTCGGTTCGGAGTATGACGAACGCCCCGTGTGGCCGTCCCAAAAGTCGGCCGGGATCTGTATCCCGGACTATTGTCGTGCGCGCCGCCGAGTGGACAAGCGGTGCAATGTTAGTGGCGCACGCTGTGGAAAGCAACGACCGGTCTCTGCCGCGTGCCGGCGCAGCGGCGGTCAGAATGCGGCATTAGGGCCCACCGGCCGGGCGGGCGACCATCCCTGGTGCTTCGGCATTCAATGGCGTGCGGCCGGAGGGCATCCCGTTTTTCTTCAGGATGTACGCCACCACGTTCATAAGGGTCTCCGCATCCGGTTTTCGCCCGGCCGGTGGCATCGCCGCGTTGACGTAGGCAAAGAGTTCTGCGGCGGGGCGCCCTCCCCACATCCCACGGAACGTCTCCCCGGCCAGCTGGGGGGTGTCCGAGGCACCGCCCAGGTCCTGCTTGTGGCAGGAAGCGCAGACGTCCTGGTATGTCTCCTCGCCTGCTTCGGCCTGGGCCCTGGTATAGGAGGCGAGGGCCGGCTCAGCAGGTTGGCCGGTCAGGCTCGTTGCGCCTGTTGCGAGAAGGCTGGCCGCCAGTCCTAAGAGTCGAAGGCGCGGCATGGTGGCACTCATGGCCGAGGCGGGAGCAACCATCCCCGCAGTTCACCGCCTCGGTTGTTCTCGGTGTGGATTTGCACGTAGTACTCGCCGCCGCGCAAGGCGTCTTGTGCCGCCACGTCCAGGGTGAACGTGCCCGCGAGGGTGCCGCTGCGCCCTGACACCACGTCAAGGGTGAAGGCGACCGGCCCGCGCCTGGCCGGGGGAGCCTGGTGAACGTGCGCGGCGGTGGCCGGCGAACTCAGGCCCTCGAAGTCTCCCGTGATGACGAGCGTGGCGCCGGTGAGCATCGCACGCGCCTCGCCGACGCCGGACATCGAAGGTGCCGTCGTGAAATCGATCGGTAGCACCGAGAGTCGTCCCAGGAATTCCTGGCTGGTCTGCGCGTGCGCAGCACCGGCGAACAGACCGATTACACCGGCGACAATCAAAAGCCGGCTCGTGCGACGTGCATCGTGCACTCGGGTCATCGGGTCGAACCTCGTCGCTGCTGCTAGTCAGTCTCTGGGTGGCCCGAGACGCTGCCGTCTGGGCTGATGACCATACCCAACGCTTCCAAGACCTCTGTCGTGTGCTGGCCGAGCGCTGGTGGTGGCCGGTCGAGCACGGCTGGGGTGCGCGACAGCTTGATCGGATTGCCGAGCGACCGGATGCTGCCCAGCTCAGGGTGCGGCAGATCGACCACCATCTCACGCGCGGCGATCTGGGGGTCCGACAGCGCTTCGGCCACGGTTCGCACTTCGCCGCACGGTACCGCGTGCGCGCGCAGCCGACCAATGAGCAGGTCGCGTGTCAGGCTCCCGAGAAACCCATTCAACACCGTCTTGAGCGTGTCCCGATGCCGCATCCGCTCGGTGTTGGTGACGAATCGAGGATCCGTGTCGAGCTGCGGTTGGCCGATGGCCTGGCAGAACTGGTGCCAGAGCCGCTGGTTGCCGACGGCGACCATCACAAGGCCGTCGTGTACCTCGACCGTCTCGTAGGGGGTCAGCGTGTGGTGGTCGTTGCCTTCCCGGCCCAGCTCATGTCCGGTGGCGAACAACACGTTCGCCGGGAGTGCCAGGGCGGTGGTCATGGCGTCGAGCAGCGCAATGTCGACGTGCTGACCTCGTCCGGTCTCGTCGCGGTTGCGGAGCGCCAGAAGGATGCCGTTCAGGGCATACAGCCCGGCGAGATAGTCCGTGATGGCGACTCCGACGCGCGTCGGAGGGCCGTCCGGCTCCCCTGTGACATGCATGAGGCCTGACTCCGCCTGAATGACGGCGTCATACCCGGGCAGTGTTCGCTTTGGACCCTGTTGGCCGTAGCCCGTGATAGAGCAGAACACCAAACGGGGATTCGTCTCCCGTACCGTCTCGTAGCCGAATCCGAGCTTCTTCAGACTTCCGGGACGAAAATTTTCGATCAGCACGTCAGCGGTGCTGATCAGTCGTCGCAGCGCCTCGGCGCCTTCCGGGGTCTTGAGGTCCAACGCGACACTCTTCTTGCTGCGGTTCATGCCGAGAAAGAACGTGCTCATCCCGTGGTGAAACGGCGCCCAAGCCCGGGTGTCATCGCCATGCGTGGGTTCCTCGATCTTGAGGACCTCGGCTCCCATGTCGCCCAGCATCATGGCGCAGTAGGGCCCAGCCAGCACGCGAGTGAGATCGATGACGGTGAGACCGTGCAGCGGCATGTCGGAGCCGGATTATACCGGCCAGGTCGTGTATCGTGCTCGGAACTGACGCGGGGTGGTTCCCCAAGGAGTGGCGGATGACGCGGATGAGACCGGTGGCGGCGATGGTCCGGCCTGCGACGCGGGCCTGCAGTTTAGCGACGGCCCTGGCGCTGGGCGGGTGGGCCTGCGCCGCAGACGGCGACCAGGGGCCGGTCGGTGGCGCGCGGTGTACCGAGCTTGCGGCGATGACGTTGATTGATTTCGATATCGTCAGCGCTAGCCTCGTTTCTGACGTCGACGGCCCCCCCCATTGCCGGGTCCAGGGCCTGATCGACGAGGAAATCAATTTCGAGCTGCTGCTGCCAGACGAGTGGAACGGCCGTTTCATGATGGGGGGCGGCAGCGGATACGTCGGCAGCGTACAGAATGCCGCACTGGCCTACGGTGCGGGTCCTGGTGCCCTCGAGCGTGGATATGCCACCGTCGGCACCGACACCGGGCATCAGGGAGAGGGAGTGCAGGCGGCGTGGGCTCTTCACAACGAGACACGACAGAGCAATTTCGGTCATCGCGCTGTGCATCTGACCGCGGAGGCGGCCCGCTCGATCATCCGGTACTACTACGGGCGGGAGGAAGCGTACGCCTACTTCGTGGGCTGTTCCCGAGGGGGCGGGCAGGGCATGATGGCGTCGCAGCGCTACCCCGATGACTTCGACGGGATTGTCGCCGGGGCGCCTGCGTATCACTGGACCGCCTTCACGGCCGGGTTCGTGCAGAATCAGCAGGCCATCTTCCCCGACCCGTCGGACCTGTCGACGCCGGTGGTCACTGCCGCGAATCGGGCGCTGCTCGACGCGTCGATTCGGCAGGCGTGCGACCGTCAGGACGGTGTGGAGGATGGCGTCCTGAACGATCCCCGGCGCTGCGCCTTTGCACCAGACTCGCTTCCGCGGTGTGTCGACAGCCCAGGGCCCGACTGCGTGACGGCTGAGCAGCTGGTCGCGATACAGGCGATCTATGCAGGGCCCACCAGCAATGGCGAGTCGATTTTTCATGGATTCCCATTCGGTGGCGAGAATGAGCCGGGCGGGTGGGACCAGTGGATTTCCGGGGCTGACACGACCGCGGAGCGTGGCGCGCCCAATCTGCACTACGGCTTCGGGACTGAGCTCTACAAGTATTTCGTGTTCGACGATCCGGACTGGGATTACACCACGTACGACTTCTCGACCTGGTCCGATGACATTGCGGAAGCTTCGAAGATTCTGGACGCAACCGACCCCGACCTGGGGCCGTTCCGTGATGCCGGGGGGAAACTCATCCTATGGACGGGGTGGTCGGATCCGGCGTTGACGGCGCTCGGCACCATCGACTACTACGACAAGGTGAGTGCGCTCGACCCCGTGGCGACCGACTACGCCCGCCTGTTCATGCTGCCTGGCGTGCTTCACTGCGGCGGGGGACCGGGGCCCGACGAGGTCGACTGGCTGACGGCCATTGCGGCGTGGGTCGAGCAGGACGCCGCCCCTGTTCGGCTGGTGGCGACCAAGAGGTCCGGTCCCGGCGGCGAGATGGCTCAGGGGCTCACCAGGCCGGTCTGCGCGTATCCGCAGGTCGCCGCGTATGGCGGGTCGGGGCCGACTGACGACGAGGCTAATTTTCGGTGTCAGGCCCCCTGATCCGCACCGGTATACTGAGTGCCGTTCGCAACGGTCACACGCAGGCCTCCCCATCATGACTGACGCATGTATCTGCGACGGAATACGCCCTGTTGCCCGCGTCGAGTCAGCCGCCGCGGCTGGGGTGGAGCCGTGCGTCATGGGGCTGGGACCGGTGCCCGCGTCGAAGAAAGAGCTGGAGCGCGCCGGGCTCTCCCTGGCCGCGGTGCTGGAACGGGTTCAGTGACGAGACGGGTCAGCGCGCCGAACCCGCTCGGGCGCCGGGACCCCCATGCCTGCGTTATGCGCCAGGAACGCGCGCAGACGCGCGCGGCTTGGTCTCAGCTCGACCCAACGGCCCTGACAGGGGCCTCGAAGCGGTCGATATGACGGACCCGTCGAGCGACAAGTCGGGTGCGTCGCTCAAGCTCCCGCGGCTTCTGGCGCTGGTCGCCATCTACCTCACCATCGCGCACGTGATCCCACCACCGGACGGGGTGGACCCCCAGGACTGGCGTCGAGTCGGCGTGTTCTTCGCCACGATCGGCGGCTTGATGTTGCAACCGATGCCGGGCTCGCAGGTGGTGCTGCTCGGTCTGGTTGGCATGCTGCTCTTCGGCGGCCTCCCGATGGATCGAGCCCTGAGCGGGTACTCGGTGCCCACCGTCTGGATGGTGCTCATTGCCATGCTGATGTCGCGGGCGCTGCGCGATTGCGGGCTGGCCCGGCGCATCGCGCTCTGGTTCGTCCGCGCCATCGGCGGTACCTCACTGGGGCTTGGCTATGCCCTCCACCTGACCGACCTGACGCTCGCGGCTGGCGTGCCGTCGATCACGGCCCGGTCCGCCAGTATCGTATTTCCGATCGCCCGCGGGATTAGCGGCTTGTACAAGTCGCACCCCGGCGCCTCGTCCGGCGTGCTCGGCGGGTTCCTGATGACCTGCCTGTATCAGGGCAGCGTGATTTCATCGGCGATTTTTTTCTATAGCAGCGCCGCCAATCTGTTGTTGGGCGACCTGGCGGCGGAGTACGCGGGCGTCACGATTACCTGGACCAGTTGGTTCGTGGCGGGCCTCGCGCCCGGCGTCGTGTCCAGTATCGCGGTGCCGTATCTGGTCTACCGCATCATGACGCCGGAGCTGACACGGACTCCGGCTGCGGCCGAGTTCGCTCGCCAGCAGTTGGTCGAGCTGGGCCCGGTGCGAGGGCGGGAGGCAACCGTCGCGACGGTGTTCGTCGGGGTCATCGCGCTGTGGGTCGCCTCGTCATGGGTGTCCTGGTTGTCACCGACCCTGGTGGCGTTTCTCGGTATTTCCGTCCTGTTTCTCTCACAGTGCCTGAGCTGGGACAGCGCGCTCAAGGAAACGTCGGCGTGGGATGTGTTTGTCTGGTACGGCGGCCTGATCATGATGGGGGGTGTCCTGAACGACACCGGAGTGACGACGCTCTTCGCGGAGTGGGTCGGAACCTGGTTCTCCGGCACCCCCTGGGTCGTCGTATTCATGGCGACGCTGGTGATTTATTTCTATGCGCACTACTTCTTCGCGAGTACGACCGCGCATGCGCTGGCGATGTATCCGCCCTTTCTCGTGCTGCTGGTCAGCCTGGGGGCCCCGATCCCGGTAGTGGTGTATAGCCTCGTGTTCATTAATAATCTGACGGCTGGGCTGACCCACTACGGGACCACCACGTCGCCGGTTATCTTTGTCGAGGGTTACGTCAGCCTCAAAGACTGGTGGCGGGTTGGGTTCTACGCCTCGGTGCTCAACCTGGTCATTTGGCTGGGCGTGGGTATGCTGTGGTGGAAAGTGCTTGGACTATGGTGAACACGGTAAAATCCAGCGCCGCTCAATGGAGCGTCATGGCGATATCCATCGCCACGCTGACGGCCGCGTGCGGCGCGGCTCCGAGTCTCGAGGCGGTCGATGTACTGATCACCGGGGGGCGGGTGATGGACCCGGACAGCGGCCTGGACACCGTCCGGGAGGTGGCGATCCGCGGTGGCGAGATCGTGGCGGTGAGCGAGGTCGGCGCCAGACAGTTCGCGGCGACCGAGGTCCTGGATGCGACCGGCCTGGTCGTCGCTCCCGGCTTTATTGACTTGCACGCGCACGGACAAGATCCGGAGAGCAGCCGTTTTCAGGCGCGCGATGGCGTCACCACGGCCCTGGAACTCGAAATCGGTGTGTATCCGGTCGACCAGTGGTACGCCAGCCGGGAAGGACGCGCCCTGCTCAACTTCGGCGCGTCGGTCAGCCATCAAGGGGCTCGGCGAGACGCATTCGGGGCCGTCGTCGCGCAGCGTAACGGTGAAGGCACGTTCTCACTCGGTAGTGCCGCGCAGGCGGACGCGTATCTGTACGGTCCTGCCCCGGAGTACGAGCTGGGTCAGTTGACCCGTTTACTGGCTGCTGGCCTTGACGAGGGCGCGCTCGGACTGGGGTTCGGCATCAGCTACACGCCCGGCGCCAGCCACGAGGAGCTCTGGAGTCTGTTCTCCATGGCCGCGGACCGCGGGGCGCCGGTCTTCATTCATCTGCGCTCCTCGGCCGCCTTTGCCGCCGGTGGCGCCCTCGCGCCGTTTCAGGAAGCGGTCGCGAACGCGGCCGGGACCGGCGTTTCGCTGCATATCGTGCACATGAACAGCAGCGCGGGCCAGGCTGCGCCTGAGGCGTTGGCCTTGATTCGAGGCGCTCAGGCCCGCGGTGTCGATGTCACCACCGAGGCCTATCCGTATACCGCAAGCGCGAGCCGCATCGAGTCGGCGCTGTTCGACAGTTGGGTTGGTCGTCCCGCCGCGGCGTATCAGCGTCTGCAATGGGTCGACACGGGAGAGCGGCTCACCGAGGCGACGTTTCAGACCTATCGGGAGCAGGGCGGGTGGGTCATTACCCACGGCCGTTCCGAAGAGATGAACGAGTGGATCGTGAGCCAGCCAGACGTCATCGCCGCCAGCGACGGGATTCCGTTCGCTGAGGGGCGCGCCCATCCGCGTGGTGCCGGGACGTTTGCCCGGATTCTCGGACACTACGTGCGGGACCGTGGGGTGCTGTCGTTGATGGACGGCGTGCGCAAGATGACGGCGTTGCCGGCCCAGCGGCTTGAGGCCATCGTGCCGCGTATGGCGCTGAAAGGCCGGGTCCAGGTGGGGGCGGATGCCGATCTCACCATGTTTGACCCAGCGCTCGTGATCGATCGTGCGACCTACGACGCGCCAGACCGCTACTCCGAGGGGATCATCCACGTATTGGTGTCCGGCACGTTCGTCGTCCGAGACGAACGGCTCGTCGACGGGGTGGCACCGGGACAAGCGATCCGAGCGGGGTCCTGACTGCCCATCCGGGGCGGGGCGCAGCTTGTTTGAGCCAATTGCCGCTGTGAGCGAGTCCATGACAGAGCTGACCCGGTCCGTCGTCGCCGTCGAGCGCGTCACGCATGACGTGCGAGGTGCGGTGCGCCGTGCCCTCGAGGCGGTGGATTGGCGGAACGTCATTCCTCGCGGCGCAGAGATTTCTCTGAAAGTAAACCTCGGGTGGGATCTGTTCATGCCCGGATCGATCACGTCGCCTCTGGTGGCGGAATCGCTCATTCTCGAACTGCGGGACCACGTCGGCACGATCTATATGGTCGAGGCCGACCAGGTGCTTGAGGATGTCGAGTCGGCCTTCCGTCGGAGCGGGATGGCGGGGGTCTGTCGCCGGACCGGTACCGAATGGGTCAACATGGAGCGTGGGCCGACGGTCGTGGTGTCGATGCCGGACAACGTGGTCCTGCGGGAGGTGCGCGTTCCACAGATTTTGCGCGATACGCTGCTGGTCACGGTTCCGGTCATGAAGACCCACGGGAAGACCGGCATCACCGGAGCGCTCAAGAATCAGTGGGGCTGTCTGAACAAGATGCGCCATGAGTATCATCTCGTGCTGACCGACGCGTTGGCGGACCTGAATCAGGTCGTGCGACCGGTGCTGTCGGTGATGGATGGCACCGTCGGCCTCGAAGGCAACGGGCCGAAGTCGGGCGTTCCACGGGTGGCCGACCGCATTCTGTGTTCGACCGACCCGGTGGCGCTCGACACCATCCAGGCGATTTGCATGGGAATCGACCCGGCGACGGTGCCGCATCTCCGGAGCTGCGCAGCACGGGGTATCGGCACGGACGATCGAGACCGAATCGACGTGCGGGGCCTGGTGCCGGAAGAGCACGTGGTCCCCTTTCGGCCAGCGCGTGACAACACCGTGTCGTTGGTCGAAAATGTGTTGCGCAAGTCGGCGCTGAAACGGCTCTTCTTCAATACCCCGATCTTTCGAGTCTGCCTGACCGGTGCGAAGCTCTACTACCGTGCCTGGGTCGCGCTGCACGCCGAGCGCCACTGGCGTCGGATCCGTGCGCACACCATCTACGGTCCTCAATGGCGGGGCACGTGGGCCGGGGTCGAGGACTCCGGCACCCCTAGCCCGCGTTCGCGTCTCATGTGATGCCGACGCCACGGGTGCTTGTCCTCGGCGGCGGGCTCTCCGGAATGGCTGCGGCGTATACGTTGGCCCGGGCTGGATGGGACCGCGTGACCGTCGTAGAACGGGGCCCGGAACTGGGCGGTTTGGCCGGGACCTTTGAGACGGGCGGCCATTTCTATCCGCTGGCCTACCATCACATCCTGCATCGCGACCGCGGGCTGCTCTACTTTCTGGACGCGATCGGAGCACTGCCAGACGTGCGCTGGCGGAAGATCGTCATGCTCTTCCAGCTGCGCGGCCGCATGTATGACTTCATGCATCCCGTCGACTTCCTGCGCTTTCCGATGAGTCTCGTCGACAAGCTCCGTTTCGTCAGGCTGATGCTGCGGTGTTTTGGCAAGTCGGACTGGTCAGACTGGAACCACCGAAGCGCGGCGGAGCTGGTGGACGAATGGGGCGGCCCCGGGGTACGGCGAGCCATCTTCGACCCCCTGACCCAGCTCAAGTTCAACCGACCGTGCGACGAAGTCAGCGGGGCTTGGCTGGGCGCACGTCTCCACTTCCGGGAAGGCTCCGCGCCCTTCGGTTACATCCCCGGGACCAACTGGACCAAGGTGCTCTGTGAGGGTGTGGCCAATTTGCTGGCCTCGGTGTCGGTGGACGTGCGCGTGTCGACGACGGTGCGCGCACTTGTCGCAGAGGACAACCGGGTGACACGCATTGAACTAGACAACGGCGAGCATCTAGAGGCCGACGTGGTCGTCAGCACCGTGCCTACGGAGGTCTATCAGCAGCTACTGTCCGATCCGCGACCGGACCTCGATCACATCCGTTACACCGCAGTCGTGTCAGCCATCTTTGCTACCAAGCAGCAGGTGACGCCCAATTTTTATTGGATGAACCTGGCATCGCGCGATTGCACCGCTTCGGGCATGTTCATGCTGAACGCGCTCAATCCCACGATCGGCGCGCCGGGCGATACGTGTCTCAACCTCATGACGCACGTGCCCCATCGGGGCGATGCGTTCTTCCAGCAGAGCGACGACGAGATTCTGGCCGGCTACCGGGCCGATTTTCAGCGAGTGTTCGGCTTCGAGTTGGAGCCGTTCTGGACACAGGTCAACCGGCTGGCGATCTATGCCCCGGTGTTTCATCAGGGGTACGAAAATCCTCCACTGCGCGATGCGGTGTTTCGTAATGTGTACGGGGCTGGCAATTACCGCACCTTCCCGTCCATCGCCTCGACCGGTACGGCCCTGTCGTCCGGCGTCGAGACCGCGGCGGCCGTGCTGGCCGACCACAACGGCACGACCGATCTTCCCGCCGAGATCGACCGCTATCGCCTGGCGTCGATGCCCCGCGGGTAACTGGGCGTTCCCGTGACGTGCGCTCGACGGTCGTGCGC
>CAWWAF010000094.1:0-14301 GCA_963934795.1 uncultured bacterium
CACGCGGTTGCTGGCGGATGCCAGCGGGACGATACTGACCCTGCTACGACGCGCCAGCAACCGACCTGTGTGACCAACCCAGGACCGCAAGAGAGGAGGCCCAACGATGCCCGTCGATGTGCTGACCCAGATCGTGATTCGACGCCCCCCAGCCGAGGTCGCCGCCTATGCGGGGAACTGGGACAACGTGCGCGAATGGTACGTCAACATCAAGGCGGTCCAATGGGAGACCACGCCGCCGCTTGTCGTCGGGTCACGCGCTGCTTTTGTCGCGGAGTTCCTGGGTCGACGGATGGCCTATACCTACGAGATCGCCGAACTCGTCCCGGGTGAGCGCCTGGTGATGCGGACCGCTGAAGGACCGTTTCCAATGGAGACGACCTATACGTGGGAGGCTACGCCGGAAGGCATGCCACGGATGACGCTGCGCAACCGTGGCATGCCCACGGGGTTTTCTCGTCTGATGGCCCCGGTCATGTCGCTAGCGATGCGTCGCGCGACCAACAAAGATCTGGCGGCGCTCAAAGCACTCCTGGAACAGGACCCGGCGACCGGGTCGTAGACCACGACGCGGGAATGCGACGACATCACCCCTCTGTGCCCGCACGGCAACGAGCCGACGCGCGCCATTCCGTATGGCGTCCTATCCGGATTCCTCGGCAAACGGTACGCCTGTTTCTGCGGCGCCTGCACCAAGGTCTTGGGAATCTCGCGACGCAAAGGTTTCTGGATGGGCTAACGTGGGGAGGTGGAGCTGGACCTGATCCCGTTGCTGGCCATCCAGCGTGAACTGTATGACATGCCCCGCGGGGCACTACGGTTTCAGGCCTACCTGCGTACGCTGAGGGATCAGGACACGGGCGATCTGGCCCTGCCGCTCGTGACCATGAACCCGATGGGCAAGGACCACATTCCGGTCCTCCTCGACACGCTGCGTCAGTTTGGTGCCGAGGACGTCGCTCGCAACGTCATCAAGGAAGCCCTGCCGGCAGTGGCAGACGTTGATGGCCGCTTCACCGTAGCGCTCGTGGTGGCGGATGATGCGCACGGTGGCTGGACCGACCGTTATTGCAGCGAGTACTCCCATCGCTTCGAGGGGCGCGCCCTCGCCAAACGTGGCTGGATCGTGGCGCAGCTCTGGACCGGCGACACGCCTTCGCCTGATCTGGTACGAGAGGAGACCGCATCCGCCATTCATCGGATGGCACACATTCGACGGCGAGAGCCCGCCACCACATTGGGCGAAATGCTCGAGCAGGAGGGCACGGCCATGGCGGCCGCCGGCTGCACGGAGCCGAGAGTCGACGCGGAGGACCTGACCTACACCCGCGAGGTCCTCGCGCCATTCCTGGGCGCGACGGACCGCGCGACCGTGATAGCCTGCCTTTTCGGGGACGATGCGGCCCACGCGTTGGGCTACCGAGCCCATGGCTTGAGCTCCCGCGCCGGACTGGCGCTCGCGCTCCATGATGGGCGGGCAAGGCTCCACGACCCCAGAAAGCGAGACGGAGCATGACGCTGGCTCGACTCTTCGGTCTGCTCACCGTCGCAGGCTGTCTGTGTGCCCCCGCCTCGGTCTTCGGTCAGCCGGCAACGACCCGGGGCTACGCCCCAACTGAGCTTCCAGCCACAATCCCTATTTTTCCCCTGCAGGATGTCATGCTGTTCCCGCGTGCCACCCGCCCCCTGCATATCTTCGAACCGCGCTACCGCGACATGGTGGCCGATGCGTTGGCGGGCGACCGCCTCATCGGTATGGTGCTGCTGGAGCCGGGCCACGAGGCGGACTACGAGGGGCGCCCACCGGTCTTTCCGGTCGGCACGGTCGGCGTCATCGCCCAGTCCGAAGAATTGCCTGACGGGGGTTACAACATCGTTCTGGGAGGTCTGGCCAAGTTCCGTATTACTGGGGAAGACAGCAGCCGCTCGTACCGGTTGGCGCACATCGAGCTGATCCCCAACCCCATGACCATCGCAGACCAGGCCACGCTCGGCGACCTGCGCGAAGAATTGAACGGCCTGATGCCGATCGGATTGCCTGGGATCCAAGTGCCCGACGGCCTGGCGGACGAGGACCTCGTCAACGGCATCGCTCAACTCATCGAGATTGACCCCATCGACCGACTCGGCCTGCTCGAGCAACCAGGTTCTCTCGCGCGAGCGCAAGCTCTCATCGACCTGATGTACATCCGGGCGGCGCTGCCCCGGTAGGCCCGTCTCCAGTCCGTCCGTCACTCGAAATACAGACGACGCTGCACACGGCACAACGACCATGCTGATGAGAATGGCGGTGCTGCGACGCATCAAGACAGGTGACATCACCGTCGTCTTCAGACGCTGGCGCCGACCTACCGTCAAGACAGGCGGGACGCTCCAGACCGCCGTGGGTCTGCTGAACATTGTGAACGTCGAAGACGTGACCGATGCCGATGTCACGGAGGCCGACGTTCGCCGGGCCGAGTTCGACACGAAAGCGGCCCTCCTTGGTGAGCTGGGCAGACGGGGCGATCGACTCTCCCGGGTCACGGTGAGTTATGCGGGAGCCGACCCACGCATCGCCTTGCGCGAGTCAGACGCGCTCTCGGGGCCGGACCTGCGCGCGCTAGCGACCCGACTCCAACGCCTCGATGACCGCGCCGCGTCGGGTCCGTGGACCGTGCGGGTGTTGGGCATCATCGAGCAACACCCCGACGTTGCCGCCAGGGTCCTTGCAGCGCACCTGCGCTGCGAGAGGGACTGGCTGAAGCCGAACGTGCGAAAACTGAAGAATCTCGGGTTGACCGACAGCCACGACCCCGGCTACGTCCTGTCCGCGCGCGGCCGCGTCGTGTTACATCACCTGCGGTCCGCCGCCCCCAGTGACCCCGCCACACAGGAGACATCGCACGCGTGAGGCTGCTGCTCGTCTACCTCTGGGCGCCGGTCGCCAATGTCCTCTGGTACACCCATACGCTGGTCATGGGCACCCTGTCGCTGCTGGTGTGGCCGTTCGACAAGACGGGCGACAAGCAGTTCTGGTGCGCTCGCTGGTGGTGTCGGCTGGTGGCATGGTCCATCTTCGCCCGGATCCGGGTGCACGGCGTCGAGTGGGTACGGCCGGACCAGGCGTATGTCTACATGGCCAACCACTCGAGCCTGATCGACACACCGGCTCTGTTCGCGTATCTCCCCTATCCGTTCCGGATCATGGCCAAGCGTGGGCTGTTCTATGTGCCGTTCAGTGGGTGGCACCTCTGGACCGCCGGCCACTTCCCGATAGATCGGGGCAACGCGCGCAAGACGGTCGCCAGCCTCAGACGCGTCATCGAGGGCGTTCGCAATGGTCGCTCTTTGGCCGTGTTTCCCGAAGGCACCCGCACACCGGATGGACGCCTGCAGGCGTTTCAGTCCGGCACGTTCAAGATCGCGGTGAAGGCCGGCGTGCCGATTGTTCCGGTGACGATTCGGGGCACGTTTGAACTCCTGCCGAAAACCACCTTGGCGCCAAGACCGGGGCGCGTGGACGTCATCCTCGGCGAACCGATCGACACGACCGACTACAACGAGCGGAACCTGGGAGAGCTGATCGCCCGCACGAAAGCGGTCATCCAACAGACACTGGACGCGGATCGACCACCTCGGTAGGAGTCATATGGGACCGAGACGCACGGGACGCACCCGAGCCACCGAGACCCATGTCGCGCTCCTGCGCGGAATCAATGTGGGGGGCCACAACCGAATTCCAATGGCTCGACTCGTCGACATCTTCGAGTCGGGTGGGTACACACGGGTGCGGACCTACATCCAGAGTGGCAACGTGGTGTTCGATGCTCCATCTGGCGCGAGGGCCCAGATACCGGCGAACGTCTCGGCGCTCATCAAGGCACACCTCGCACTCGACGTCCCAACCGTGGCTCGCACAGCCTCGGAGTTCGAACAGATCGTGATGGCGAATCCGTTTCTCTCCACTCACAACACCGACCTCTCCGCCCCCCACGTCGGATTTCTGGCCAATCGCCCGTCAAGCGGCCAGATCGGAGCCATCGACCTCCATCGGTCGCCACCCGACGAGTGCGTCCCCCACGACCGTGAGCTCTATCTGCATTGCCCGAACGGACTCGCAAGGACCAAGTTCACGAGCGCGTATCTCGACCGCACGTTGGGCACCACTACCACTATTCGCAACTGGCGCACCACCCTGGCCGTGCTGGACCTTGTCCGCGCCTGACCGGTGGAGCGAGCGATGACCAACCCGCTCGGCCTGTTCTCTCCCGACTACCACCACGCGGCCTTCCGCTTTCGACAGGCAGCCGCTCGCACTGGCGCGCACCTCACCCGGCACACCATCCGAGAACTTGCGGAAGAACAGCCCCTGACGATGGACGTGGCGACGATCGGCTCAGAGACGCCGCGGCACGCCGTCGTCGTCAGCTCCGGCGTGCACGGGGTCGAGGGCTTCTTCGGATCCGCCATTCAGCTTGGATGGTTGTCCCGCGTGGCGTCCGGTACGTCGCTCCCCGATGGTCTGGCCGTGGTCTTGATCCACGCCGTCAACCCGTTCGGATTCGCGCACGTGCGCCGGGTCAACGAAGACAACATCGATCTGAATCGAAATTTCCTGGAGTCACCCCAGACCCACACCGGTGCGCCGGACGGCTACGCGTCGCTCGACCCGCTCCTCAATCCAGCGTTTCCACCCTCGCGTCTCGACCCGTTTCGGCTCAAGGCCCTTTGGTACATTCGACGATTGGGAATGCCCGCGCTGAAATCCGCGGTGGCCGCCGGACAGTATCAGTTCCCTCGTGGGCTCTTTTTTGGTGGCACCGCCGAATCGGCGTCGACGCGGGTCGTGAAACGCCACCTCACGGATTGGGTCCGCGACGCACCCAGCGTCATCCACATTGACCTGCACAGCGGCCTCGGTGCGTTTGCCCGTCATCGGTTGCTGCTGCAGCAGCAAGCAGATGCGCCCGCGGTCGCGTGGTATCGCCAGACCTTCGGAGACGCTGGCGTCGAGCCGGCCGCCGGCTCGAGAGACACCGCGTACGACGCCTCCGGCACCTTGGGCGGATGGGCTCAGTCACGCGTCGGCGACTCCCGCTACCGATTCGTCACGGCAGAGTTTGGCACCCACACGATCGTCCGGGTACTCGGGGCGCTACGAGCGGAAAACAGCGCCCACCACTTCGGTCGTCCTCACACGAGGGCGTTCGACCGCGCCAAGGCACAGCTGCTGGAGTGCTTCTGTCCGCGCAGCCCCGCCTGGCGGAAAGCGGTGGTCACGCAGGGATTGTCACTCATCGAGCGCGCCATCACCGCCGGAGCACGGAGACCACGCGGCGCCAAGAAGCGGTGACGGAACTGGGTCGCTTGGTTGCCAAGGCGCCGGCCAACGAGTAGCCTGATGTGTGGCGTACTCGTGGCGCCAACGATTTTTCGCTATTGATCTTTCGACCAAGGAGTTCCCCATGCGCACTCTGCTTACCACGCTGTTCGCGTTGCTCGTCGGTGTCGGGTCACTGACCGTGGCGCGGGCCCAGGATCCGGTCATCGAGGTCTACAAGTCACCCACCTGAGGGTGCTGCATGGGATGGGTCAATCATCTCAAAGATGCGGGCTTCACGGTGAACACGACGGACGTCCCCGATGTGACACCGATCAAGAACGAGCACGGGGTTCCAGACCGGCTGTTTTCGTGCCACACCGCCACGGTCGACGGGTATGTGATCGAAGGCCACGTGCCGGCCGAAGATATCAAGCAACTGCTCGCCGAGCGCCCGGACGTCGCTGGCATCTCCGTGCCAGGCATGCCTCAGGGCTCACCCGGCATGGAAGGCCCGAATCCGGTCGAGTATCCCGTCGTCGCGTTCGACAAGGACGGCGAGATGGAAGTGATTAACGTCCACACACCGTAGTCGTGTGGTCCGGGGGGCGGCACCGGCCCCCGGACCGCCCACCGCCGCAGCCGCGCTCCTCGCAGTCCGCTGCTCCCAACCCGAAGGCCCAGCTACAATGGGCCATGCTCAATACACGGAGCGCCAGTCGCGCCCTCACGCTCTTGCTGCGGGTCATCGGAGGGTCCTCCCTCCTCGCGCTGATTTTCGTCGCCGCGCCGGAGTCGTGGATGGCCGCCATTCACGCGGGGCTGGACATGGGCCCCCTCCCGACCGAACCCATTGTGGGCTATCTCGCTCGGTCGACATCCGCTTTCTACGCCATAACGGGCGGGCTCTTATGGGTCATCTCGACTGACCTCGTTCGACATCGCGCGGTCCTGCTCTACCTCGGTTGGGCGATAACCCTCTTCGGCGTCGTCTTGTTGGTGGTCGACGTGCTCGAAGGCATGCCCCTCTCGTGGACACTGTGGGAGGGTCCCTTCGTCGGCCTGTTCGGCGTGGCCATTCTGTGGCTCACACGGTATGTCGACCGTCCCCAGCCGCGCACAGTGCCAGAATGAACTGATGCGCCGCTCCTATTAAGGCGAATGACACGACCTCCTGCGACACCCCAACCCGCTGAACAGGCGGCCGCGCTCCCGTTCAGGGACCGCGACCATCAGCTGTAGATCTGCCTCATCACCACGCGAACGAGTGGCCGGTGGTCGATCCCGAAGGGCTTCATTGACCCCGGTGACACGGCGGCCGGGACCGCACGAAAAGAAGCCCGTGAAGAAGCCGGCGTGCATGGACGTGTCGTCGGCAGTCCGGTCGGATACTATGAGATTATGAAGTGTGGCGCCCGGTACACTGTCGCGGTCTACCTGTTGCAGGTCGACCGCGTCGACGCCGAGTGGGACGAACAAGACCTCAGAACCAGACGGTGGGTCACCGCGGACGAGGCGGTGGAACTCATCAAAGGCCGCCTCGTGGAGGCCGTGTTCCGGCGAGGGCTGACACAGATCACCGCGCGAGCGGTTCACCGTTAGGGAAGCACCATGACCATCAATAGAAGATATTTCGTGACATTCGGACTGACGTTGCTGGCACTCGGATTCACGGTCGGCACGATCTGGCAGCCAGCCGCGGTGCAGGCCCAATCCGGCAGCAAGGTCTTCGAGCTGCGGACCTACACGACCAATGACGGCAAGCTCCCGAATCTACAAGCCAGATTCCGCGACCACACGCGGCGGATCTTCGAGAAGCACGGCATGGAGAATGTCGGATACTGGGTGCCGCAGGAGATACCGAACACGTTGATCTACATCATCTCCCACGACAGCCGCCAGGCGGCCACCGACAGTTGGGCCAGCTTCCGGGCCGATCCAGAATGGACAGAGGTGGCCCGAGCGTCGCAGGTTGACGGTCAGATCCTCGCCAAGGCGCCAGAGTTCGTCTTCATGGATGCGACGGACTACTCAGCAATCCGGTAGCCGCGACATGTCAAAGGAGAACAAGGCGCTCGCCCGCCGGTTTATCGACGAGGTGTACAACCAGGCGCGGCCAGAGGTGATTGACGAGCTGTTCGCCGATGACTACGTGGACCACACGGCATCGACCGAACAGGCGTCCGGTCCCGCGGGAGCGCGCCAGATCTACGACGTCTTCCGTGCCGCGTTCCCAGACCTCCGGGTTGAGGTGCACGACCTCGTGGCAGACGGCGACCTGGTGACCTTCCGGTCAACCATGTCCGGCACCAGCCAGGGCCCGCTGATGGGCGCCGCGCCAACCGGAAATCCGGTCGAAGTTGCGTCGATGGTTTTCCTTCGTATTCGTGACGGCCGATTCGTGGAACGCTGGGAACAAATGGACCTGCTGGGGCTGATGCTGCAATTGGGGATCGTCTCAGAGTCGGGGCCAATGGGGGGTGACGCATGAACGAGCCAGACGACTACGTCGTGATCTCAACGGTCCAGGGGCAGTTTATCGAAGCACAAATCAAAGCGTTTCTTGAGGCTCACGACATTCCCTGCCTATTGCGCGGCGAATCGCTACGCGTCACACATGCCATCTCGGTGGACGGTATCGGGGCCGCCGAAGTAATGGTGCCAGGCAGCAAGGCCCACGCTGCACGCGAATTGCTGGCGCAAGCAGAACGTGGCGAACTCGCGATCCCAGCCGACATCGAGACCACCGACATCGACGACTCGTAGCCCGGAAGACATCACCGGATCCCAGGCACAAACCTGAGGGCGGACACCAACGCCCTTACCACCAAGGAGTTCACAGCCCCATGCACACCTCGGAAGTTCTTTCGCGTCTCGACGCCCGGATCCAGTCTCGGTCCATCCTCCGTCATCGGTTCTATGTCGCGTGGCAGAACGGCACCTTGACCACCGAACAGTTGTCGACCTATGCCACGGTATATTGGCCGCACGTCGCCGCATTCCCGACCTACCTGGAGCACGCCGTGGCGCAGGCCGACGACGCGACCACTCGGGCGGAACTGGAAGACAACCTGGACGATGAGCGCCACCACCCGAGACCGCACGCCGAGCTCTGGCTGGACTTCGGGGCGGGCCTCGGAGCCGCCCCCCGGACGGTAACCACCGCTCCAGCTCACCCGGCCGCCACCCGGTTGGTGGAGACAATCAGCCGCTTGACCGCGACGGATGCCGCCAGCGGCCTCGGCGCGCTGTATGCCTACGAATCGCAGCAGCCCGAGGTCTCGTCGCAGAAGGCGGAGGGATTGCGCGAGCACTACGGAGTGACTGCGCCTGAGGCGTTGGCCTATTTCGCGCTGCACGCGGAAATGGATCTGGAGCATCGCCAAAAGGAACGGGACGCTTTGGCGCGAAGCCTCGACGCCGGCGCGTCGGCGGAGGCGATCGAACACGCGGTCGACCAAACGCTGGAGGCATACTGGGGCCTGCTGGACGGCGTGTGCGACGAAGCCGGCATCACCGGCTAGACGAACCACAGATGAAGCCTCGATGGCCGGCCCACCTCCTCAGAGCCGCCAGCCATCGAGGCCCCCGGGGCCTCGGTTAGCGCCATGAACGATTCTGTCCAGGCTATTCCTCTGGCTCGGCTCACACTGGCGTTTATCCCGGTGTTCGCGGTGTTGTTCATCATCCACCGATGGTCATTGGGCCTCCGCACCGGGCTTGTCGCGGTATTCCGGATGGTCAGCCAGTTGCTGCTGGTCGGCTACGTTCTGACCTTCATCTTCGCGTCGCACCACGCGCTTGTGTCGGTGTCAGTCGTCGCCGTGATGCTGTCCACCGCAGGCTGGATTGCACTGAGGCCACTGGGCAAAGACCGGTTGAACCGCTACCCCACCGTACTGGTCTCGATCTGCGTCGGCGCACTGCCAGTCCTATTCATCGCAACGCAACTGGTACTCGACCTCCCCACGTGGTTCACGCCCGGGATGCTCATTCCATTGGCCGGTATCGTCCTGGCCAACTCGATGAATACGGTGAGCCTGGCCGCGGAGCGATTCCGGGCCGAGTGTCACCGTGGCGCCGACTACCGCACGGCCCGACACGCCGCCATGAGTACCGCGCTGATCCCCATGACCAATTCGCTGCTCGCGGTGGGGCTGGTCTCGCTGCCGGGGATGATGACCGGCCAAATCCTCTCCGGCGTCACGCCGCTGATCGCCGTGCGCTATCAGGTGCTAGTCATGTGCATGATCTTTGGGTCGGCCGGCTTGGCCACGAGTTGCTACTTGGTGCTGCAGCGACCGGAGTCCGAAACAGACTCGGGCGCAAACTAGCCGCACTCGACAATGGATACGATGCCTACCGCAAGGTCTGCCAACATTCGACTGCGCGCGGCGACCCTGGTCGACACGACCGCTATCGTCAGGCTTTGCAAGGTATCGCTCACAACCACGTACGGCGCGTTCATGGCACCGGATCGTATGCGTCCATGGACTGAAGGCACGGAGGTCGAGGACTACGTTGCGAAGATGTGGCCGCGCACCACGGTGGCCATACTCGACCACGAGGTGGTCGGCGTCGTCGCACTCGACAAAGCCGTGATCGACCTGCTCTGGGTCGCCGACGCGCTCCAAGGACAGGGGATCGGCCGGCGGCTCATCCGGCATGCCGAAGCGACCCTCGCCGCAGATCACTCCGCGGCGGAACTCGAATGCTTCGCACCCAACCGGGCCGGCCTGGCCTTCTACAAGTCGGGCGGCTACGCGGAAGTGCGCCGTTACTACGAGACCGCTTCCGGAGTCGACAAGGTCGTCCTTCGAAAAGCGTTGCAGCGGCCGGCCGACTAAGCGACGGGGGCGAAACGTCGGGCCGCACGTTCACGGGCCTTGGCCGCCACGGCCTCGCGATCGCGTGGCGCCGATGACGTCACGAGCGAGTCGAGCAGCCGTTGAGCCACATCGGCGACCTCGTCGACAGCGCAGTCGAAGGCAGCCTCGTTCGCCTTCGACGGGCTGGTGAATCCGCTGAGCTTACGGACAAACTGGACCGAGGCCGCCACTGTGGCCATGGTGGCGCAGACGCCGGCGAGCAAGGATGCCAATCTCGGCCGGATCGTCGGCCACATTCTGTTGTCACCGGTGACCATCGATGGTGCCCCGCACATCGCGGTCCTCGGGTTGGCGCCAATGGCGGTCCAGCCAGAGGTACAACGACAAGGCATCGGCACGGCCTTGGTTGCCGCGAGCCTGGAACGATGCCGCGCGCTGGGTATCCAGGTTGTCGTCGTCCTAGGCCATCCTGCGTACTGCCCACGGTTCGGGTTCCAGCCTGCTCGGCGGTTTGGCCTGTCGAGCGACTACGACGTGCCAGCGGACGCGTTCATGGCGCTCGAACTAACGCCTGGAGCCCTGGACTCAACCACGGGCGTTGCGCACTACCACGCCGCATTCAGGAGCCTGTAAGACGTGAGGGACTACAAACGCTGCAGAAGACCGGCCGTCCAGGAGGGAAAAAACTTAAGCAACAGCGCGGTCCCGACAACGACCGTGGCGACGCCTAGCAGTGCCCAAGTGCCCCGCTCGCCAACCAGCCGACAGCCCGCGGCATCACATCGGCGACGCTCGCGGAAGAACAGCGCATAGGCTCCAGCCAACCCGCCCACACCGAGCGGTAGGGTGAGCCATTCGTAGCGCATCATCGTCATCATGAGACCCGCGCCAGCCACTCCGGTGACGATCAGTGCCATCGGTTCGCGATGGCCCGCAGCGGCGTGCCGTCGAACCAATGAAACTTCGACCGCCCCTCTCGCTTCGTGACGATGAGACCTGCCTCCTCCAACACAGCCAGGTGCTGGGAAATCGCCTGCCGTGACGAACTGATCTGGTGCTTCACGGCAAGCCGGGAGCACAACTCGAACAGGGTCTGACCGTCTCGCGCTGTCAGTTCATCCAAGATGGCCCGACGGGTGGGGTCAGCGATGGCGCGATAGATATGCTCCGTCACCACAGGCAAGTGCATGATTGCATGTTGAGGTGGAATATATGCAAGTGTGAACTTGCATGTCAAGGATGACGTATCTGGTGCGCTTTGCAGGAGGAATGGTTCGTAGAGGCGGGTCGTGGAGAGGGCGGTCCTCGCGGCGCATCCGGTGATAACGCAGTGCGGCCAGGATGGCGCGGTCGAGCGAGCGCGCCCGCCTGGGATCGCGCCGGCGGGCGTGGGTGTCGCGCCAGTTCGCCGGCGCGACGCCCACGGCTCCGGTCGCTAGAAGAACCGGACCGAATAGCCGACGCGGAAGCCGCGGCCCAGTTCTGGCGCCAGATCCTTGATGAACGAGGTGTGGTTGCGATACAGCTCGTTGGTGAGGTTGTAGCCCGACAGCGTAATCATGTGCGACTCGTGCTGTCCGGCCCATACGTAGGACGCCTTCAGATTGAAGACCGAGTAGCCATCAGTCGTCGTCTCGTCGCGCGACACGCGGCGCTGGTCGGCGGCGAGGATGACTTCCGGACTGATCGTCAACCCCTGGTACGGGATGTCAACGCTGACCCGGCCCTTGAGCGGTGGAATCCTGGGCAGCGCTTCGTCTGTCGCGGTCAGCCGCGCGTCTACCAGGCCGAACCCGGCGTTGACCCACAGCCGATCTTCGACGAGCACGCTGGCCTCGCCGTCCATACCCACGAAACGGCCGTCCGCCTGCAAGAACTCCGCAACCCGCAGCGGACCCACGACGCTATCGGTCACCGACGCGAAGACGAAGTTATCGATGTCGTAGACATACCCGTTGATGCTCGCCTTCGTGGTGGCGGTCTGGTGCCGCAGGCTGAGATCCACGCCAACCGTCGCTTCGCGCTCCAGATCAGGATTGCCCACTTCGAAGAGCAGGTTGCCGACGTGGGGGCCGAAGTTATACAGCTCCTCCAGGGCCGGGGCTCGGTGCGACCGGGTCACGTTGGCGACCAGCGCCGTGTCGGGGCCGAGACCAACCTGCAGGCCGCCTGACAGGGAGGCTCCAGCGAAGTTGCGATCGCGCACGCCAGACGGGGCAAAGGGCACCGCTTCAGCTGCCTCTCCGGGCTCACGCGCCGCTACCGAGTAGCTGTTGCGTTCAACGCGACCGCCGAGCTGCATCCGGACTCGCCCGAAGTCAAGCTCTTCATAGGCGAACAGAGCGACCGTTCGTTGATCCGTGGCTGGCGCCAGCGCCTCCTCGCCCACCGCGGCGTAGTCGCGCACCTGTGCCCAGACGCCAAACTTGCCGGCCAGCAGGCCGGTCTGTCGCTGGTTGGCTTCCGCCCGGACCACGTACGTCCGGTTGTCGAACGCGGTGCCGAGGAACTTGTTGCCCTCCTCGGTCTCGATCTCGTCATGATGCCAATCGACGACGTTGGCCACCACGCGGACCGAGTCGACCAGCGGATTTTCGAGATTGCGCAGACCGAGGTCGAACCGTCCCACCCGTCGACGCGAGTTGAGATCGATGGCGATGTCCTCCTCGTCGTGGTGGTCTTCTTCCTCCTCGTGTCCGTGGAAGGCATCGGCGAAAGGCACACCGAACATGCTGTTCTCGGCCGTCATGCCCGCACTAGCGAAGAACTTGTCACCAAAGTAGCCGAGTCCGGCCCGGCCGGTGTGCAACTCCGTCGAGGAGTTCTCAATCGTGCCGATGGGCGTGTCGTAGTCGTCGGTCCCGCGGGTGCCGCCGGCCAGCCAGAACACCATATTCCCCGTGGTGCGGCGGATGCTCCCGTTGGTGCCCTTCTGGCTGGCGGCCGACCCGAAGTCGATGCTGGCCTGTCCCCGCGTGCCCTGCACCAGCGCGTCCAGGTAGCTGTCATGGGGCGTGATGGCATTGACGACCCCACCGACCGCGTTCGACCCGTAGAGCAATGTGGCCGGCCCTCGTACTATCTCGACGCGGTCGAGTCCGTTCGGGTCCAGCGTGATGCCGTGGTCGGCCGACTGGCCGCTCAGGTCGCCAGTGCGGATGCCGTCCTCCATAATCAGCACGCGGTCGCCGTCGAACCCGCGGATGATCGGCCGGGACGAGCCAGGACCGAAGCTCCGCTTGGAGACGCCGGGTTCGTTCTCAAGCGCTTCGCCCAGGGTCGGTGTTGGATTCCCGGCCAGCTCGAACGAGTCGAGCGTGGTGATCGCGTTGAAGGCTTCGAACGCGGTCGCCTGTCCGCCCGCCGTGGCGGTAACGGTCAACTCCTCGTGGACCGTGGTCAGATCAAGATTGAAGTCGATGGTGACCGTCTCACCCGCGGTGACGTTGACAGTCTTTCGTTCGGCGCTGAGATGTTCCCGCTGGCTCAGAATCTCGTGCTTACCGGCAGGGACGCCCAGAAACTCGAAGGCGCCGTCCTCGTCGGTCAGCGTCACCAACGATGGTTCGACGACCAGCACCACGGCTCCGTGAACCGGTCCTCCGTGCGACGTAAACGTCACTTCTCCGCGGATGGTACCGGTCTGCTGGGCGGTGGCCAGGTTGGGGGCGGTTGCTGTGAAGATTGCTGCGAGGGCGAGGCCGGTGAGGCCGTGGTGCAAGTTCATGAATGGCTCCTGAATGTCGAATGTTCCGTTACGTGGCCATACACCTGACGACAGTACGCCGCTGAAGGCGTACAGATACGTCTATTACAGGTCGGCCGAAGAAGACTGGGAGGAACTATCCGAGCGGTGGAGCGCGAGCCGGGGTAGACGACGTTGAAGGTATTGCCGGGGGAGCGGTGAGTACCTCGCTCAAGCGCTCCCGCGACTCGTGCCGCTGCACCTGGGGTGCGGCGTGCAAATCGGCCAGGGGCTGCTGAGGGAGCTTGCAGATGGCGCAGTCCGCGTCGGCCTCGTGACCGGCGTGCCACACGGCGGACACCGGTGTCACCGAGAAAGCCGCAAAGATGATTGCGGCGACCCACCCGCGCCAGGAAGAACGCATTACCCTACTTCTCCGCGGATGGTACCGGTCTGCTGGGCGGTGGCCAGGTTGGGGGCGGTTG
>CAWWAF010000095.1:0-14257 GCA_963934795.1 uncultured bacterium
GCCCACAGCGAGCCCCATCCCCGCCGCCGGTCCTCTGGGATAGACGTCAGACAGCAGGACGCCCCACGGCTGCGGTAGGCCCTGGCCGTGGGCCATCTCCCGTGTGATCGTCTGGGCCAAGGCACCGACCTCTCCGCGGCGCACGCGTCCGAACTCGTTCAACTGTTCATACACGGTGCGGACGATATTGCTCGGCACCGCGAATCCAATCCCGTCGCTGCCGCCAGACTGAGACAATATGAATGTGCTGATCCCGACCACGCGTCCATCGACATCGACGAGCGGACCACCGCTGTTGCTCGGATTAATGATGGCGTCCGTCTGGATGTAGATCATCGGGTCGTCCGCGCGGGGCTGGCGAGCGACCGTGCTGGCCACCCCCCATGCTGACCGAGGTGGCCAGGCCTAGCGGACTGCCGAACGCCATGACCAGCTCGCCCGGCCGTAGCGCCTCTGAATCCCCCAGTTCCAGCACGGGCAACGGGCGGTCCAGTTGCAGCTTCAGTAGCGCCAGATCCGTCTCCCGGTCGATACCCACAACCTGCGCGCCGACAACCTCGCCGCGTGGCCGCAGCACCGAACGTGTACCGTCGGCGTCGGTCTCCACCAGCGCGAGCTCAACTCGGATCCGTGACGCGTTCTCGATGACGTGCGCGTTGGTGATGACGTACCCGTCGGCGCCGAGAATGACACCGGACCCGCTCCCCTGCTGGCGGGAGAGCAAGGCCGCGGTCGATGTCACCACACCCTCGCCTGGCGTGAAGCCGGTCGCGAAGATCTGCACGACCGCTGGTCGAACTTGTTCGCTCAGCGACTCGAGCGCGATACTGAACTGACGTAGGTCTCCGGCCGGTTGTGCCCACAGCGGTGGAGCGGAAGCCAGGGCACACACGGCGACGACCGCAACCGACCACCGCGTGTGGCGTGACCGCGGACTCTCGAGATACCTGCGACGGTGAAGCATGCACTGCCCTCCCACCGGATCGGGCGCGGGCCTGAGCTGGCGCGCACCAACGGCGTTCGCTCTAATGATAGCGATCCGGGCAGACAACCAGCAGGGGCTGGGTGGGTGCGGTGAAGGTCACCGCTCTTCGCTTCTACACTGACGCTCGGCGGTGAGGTCACCACCGTGGCGCGCGGAGTCCGGATGGCAATTGGCTGCATCCAGGCCAACGGTGTCACACTGGGCACTGATCTACGGGGCGCCGAGGCACAGGGTCACTTGGCTTTCCCGTGGCCTCGATCCGACATCGAAGAGCGAGCCGCCAACTATGTATGCGATCTTCTCTGCGCATTTCTCCGGATTGCTCATGCCGGCGGTGGCAGCCGTCCGGCGTTGCTCCTCCGGGGTGACGCCGAGGCCATTGGCGCGTTCGTGGTCGACGCTGTCGCAGGGGGCCGGTGACTTCGTGCGACCTCGGCGTTGGTCTTTGGCCGCCTCACATTGTGGGCGCCCGGCGGGTCGGTGTGATTCGGTCGCCACCCACCTGTCGGAGGAGACGCGATGAGTTCCGACCGTCAGCTCATCGTCGTGGCGAACCGGCTCCCGGTCCGCAATGTCAACGACGACGACGGCCAGCGATGGGTGACGAGTCCCGGCGGGTTGGTGTCAGCGCTGGCTCCGGTGATGGCAGACCGCGAGAAGGTGTCGTGGGTCGGATGGACCGGCTCGGCGGGGCGCGCCCCCGAGCCCTTCATGCACGACGGCATGTTCCTGCATCCGGTGTCGCTCAGTCGGGCCGACCTGCAGCTGTACTACGAGGGCTTTAGTAACGGAACGCTCTGGCCGCTGTACCACGACTCGACCTCCGAACCGGAGTTTCATCGCACCTGGTGGGACGCGTACGTCAGTGTCAACCACCGCTTTGCGGAGGCAGTCGTCAGCCTCGCCGAGCCCAACGCGACGGTGTGGATTCACGACTATCAGCTCCAGCTGGTGCCGGGTATGCTGCGCCAACTCAGGCCCGACATGAAGATCGGGTTCTTCCTTCATATCCCGTGGCCGGCCCGCGAGCTGTTCCTGCGGCTGCCGTGGCGATCACAGATCGTGCGGGCGCTCCTCGGCGCCGACGTCATCGGCTTCCAGACCGACGTCGTGGCGCACAACTTCCGGCACGTGGTCCCGCGCGTCACCGACGCCGAGGTGAACAACGTCGAGCAGGACCTGATTACCTTCGGTGATCGTCGAGTGCTCGCCAAGACACATCCGATCGGGATCGACTATGACCGATTCGTCGGCGCCGCGCGGCAGCCCGAGACCGACGCCGCCGTCGAAGAGCTCAGACAGACCCTGCACAACCCCCGCCGGGTGCTCCTCGGTGTCGACCGCCTCGACTACACCAAGGGAATCGAGCGGCGCCTGCGTGCCTATGGGGAACTCCTCGATGAAGAGCGTCTCGATGCGGACGACGTCGTCTTGATCCAGATCGCCGAACCCAGCCGCTCCAACGTCAACGGCTACGCCAGTATCCGGGCTCAGGTCGAACAGCAGGTGGGAGAGATCAACGGCACCTTCGGCACCATGACGCGCCCCGCCGTGCACTACCGCCACCGCAGTCACGGGTTCGAGGAGCTCATCGCGATGTACCGACTCGCCGATGTGATGTTGGTGACACCGTTCCGTGACGGCATGAACCTGGTGGCGAAGGAATACGTCGCTACCCGCCACGATCTGTCAGGCGCGCTCGTGCTGAGCGAGTTCGCCGGTGCGGCCCACGAACTCGGCGATGCGGTCGTTGTGAACCCGTACGACGTGGACGGTTTGAAAGAGGCCATCGAGTTCGCTGCCACCATGAGACCCGACGAGCAACGCAGCCGGATGACTCCGATGCGCGACGCGGTCTCTCATAACACCGCCGCGCGCTGGGCTACGACCTTCCTGGACGCACTGGAGCGGTCATGACCGAGCCGATGACCCTGGCACACCTCCAGGAGATCGCCCGGACTCCGGCACTCCTCATCGCCTGCGACTACGACGGCACCCTGTCGCCACTCGTCAACAACCCCCAGCTCGCATTTCCTCATCGCGAATCGATCGCCGCGCTGCGGGCCCTCGCGAGCTTCCCGGACACCCACGTGGCTGTCGTCTCAGGCCGGTCGCTCCGCGATCTCGCGGCCCTGAGCCGTCTGCCCGCTGAGATCCATCTCGTGGGCAGTCACGGTTCTGAGTTCGATGCCGGCTTCGTGAGTGACCTCGACGAGCATCAGATCAAGCTTCGGACTGAGATCACCAATGCGCTCAGCGAACTGGTCAGGCTCTCAGGGACCGGCTTCACGATCGAGAAGAAGCCTGCCAGCGTCGCCTTCCACTATCGAAATGCCGACCCGGACGAGGCCAAGAAGGCGGTTCGGGCCATCCTCGATGGCCCGGCGCAACTCCCGGGAGTCGACGTCAAGAACGGCAAGATGGTCATCGAGCTGACCGTGGTCACAACGAACAAGGGCACGGCTATCGACATCCTGCGCCGACAAGTCGCGGCAAACGCCGTCCTGTTCATGGGTGATGACGTGACCGACGAGGATGCATTCGCCGTACTGGCGGGGCCTGACCTTGGGGTCAAGATCGGCGAGGGTGAGACCAAGGCCCACGTCCGGCTGGATGACACCGACGCGACGGCGCGACAGCTCGCACTCTTGTGCGAAATCAGGAGGGCGTGGCTCCAGGGCGAGAACTCGCCGGGTATCGAGCAGCACTCGATGCTGTCGGATCAGCGGACCATCGCGCTCGTCACGCCCGACGCCCGTGTGACGTGGATGTGTCACCCTCGCGCCGACTCGCCCGCGGTCTTCGCCGAGTTGATCGGGGGAGTCCACGCGGGCTACTTCGCGGTCCGCTCCGCCAGCGATGTGCCGCCGATGTCGCAGCGTTACCTCCCGGGAACCCTGATTCTCGAGACTCGTTGGCCCGAGCTGATGGTCACCGACTACCTCGATGCCTCGTTCGGGCGGACCGCCGAGGCGCCGGGTCGAACCGACCTGATCCGTGTTCTCGAGGGCGCCGGGCGCGCCGTCATCGAGTTCGCACCACGGCTCGACTACGGGCGCGCTCCCACCCTTCTCGAGGTCGTTCCCGACGGTGTCCTCGTCCGGGGCATTCGTCAGACGATCCTCCTTCGAGCGCCACACGTTCGTTGGGAGATCGTCGAGGACGGCGTGCATCAGACGGCGAAGGCGGAGATCGATCTCGCTGGTGCTTCGCTCGTGCTCGAGATGGCGTTCGACGCCGTCGACGCCCCCCGACACATCGAGAGCGAGCGGCGAGCCTCGACCGTCGAGCACTGGACCGGCTGGGCCAACACGCTCGAACTCCCGCCCGTCGCATCTGACGCAGTCCTACGCAGCGCCCTGACCATCAAGGGCCTCTGCCACCAACCGACCGGGGCCATGCTCGCAGCAGCCACGACTAGCCTGCCGGAGGTCCCAGGCGGGGTCCGCAATTGGGACTACCGCTACTGTTGGCCCCGCGATGCCTCACTCAGCGCCTGTGCACTGGTTGAACTGGGCAGTTTCGCCGAGGCGCACGCCCTGCTCGCCTGGATCCTCGAACGGGTCGGTCAACTGCCTGGTCCCGAACAGCTCCGGCCGCTCTACGCGCTCGCCGGCGACGAGTTCCTGCCCGAAGCGGTCCTTCCGACACTCAACGGGTATCTGGGCAGCCGCCCGGTCCGCATCGGCAACGCTGCCGACCAGCAGGTGCAGCTCGACGTGTTCGGACCGGTGGTCGAGCTCGCGTGCCGTCTCGCGCAGCGTGATGAACCGATCACCGATGCCATCTGGCAGCTCGTCCAGGACATGGTCGCTGCCGTCTCGCGACGGTGGCACGAGCCCGACCACGGCATCTGGGAGGAGCGGCGACCACAGCGGCACCACGTGCATTCGAAGGTCATGTGTTGGATGGCCGTGGACCGCGCGATGTGTATTGGCGCATTGACCAGACGGGACGTGCCGACCACCTGGGGTCCGCTCCGACAGCTCATCGCAGACGACGTCATCGCACGCGGCTGGAATCCTGCTGTGGGGGCATACACCATCGCCTACGGCGACAGCGAGCTCGATGCGTCAGTCCTGTGGATCGGCCTGTCGGGGTTGCTCCCGGCCAGCGATCCGCGGTTCGTGGCCACCGTCAAGGCCATCGAACGCGAGCTACGCAATGGGACGATCGTCTATCGGTATCGGCTCGACGACGGCCTGCCGGGCGACGAAGGCGGCTTCCTGATATGCACGTCCTGGCTGATCGAGGCGTATGTGATGTTGGACCAACACGAGGACGCCCGAATCCTCTTCGATCGCTACGTCGATCTGGCCGGCCACACGGGTCTCCTGAGCGAGGCGTACGAACCGAGCACGAAACTCATGCTTGGCAACCATCCGCAGGCGTACTCTCACCTCGGCCTCATCAACGCGGCCCTCGCCCTCCACCGAGCACGCCCCTGACGCCAGGACGCTCCCGGACGTCAGGCCTTCTTGTACCGGTCGTCGCGCACGAAGGGATAGATGCGTGTGAAGTCCGAGGGACCCTCGGATGCCTCAAATTGTCGCCACAGGTCGACAACGGTAGCGCTGACAGGGTTGGCGGCGCCGTCATTGGCGAGGGCCTCCTCGTAGAGTTCCAGGTCCTTTGCCAGGAGTGTGCTGGTGAACCCCGCGTCGTAGGTCTCGGTGAGAATGCGGTTCGGAAACTTGTCGCTGGTGGCGGTGTTTCGACCGGTTGACACGTTGAGCACGTCGATGATCGTCTGCATTGGCACGCCGCGCCCGACACCGAAGGCAACCGCCTCGCTGGTTGCTGCCATGGCGACCCCCGACAGGAAATTATTCAGCAGCTTGATCGCCTGTCCTTGGCCGGGGGTCTCACCGATGTGAAATACGTGCTTCGACATCGTCGCGAAGGCCGGACGCAGGCGCTCCAGCGTCCCGGTGCTGCCGGCGTACATGATCGCGATGGTGCCCTTGGCGGCGCCCGCCGTACCGCCGGAGACCGGCGCATCCACGTATTCCACGCCGCCGCTGGCGAAGCACTGATGCAGTGATTCGGCCGCGGCGATGCCCACGGTCGAGTGGTCGGCGACGGTGCGAACGCGGGAATGCGGCGCCGCGAGAATCTCTCGCGCGACGCTGAGCCCGGCCCGTCCGTCGGGCAGGCACATGGAGACGATGTCCACCCGGGTGCTCAAGTCCGCGACGCTGTCGCAGACGACGGAGCCGTTAGGCGCGCGCGACGCCGTCCCGGCCTGGTCATACACGCGGAGCGCGCCGTGCCCGCGGGCCAGATTGGCGGCCATCGGGCGGCCCATGTTGCCCAGGCCTACGAAGCCGATCGTCATTTCAGATAGCGTGCTCATTGGTGGGGGGTGTCCGTTTCGCCTGGTCTGGCTCGAATCCTGGAGATTATGTCATCAGGGGTGGGCGTCGACGACCGGGCCTGGGCGTTTGGCATCACGCTTGACTGCCTCCCCCCGAACGGGCATTCTCGACTCAATGTGCTCCGTGGAGCGTCTCCACGGACCCTCGCGTGTCGATCAGGAGCAGCATGGCTCACAGTTTCAACGTCGTGGCTCGGACCGCGGTTCTGGCCGGACTCATCGCATTGGCACCAGGCGCAGGCCTTCAGGCGTAAATGCCGCTTGACGACCTGCGGACATTGGCGACCAGGGGAATGCGGACGCCCAATACAACCTCGGAGTGCGTTATCTGAACGGCACGGGCGTTGGACCGAACACTGAAGAGGCCGTTCGGTGGTGGCATCTCGCGGCGGAACAGGGGCACGCCTTCGCTCAGTACAACCTGGGATACGTGTACGACACGGGCCAAGGCATCGAGCCGGACCTGTCCCTGGCGGCGACCTGGTATCGGCTCGCCGCCGATCAGGGTGACGCCGACGCGCAGGACGCCCTGGGATTCATGTATTTGAACGGCCGTGGCCTTACGCAAGACTATGTCCAGGCGGTGCGCGTATCGCTCCGGGCGGTGCTCAGCGCGCCGGCGTTTATCTATCATGCGGGCCGACCCGGAACGCTGGACGACTTCAGCCTGGCGACATGGCTGTCCTACTTCCTGTGGCGGAGCATGCCGGACGCGCAGCTCTTCGAGATCGCGCGCGCGGGCCAGCTTTCAGACCCCGGGGTGCTGACTCGGCAGGTTGATCGGATGCTCGACGACCCGCGCGCAGAGCGGTTCGCGAAAGACTTTGCCGGACAGGCGTTCCGGCTCTACGAACTGGGTGCCACCAGCCCAGACCCGGGGCTCTACCCCGAGTTCGACGACCGCCTCGCGCGAGCGATGTTCCGCGAGACGGAACTGTTTCTCGCCGAACTCGTCGACGACAACCTCGGGGTCGGCCAGTTGATCGACACGGACTTCACGTTCCTGAATCGCCGGCTTGCAGAGCACTACGACATCCCCGGCGTGGTGGGACAACAGATGCGCAAGGTGACGCTGCCGGCCGACAGCCCGCGTGGCGGCCTGTTGACGCAGGCCAGCATCCACAAGATCACGGCGAACGGCACGAGCACGTCGCCGATTCCGCGCGGCAACTTCGTGCTCGCCAACCTGCTTGGCACGCCGGCGCCACCGCCACCGCCCGGCGTCGGGACTGTCGAGTCGGACACTCGTGGCGCCACGACGATCCGCGAGCAGCTCGACGCGCACCGCGCGAGCCCGGTCTGCGCCAACTGCCATCGGACCATCGATCCTCCGGGGTTCGCGCTCGAGGCGTTCGACCTCATCGGCGGGTTCCGGACCCGGTATCGGATCTCCGGAGGACCGGACATCGACGCGGGCGGGGGCTTCACCGTTCCGGCGCCGTACGCCGAGGGCCCCCCGGTTGACGCCAGTGGCGTCACCCCGGGCGGTGACCCGTTCGCCGGCATCGAGGGGTACAAGCGGCTGCTTCTCGATCAGGAGGTCGATCAGGTGGCGAGACACATCGTCTCAAGTCTGCTCGTGTTTGCGACCGGTGCCGAGGTCGAATTCGCCGACCGCGACGCGGTCGAGGGGAACGTCGACCGTGGACGCGCCGACGGTCACCCGGTCCGGACCATGATTCACGAAGTCGTACAAAGCGACCTGTTCAGACAGCGCTGAAGAGCGATCCCGAGGTGGTCTCGATCGACGATCGACTCGACGGGGCGCTCGCCGTCAAGCTCAGTGGGGTGGTGACCTTCGGCCAGGGGCTATGTCTCACTCTCACATCTACGACCCGCGTCTGTACGAAGCACTGCCTCCCCAACAAATGGGCTTCTTGCATCGTGGGCTGGCGTACTGGTCTGACGGCTGTGGCACCGAGCGCCTGTTTCTGGCGACCCGCGCGGCCATCTTGGTCGCACTCGACCCCCGAACCCTTCGTCCCATCGAAGATTTGGCGACAAGGGCAAGATCGTCCTAAGCGCAAACACGGCGCATACGACGCCTCCGGCGCGCTACACAGTGACGTCCCCACCAATCGTCTGTCGCGGCCGTGTCATCGTCGGCTCGTCAATGACCGATCTCGCCGGCGAGGAACAACCGCCTCGTGGAGACGTCCAGGCGTTCGACGCCAGGACCGGAAAGAAGGCATGGACGTTTCGCACCCTACCATGCCCCGGCGATGTCATCGATTCGGAGACGGGCGAGGATACGCTCAGTGACGAGTGGGGGAATGGCTCGTGGCGCAATGCCGGACACGCGAATGTCTGGACCTTCATGAGCGCAGATGAGGACCTCGGGCTCGTCTATTTGCCTGTTGGGTCGGCGCACAACGACGAATATGGTGGACAGCGCCCTGGTTCCAACCTGTTCTCCCAGTCGCTCGTGGCGGTGGACGCGAAAACCAGCGAACGAGCGTGGCACTTTCAGATGGTGCACCACGGTCTCTGGGACTACGACCCACCGGCCGCACCCGTCCTGTTCGATCAAGCGCGATCCGAGGGTGGGCGCAAGCGTGCGCGCGAGACTCGACCCGTTTGACGACCGGAACAGCCAGGACTCCTTTCTACCGGCGATGGTGTCGGTGGACCCCGAACACGGGTTGATCTACGCGATGAATACCGGCACCGGTCAGTTCATCGCGATGGCGCTGGATACCACCACCGAGAAGCCCGCGCTGACGCAGAAGTGGGAGGCGTCGCAGTACTCCTTCAGCTACACGAGTCTGGTGGGTCCAGACGCGAAGCGGGTGATCGTCGCCAGCGACATTCCCGTGTTTCACGAACCGGACAGCACCTATTCGACGCCGTATCACCATGAACAGGTCGTGTGGCGCGCTGCCGACACCGGCGAGGAGCTGGCGCGTAGCCCGATGCTGACTCCGATGAGCCGGGGCGCGGCGTTATCGCCCGGCCCCGATGGCACCATCTACTATCCGGGAGCCAACGGCCAGATCGTCGAGTTGTCAGTCACGTCGTCGTAGAGCGGCGTTGGTGCACGGTCCGTTCATGGTGCGCACGCAGGGCGACATGATGAGTCTGCTCACCAGGTCGACCAATCAGGGATGTGGGTGAGTCCGGCTGCGTAGGTGGACGGTGTTCTATACTTGGTCAACTGGAGACTACGACTATGACGAGTTGGACATTTTTGCTGAGTCTTGCGTGTCTGGCCATGGCCGCGACCGCGGCGCAGGCCCAGACCGGCGAACCCTTACGGCCCGCCCATGAAAAACTCGAGGCGGGGGCGCTGACCGACGACCTCGGGGTCACGATCCAAACCCCCGCGAGTCACCCGGTGCGTCGCTACCCCGATTCGCACGAATTTCCCACCGGACCCGAAATGGGCGAACGCCTCCCGGTGTTCTCGCTGCCGAACCAGGAAGGGCGACTCGTCGACTTCCACGCCGATCGTGGCGACTCGAAGTCGATCGTCGTCTTCTTTCGCTCGGCCGTCTGGTGACCGTACTGCCGCACGCAGCTGGTCGAGCTGCAAGACAATCTGAACCTCTTCGAAGAGCAGGGCATCCGCGTCTACGGCATTAGCTATGACTCCGAGGAGCAACTCAAGACCTTCGCGGACGAGTATGGCGTCACCTACGACCTCCTCTCGGACGCCGACTCGACGGTCATCCGCCAGTTCGGCATCCTCAACACCCTGATCTCCCCTGACGACACTGAACAGGCGGCTGGCCGATCGCTCTACGGGCTGCCGTTTCCTGGCGTCTACGTGACGGACCAGCAGGGCGTCGTCAGCGACAAGTTCTTCCACCGCTACTACGGGACTCGCGAGTCGGCGGGAGCCATTCGCGACTCGGCGATTGGCGAGATTCTGGCCCGTCATGAAACACCTGCTGCCGAGCTCGGGACCGATCAGGTCAAGATCTCGGCCTTCCTGTCCGATGACTCCATGACGTTCGAGACCCAGACGACACTGTATGTGCGGTTCGAGTTGAATGAGGGTCTCCATATGTACGGCCGACCGCTGCCCGACGGGTACATCGCGTCGGAGGTGACGATCCCCGACACGCCAGGCCTCCGCGTAGGACCGGCCGAGTATCCACCGACCCAGTCCAAGGAATTTCCCCAGCTCGGCGTGACGCTCAATGTCTACGAGGGCGTTGTCGACGTCGCGATCCCCATCACTCCGAACGCAGATGTCTACTTTCGGACAAATCCGGACCGGCCGGACGTCGTCGACGTGCCGGTGTCGATCCTGTTTCAGGCGTGTAGCGATACGATCTGTTACACCCCGAGAACCGAGGAGCTGTCACTGGAGCTACCGTTCGAGTCGCTGTTGCGACGCGGAGACTCGAGAGCGCGCTAGCCGGTCGCTCTTCGCGGTCGCTTTTGGCGATGCAACCGATTCTGGGCTCCAGGCGTCCTTTAGGCGATGGCGATAAAATGGCTGGGGAGGTCTCCGGCAGCGCCGATTGGCGTCCTGATCGTCGTCGTTGTAGGACTGGCGCTTGCCTACTGGTATGTGGACAGCACACGCCTGCGGCGCGCCAGGCGCCATCTGACCCAGGAGCGCGCCTCCTACGCACCAGCTGAGATCATCGAACTCGGTCGCTTGCCGGCTGAGGTCAGCGAGTCATCGGGCCTCGGTATCAGCCGGTCGTACCCCGGCGCGTTCTGGACGCACAACGACTCGGGGGACGCACCGCGCTTCTACGCGCTCGACGAGTCCGCCGGTCTGCTGGCGACGATCGACGTGCAGGGGGTCGAGGCACGAGACTGGGAAGCGATGGCGCTCGGGCCTTGTCCCCATCACAGCGTCAGGTCGTGTCTCTACGCCGGCGACATCGGCGACAACCTGTCGCTCCGCGATTCAGTGGTCGTCCATGTCATCGAGGAACCGGACCCATTCGCTGGTGACTCAACCGTGAGCGCCATCGGCTCCGTGCGCTTCGTCTATCCGGATGGTCCTCACGATGCCGAGGGCCTCGCCATCACCGGCGCCGGCGATCTGGTCGTCGTCACCAAAGAGCGCAAACAGACGACCTGGCTGTTCCAAATTCCGGCGCGCGATGTCAGCGCGGCCATTGAGGACGCGCGCGTCGTCACGCTCGGAGCGGGTACGCAGCTTCCGATTCACCCAGACCGCGCGGCAGTACGCTACGCCACCGGCGCCGCGCTGAATGCCAGGGGCGACTATCTGGCGGTCCGTACCTACGCGGAGATCTACGTGTTCCCATGGCCGCTGGCGGCAGATCCACGGCCGATCGATGAGGCCTGCTGGATCGACAACAGCGATCCGCAAGGTGAGGCGATTGCCTTCCGTGACGACGGCTGGATGGTGTTGACCAGCGAGACGCGCACCAAGCGCCCGGGCTTGCTCAGAGCCGTCCGGTGCTTCGAGTAGCTCCACTTCGACGCGCACACCCGCGACGACGGGACGCGGCCCGGTCGGGCACCGGGCCCGCGAGCTTCTGGGCCACTGTGCAGCAGAAGGACCTTACCAACTGTATCCGAACGAGCCGTGAGCCTAGCGTGTACGGTCTAGGCGGTTCTGAGAAGGTCCCGGCGACGAACCTCCCGGGGTGTGCGTCCCTCTTCGAGAGCACCACCTGTCCGGCAACGCTCTGGAATCGAACCTTGCGGCGGGCGTACAGGAAGACGAGCCGTTGCCGAGTCAGCCCCGCGGTCTCGGCAGCGAAATAGGCCCAGGAGTCGCCGAGGACCTTCATGACCTCGCGGAGGTCCGTCAGATCATCGCCGACTTCCTGGATCGCGACCAGATCGAACGCGGAGAGGATCTCGGCGATGTAGAACCTGCCCTCGGGGCGTCGTCGCCTGCGGGAATCGAAGTCCTTGATGTTCCAGGTGGCCAGGAGCAAGTGTCGCGCACCGTTCGCTCCGGGATCTCAGCACGAAGCCGCTCGCGGAGCTTCAGGAGGTTCTTCGAGATGCGCTTTCGATCGTCGCTGGGCAGGTCCAGGAGAGGCGGGCTGAACGGCGTGGCTTAGCTCTCGTCGGGGAGATCGGCCGAGAGAGCGCCCAGATAAGCGTCACTGAAGTCGATCTGCAGCTCGACCCACAGGGGGAGGTGGTCCGACATCTGGAATGTTCGCCAGATCGTGGCGAAGTATGCTTGACGCTCTTCGTCGGTGAGCGCTCGACCGGTGTTGTCCTGCTCCGGCCTCCCCTTCACTTCTGGCTGTAGCGGATGCAAGGGCCAATCACGAATTGGATGATCGGCGCGGGCATTGCGCTCATCATCATCTGACAGTGTCAGTGCCCGCGCGGGTCGTCAAGCCGCAGACGTGGTGGCGGCACACACCCTGGATTCTGAAGGAGTTCACGTTTTTTCGACGCTAGCCCAGCAGGAGCTATCCGCCTGCACTTCCCAAGAAAGACTACGCATATGAAGCGCCTCTCGCTTGTGCTCGCCTCGTATATCTGCCTGTGCGGCCAGATCCAGTCAGCACCGCCGCTGCCATATCGCGTCGTCGAGGGCTGGGCTCAGCTGCCGGCGGGATGGAACTTCGGCGAGGTCACCGGGGTGGATGTCGATCGCGACGACAATGTGTGGGTGTTCAGCGACGGTCCACATCCGGTGATTCAATTCGACAAGTCCGGTCGGTTTCTGCAGGCTTGGCCGGAGTTCTTGGGCCAGAGGCCTCATGGCTTGCGGGTGGGTCCGGACGGCAACATCTGGACGGTCGATCTAGAGTCCCACCGGGTCATGAAATGGACCCCGGAAGGCCGGATGTTGATGATCCTTGGCACCGGCGCGCCGGCCGGCACCAACGACGCCCATTACGCGTTCAACCGGCCGTCATCTCTGAGTTTTCTGCCGAACGGCGACTTTCTGGTAGCAGACGGCTACGGCAATTCACGGGTCGTGCACTTCACCCATGACGGCGAGTATGTCGGGCAGTGGGGCACCAAGGGGGCCGGCGACGGCGAGTTCGACCTGGTCCACGATGTGGCCATCGATGTGCGGGGACGTGTCTACGTGGCGGATCGGAGGAATCAGCGCGTACAAGTCTTTGACCAGCAAGGGCGCTTCCTGGACAAGTGGACCGACCTGGGCGTCATCCAGGGCTTATACTACGTGGAGCGTGAAGACGTTCTCTACATGACCGACGGCCCAAACTCGCGAATCATCCGCGTCAATATGGACGGCCAGGTGACGGGCGTGCTGGGCGAGTTTGGCAAGACCCCGGGCAAGCTCGACATACCGCACTTTGTCGCCGTTGATAGCGACGGGGCGATCTACTCCGCGGACTTTCGAAACTGGCGTATCGACAAGTTCGTCAAGGAATGAGCGTGGCAACACCGGCCACTCAGATTCAAGGGCCACGGGTTCGTCGTCCCAGATAGGCGCTCTGAGACAGGCCGTTTTTAGTTGTAATTCGTATTTGCATGATGACGTCCCTGCAATCCAGCCGCGGCTCCGAACCAATCCACCTTCGGACTGGTGAGTTCGCTTCGTCTGCCGACAAGCGATCACGTTCGTCGTGGCGCGGCGGTGTGTTGTCGCCGCTGGGACGAGTCATCGTCGTGGGATGCACGCTGCTCTCGTGCGGTGGTATGGTGAGGCCGACGGTCGGCGTCGGTCGTGTCAACCAGCCGCGCGCGGCCTCCAGCCGACGTCCTGGGAATGGCGGAATCGACGAAGTCGCCGGGTCTCGCTTGGGCGCGGTTGCCGCGATTCGGTGTACACGGTGGGCTTGCTTGAGACAGCCGGCTCGACAGGCAGTCACGCCGCCGGCGTTGCCCTCGACCGCGCCGTCCGTGGCCGCGATTTCGTCTCTCTGCTCCCTCGCGCCCACTCGCCCGAGGTTCGGCCCAAACGGATTGACCATCCGGGCCGCCGCACCCCGAGGTCCCCCAACAAGGTTCGTCTAGCC
>CAWWAF010000096.1:0-14192 GCA_963934795.1 uncultured bacterium
TCATCATCACTACCGCGGGCGGCGGCGGAGCGCTTGGGCTGCGTCGATTGGCAGTCGCCCAGGGGCCGGGAGGCTGGACCTTCGAAGAACGATGGACGTCAAGTGCGTTGAAGCCGTACTTCAACGATTTTGTCGTGCACCGCGGACATGCCTTCGGATTCGACGGCAGTATTCTCGCGAGTGTCGATCTTGCCGACGGCGCCCGCGCGTGGAAGGGCGGACGCTACGGCCACGGCCAGCTCCTCCTCCTGTCCGACCAGGACCTGCTCTTGGTGCTAGCGGAGCAGGGTGACCTCGTTTTGGTCGAGGCGACCCCCGACGGGTTCTCCGAGCTCTCCCGGTTTCCGGCAATTGAGGGCAAGACCTGGAATCACCCGATCCTGGTCGACAATCTCCTGCTGATTCGCAACGACCACGAGATGGCCGCGTTCAGGCTGCCCGTGGCCGGCGACCGGGCCGCGAACGCCGTGCTAGGCGCGGCGCCGCCTAGGTGAGGCTACTCAGCCGCTGGGCCGCTTCGCGCATGTCCGCGGCGGAGACGTCCAGGTGCGTGACCGCGCGCACGCGGGACTGGTCGAGCGCCGCGAGCTTGACCCCGCGCTCAGCCGCTCGTGTCACGAACTCTGGTGCCGGCTGGGTCGTCACTTCGAACACCACGATGTTGGTGTCTACCTGCGTCGCGTCGCAGCGCAACCCGTCGACAGCAGACAGGGCCTGCGCGAGCGTACGGGCGTTGATGTGGTCCTCGGCCAGACGCTCAATGTGGTGGTCGAGGGCATGCAGGCATCCTCCGGCCAGAATCCCCGCCTGACGCATCCCGCCGCCGAGCATCTTCCGATAGCGGTGCGCGCGCGCGACAAAGTCCGTGTCGCCGGCCAGCACGGACCCCACCGGGGCACCCAGACCCTTTGAGAAGCAGGCGCTGACGCTGTCGACCGGTGCGCACAGGCTCGCGGTCGAGCATCCGGTGGCGACGGATGCATTCCAAATGCGGGCACCGTCCAAATGCAGTGCGAGTCCTCTCTCGTGCGCTGCGTCGGCGATAGCCTCCATGTCGCGCTGCGGGAAGATGCGCCCTCCAGACCGGTTATGGGTGTTTTCGAGCGCCACCAGCCGGGGGCGTGGGAAGTGCTGGTTGGCAGGGCGAATCGCTTCCTGCAGCTGCTCGGCGGTGAAGAAACCGCCGCGACCGACCTCGTTGAAGCTCACCCCGGCCCAGGCCGGTCCGGCCCCTGACTCGTAGTACAGACTGTGATTTCCCTCGCCGACGAACACTTCGTCAGCCCGGTTGCAGTGCGTCAGCAGCGCGATCTGGTTTGCCATCGTGCCGCTGGGCACGAAGAGGGCGGCCGGCTTGCCCAGCAGTTCCGCCGCACGCTCCTGCAGATGTGTCACCGTCGGATCTTCGCCCCACACGTCGTCGCCGACTGGGGCCTGCGCCATGGCCTCGCGCATCGCCGCGGTGGGTTGAGTCAACGTGTCGGAGCGCAGGTCGATGGTCGGGGGCATGGTCGGGGATTATATCGGCACGAGTTAGAGCGGTCAGTTTGACGCGGTCCCGTCAATCTCCCTAAATGGGGACTCCCGAGCGACCGGACCGTATCGCCGGCCAGCGTCAGATGTGACCCGTCTTGACCTTTGTTTGATACCTGTGGCGCCGTCCTGTGTCAAAATCCTGGTACACACGCCCTGCAACAGTGCGGGCTTGAAGGAGATTCAAATGATCGACCGACGATTTCGTGCAATAGCTGTCCCCGTCGTAGCGCTCGTGGCCATGGCCGCCGCCGCAACGTCGGCCGCCGGGCAGTCGACCCCTTGGGGCGACCCGGACTTGCAGGGCACCTGGACCTCGTCCGGGGCCACCCCGATGGAGCGGCCGGACCAGTTCGCGGGACGTGACAAGCTGAGCGACGAAGAGGTGTCGTCGATCCGGGCGCAGACCACGGCGCGCGATCTTGAGCTGCTCAACGCGCCCGCCCAACGGACCGAGGTGGGTACCAATCCCGGCGCCTACAACAATTTCTGGATGGACCGGGGGGCTCGAACGAACCGCACCTCGATGCTCATCGACCCGCCAAGTGGCAAGTTTCCGCCGCTGACACCCGCTGGCGAACAGCACAGCAAGAACCAGCTCAAGGCACCCGGTGGGATGGAGAAGGACGACACCTGGGAGGATCGGCACATCTGGGAGCGATGTGTGACCCGCGGCGGAATGCCCAACGCCATGTTCCCGCGGTCGTATAACAACAACATGCAGGTGTTTCAGGCGCCTGGCGTTGTCGTGATGCTGATTGAACAGGTACACGAGGTGCGGGTCGTACCGATCGACGATCGGCCGCAGGTCTCCGACAAGATTACCCAGTGGAACGGGCTGTCGCGTGGGCACTGGGAAGGCGACACGCTGGTGGTCGAAACCGCCAATCTCGACGACCGTGTGAGTGCCCTCCAGCCCTGGTCGCTCTTCAGTTCGCACCAGGGCTCTGGCAAAGAGTTGACGCTGGTTGAGCGGTTTACCCGGGTGGCGCCCGGCACCCTCGAGTACGAGGTCGAGGTCAACGACCCCCTGATGTACACCGACTCGTGGACGGTTAACTATCCGTTCACGCAGATGGATGACCTGATCTACGAGTATGCCTGCCACGAAGGCAATGCCGGCATGGAAGGCATTCTGTCGGGCGGCCGTGCGGAAGACCTCGCCGCCGGCAAGTAGCGCGTTCGCGGCGCCGAGGGGTTTGCCGTGAGGAAACATGATGCACAGGCCGCCGTCGTGGCGGCCTGTGTGTTGTCTTCGGTTGTGTCGGTGGCGGCTGACGACTGGCCCATGTGGGGCGGGACGTTGTCCCGCAACATGGTCTCGGTCGAGACCGGTCTGCCGACTGAGTGGGACATCGCAACCGGCACCAATGTGCGGTGGGTCGCCGCCCTCGGCGCGATGACCTCCGGCAACCCGGTGGTCGCCGGCGGCTCGGTGTTTGTCGGCACCAATAACGATCACCCCCGCGACCCGGACGTTGTTGAGGATAAGGGTGTCCTCATGGCGTTCCGCGAGTCTGATGGCGCGTTCCTCTGGCAGATGGCGCACGACAAGCTGTCTGCGGGCGAGGCGAACGACTGGCCATTCCAGGGCGTCTGCTCATCCCCCAGCGTCGACGGCAACCGTCTGTACTACGTGAGTAACCGGGGCGAGGTGGTGGCCCTCGACACCGCCGGATTCCTCGACGCCGAAAACGACGGACCGTTCACAGATGAGGTGAGGGACGGTCTGGCGGACGCCGACGTCGTGTGGACGTTCGACATGGTTGGGGAACTGGGCGTCTTTCCCCACAACATGAGCAGTAGCGCCCCGGCCGTGTCTGGCGATCTCATCATCGTCAACACCTCCAACGGCCAGAACGAGGACGGCGACGTGCCCTCGCCAGGGGCGCCCGATCTCATCGCGCTACATAGAGACACCGGCGAACTGGTCTGGCGCGCCGCGCCGGTGGGCGATTGGATTCTGCACGGTCAGTGGTCCTCACCAGCCGTGGCCGAGATTGGTGGAGTGCTGCAGGTCGTCATCGGTCAGGGCGACGGGTGGGTCCGTGGTTTTGACGCTGCCGACGGGTCGACGCTCTGGGAGTTCGACACCAATCCGATCGACGCGGAGTGGCCCCGCACGCGGAACAACGTCATTGCCACGCCGGTCATCTGGAACGACACCGTGTTTATTGCTAACGGGCAAGAGCCGGAGAGTGGGGAAGGCCCTGGGCGCCTTCACGCCATCGACGCAACCCGACGCGGCGATATCAGCGAGTCAGGACTCGTGTGGCGGACCGACGAAATCCGTCGGTCCTTGTCAACGGTGGCGATTGACGGCGGTCTGCTCTACGTGGCCGACTTCAGTGGCTACCTGCATTGCCTCGACGCTGCGACCGGGGCAGAGCTGTGGGTGTATGACACCTTCTCGGCGGTGTGGGGGTCGCCGTTGGTCGTCGACGACAAGGTCTACCTCGGTGACGAGGACGGCGACGTCGTCGTCCTTCGCGCCGGCCGCGAGTTGGAGAAACTGGCGGAGCCGAATATCGGAAGCGCTGTCTATGGTGCTCCGATCGCCGCCAACGGCGTGCTGTTCGTCAACAGCGTCAGCGAACTATTTGCCCTCTCCCGCTAATTTCCGCTCTCCCCAATCGCGTAGAGCGTGCTGCCGGCCCTGATGTAGAAATGCCCCGCTGAAACAGAGGGGGTGCTCAGGGTATAGCCCGGCAGTGAATTCGTGGCCAGAATCTCGAACTCACGACCGGCCCGGTAGACGGTCGTCATGCCGTCTTCGCTCGTCGCATAGATCTTGCCGTCAGCCAAAATAGGTGAGGCGCTGTAGGTGCCTGGCTCGATACGCTGATCGGTGTACACCGTGTCTCCGCTCGTCATGTCCAGGGCGTGCACCACGCCGTTGTCCTGCACCACATAGAGCAACTCGCCGTCAGAGACCGGGGTTGGTACGTCCGGCCCGTCGTCGAACGACCAGATGCGATGCGACGCCGTGATGTCTCCACGGCCTCCGGCCTGCAGGGCCAGCATCGGTCGTACCCGTGTCGGCGCAATGATGACCTCGCCGACAATCAGGGGTGACGCGATCAGTCGGTAGGCTCCGTTGTTGCGCGGGTTCAGTCCGTTCGCGCGCCAGAGCTCGGCGCCGGTGTCCGGGTCGTGGCCGGTGACGACGTCGCCGCCCGTCAGGACAAGCTCCGTCGTGCCGTCGTACTGCAACAGGGCGGGTGTGGTGTACGAGTCAGGCGACTCGCGCTGCGCCTCGGTGGGACGCTCGACCATCCAGACCGTGTCGCCGGTCATCTTGTCGATCCGGAGCACGTACGACGGGTCGTCCGTGCGCATGCCGTGGAGGACCTGCACATACAGCGCATCCTCGTGCAGGAGCGGAGACGACGCGAATCCCCAGTTCAGACCGAAGCTCCAGTAATCGTCTGAGATGTTGCGCGACCAGAGCTCATTGCCATCGAAGTCAAAGGCGCGTAACCAGCCGGTGCCGGTCATGACCCACACGTGTTCGCCATCGGTGACGGGTGAGGGAGATGACATGTTCTGTTTGCGCTGCTGGCGGTCGTCGTCGCTGAGATGTCGCTTCCAGATCACCGACCCATCCCGACGATTCACACGCCACAGTTCGACGCGCTGAGTCGTCGCTTCCGTGGTCTGGGTGACCGGCGCCACCGGTGGTGGGGCGCTCCCGCCCTGGGGTTGATCGCCGCGGGGGCGGCCCGCCCCGCCGCCACGCGGCCGTCCGCGCCCCCGTCCTCGACCGCCAAATCCCCCGCTGGCGGTGCGCGCTAGATACGACACATTCAGGAAGATAGTGTCTTCCCAGACGATCGGTGTGGCGCCCGTCCACGAGCCGTCAGCCACCTCCAGCGTCCACGCGACGTTGTCTGTCGCGCTCCACGTTGTGGGGAGACCCGTCTCGGTGGTCGTGCCGTCGAGGTTCGGGCCGCGCCACTGAGGCCAGTTCTCCGAGGCCTCAGCCCCCCCCGCGGTGCCGACCACGACGGCGAGCGCGGACGCCGCCGTGACGATGAATGACCGAACGTTGGTGCTGCGTGCGTGCCTCAATAGTCTGCTCCCCACCGTTGTCAGGCTGCTCACTTGCCTATTCTGGTCCGTTTACGACTTCGATCGCGAGCGTGTTTACCCGGTGTCTCTGGGACCAGCCGCCGGGCCGCGTCTCGTGAAGGCAATCGTGTCGTTATGTCATTAAATCTATTTGACCCCGCGCTCCGATCATTCGGCGGGAAGCACTCATGAGCCCGACACGAAGTGGTCAGGCGCTCCGGCAGCTGGTGCTCGAGGTCTTTCGACTCAACGGCGCCTTGTTGCGTCACGGCGCGGCGCTGACAGCCCCGGTCGGGCAGTCGCAGGCGCGTTGGCAGGTGATTGGGGCGGTGCCGGAAGCGACCCGCACCGTCCCGCAGATTGCACGTCGCATGGGTATGTCGCGGCAGAGCGTGCAGCGGGTGGCGGACCTGCTCGCGAAGGACGGCATCCTGCGGCTTGACCCGAACCCAGACGATGCGCGGTCGCCGCTTCTGCGTCTGACACCCAAAGGTGAACAGATCGAGGCGGAGTTGACGGCGCTAGGCGAAGAGTGGGCGGCGGTGATCGCCGCCGACCTGCCGAGGCGCGATCTCGAGGAGGCGGTCGAGGTCGTGCGCACAGTCACACGGAAACTGGATGACCCGGTTCCGGCATCGCGAGTCTGAGTGAGGAGGCACCATGGCAGTGAACGAGGAGCTGGCGCGATTCGTACGAGACGGTCTGGCGAGTGGTGCAACGCGCGGCAGCATCGGAGAGGTCCTACGTGGGGCCGGATGGGCAGCCGGTGACGTGCGCGGCGCGCTCGCGAGCTACGCCGAGGTGGAATTTCCTATTCCGGTGCCACGGCCTCCTGGTACTACCTCTCAGATCTGCGCCGAGACGAGCAGGAGGGTCAGTCGTGACGGGCAGGTCGCGGTCGACGGTGGTCGGTGTCGCGGTGGTCTTGGTCGTCGGGCTCTCGGTCGCATTGGGCCTGTGGTTTGCGGGGTCGCCCGCGTCGGAACGCGACCGCCGCCTCGACCAGCGTCGGGTCGAGGACCTACGTCGCATCGCCGACGGAGTCGACCTGTAATGGACCCGTCAGGGGCGGTTGCCGCCGTCTCTGGACGCGCTCGCAGGGGCTGGCGGCGACCTTGTCAGCCTCGATGACCCTCTGACGACGGGTCGGTACGCCTATCGCATCCTGTCCACCACGGCGTTCGAACTGTGCGCGCATTTCGACACAGAAACGACCTCCCCCGACGGTCGTGAATTTTGGCGGCACTCCGCTGGGCGGCACTGCTTCGCGGCGGATGCAAAGAGCGTGGAGTGGCATCCGACGGCCCGTATCCGGTGAACGCCGGCCCGCGGGGTGCTCGACGCTGCGGTACACTGACCGCCATATGAACCTCACAGACAAGATTGCGCTCGTCACGGGCGGCAGTGCCGGCATCGGTCGGGCGATTGCGGAATCGCTTATCGGAGCTGGAGCGAAGGTTGCCATTACCGGTCGTGATCGGGCGAAACTGGAGCGGACGGCGGAGGCCATTGGCGCGCACGCGATCCAGGCCGACGTGGCACAGGAGGCCGACGTCGAACGGACCTACCAGGAATTGCTCGCGGCGTTCGGTGACCTCGACATGCTCATCAACAACGCAGGAGTGGGCGTCTTTAAGCCACTGGTCGAGATGGACCAGGCCAGCTTCGAGCGGGTCATCGCGACGAACGTGACCGGTGCCATGCTGATGGGGCGCGAAGCGGCGAAGCTCTTCGTGGCACGGAACCGCGGAAACATCGTCAATATTGCGTCCACCGCGTCCCTCCGGGGCGCGGCGGGTGGCACCGCCTATATGACGAGTAAGTTCGCGCTTCGTGGCATGACCGAGTGCTGGCGAGCCGAATTGCGTAAGCACAACGTACGCGTGATGCAGATCAACCCGAGCGAGGTCATCACCGACTTCGCTAGCGCGGCGGGGTTCGAGCAGACCGATCACCCGTCAAAGCTTCAGTCTGAGGACATCGCCCACATGGTGAAAGCGGTAATAGAGATGGATGACCGCGGGTTCACGACTGAGCTGACGGTCTTCGCCACAAATCCAGCGAGCTGAGGCAACTGGGCGGCGCCAGACCATCGTGGGTCGGACGGTTGATCAGGTCGGAAGGACGTCGTCAAGACCGGCGCTCTGTGCCGAGAGGCTCAAGGACCCATTGGGGAGACCAGAACACGTGAACAACGGCGACCGCGAGATGACGAGAGTGCGGCGGGTGTTCGATACGCTGCTGGACCGGAGTGAGAAGGCACCGGCGTGGGTGGCTGGGTTGTGGGAGATGGCGGCCCTCACGCGGCCCGACACAGATGTCCCGCCGCCGCCCGAGGCGACGGCCCTGCTCGCCTCCGAGGCGCCGGCCGCTCGCGGGGCCCGTCAGGGCACGGTCTACCAGCGCGCGGTCGCTCCGCCGGCTGTGTTCTTGCGCTGGTTGCTCGACAACCCACAGCTGATGGAGGTTGCGGACGCGGCCACCTTTGGCGCGAAGGGCGCTGACTCGCGGCGCTGGCGTGGCAAGTTGTTTTCCGGGGAGGCAGACCTTGTCAGCGATGCGAGGGACGAGGGCCTGAGGCAACTCGGGAAGCGACTGGCGCAGCGGGGCCGCAAGAAGTGGTGGGCGTTCGAAGGGTTCTCTCGCGTCGACTGTTGCCTGATCAGCGAGACGGCCGTGCTCTTCGTTGAGGGCCAAGGGGCCGAACCGGCGTCGCCGTCGACGGTGTGGTTCCCCCAACGTAGCCGGTTGTGGCGCAACGTCGAAGCGGCGCAGGAGCTTGCCGGGGACAGACAGTTCGGGGTGATGTTGGCGGTCGAGAGCGAAGCCGACGGCGCTGCCGCGCTGGCCCACGCGGCAGACACGTTGGTGGGGAGCTTCCCGCACCTTGAGGGCGAACGTCGAGCCGAGCTGTCCACCCATTTGCTCGGTTTTGTGACATGGCCAGATGTTGTTCGGACGTTCGACGTGCCGCCTGACTCTGTCGTCTAGCAGATGGCGAGGCCCCACGAGCCGCAAGAGCGGTTACTGGATGCCCTCCAGAAACCGGTCTCGGAGTGCCTCGCGGTCGACCCGGTCGCCGCGCAGATACACATCAGCAATGCGGCGTGTGTTCGTGATGTCCGCGAGGGGGTTGGCGTCGAGCACCACAAAAGAGGCGCTCTTCCCAGCGGCGACTCCGCCTAGGTCATCGAGGCGCAGCAACTGTGCGTTCACCCGCGTGGCGGCCATTATGGCCTCCATGGGGCTGAGCCCACACGACACCATGTCCCGCAGTTCGGTGTGTGTGGTCCACGCCACGCTCGTCCCTGAGTCAGTCCCCATGCCGATCACCATGCCCGCCTCGCGGTTCCGCGAGAGGTTTCGGCATTGCAGCTCGAACAGTTCGCCGGGGCCCTCGACGGCCAGCCGCTCGGCGTGCGCGCGAAGCGCCTCCACCTCGAACGGCGGCAGCGTCTCGGCGAGCCACGGCAGGTCGGCGAGCGTCACTGGCGATCCTGGCAGGTTGGGGGTGGACCAGACGCCGACCCGCTGTCGCACGAGTGCCAGGTACTCGTCGTCGACATCGCGGTCACGCACCGTGTGGGCGAATCCGTCGATGCCGGCCCGAAGAAGCTCTTTCGCGTCTTCGAGGGCGCTCGTGGTCCCCACGTGGGCTACCACCCGCATGTTCCGGGCATGCGCGTCGTTGATGATCGCCCGGTAGACCTCGGGCGCCAGTTTCGGCACCCTCCCCCCGCGATCGTCGACCCAAATCTTGACCAGTTCCACGCCGTGGGACTGCAGCTCACGGACTGCCGTCTGTCCCTCGACTGGGCTGCGTGCTCCGCGCGGAATGCCAAGGCGGTACGGCTGTTGGGGACCTGCCGTCGTGGTCGCGGCGATGCCGCGTCCGGAGGTGAGGAACCGCGCCACCCCGGGGATCGGTTCGTCTCGGAGCGCGAATGCGAGCGTTTCGTCGGCCTCGAGTCCGAGGCTCATCGTGGCGGCAACGCCGTGATAGGCGAACCGTTCAAGATGCTCAACAAGGTTCGCCCGCGTGTAGTGGTCCTGATGGGTCGTGCCGGCTTTGACGTCGGTCAAGCCGATATGTTGGTGCGCATCGATCAGCGCGGGGATGACCGTCTTGCCGTGCAGGTCGACTCGGAGGGCACCGGCTGGCGCGTCCCGCTCTTCCGTACGGCCGACCCACGTGAACAGGCCGTCTTCGACCAAGAAGGCCGCGCCCGCGAGGGGCTCACCACCGGCGCCATCGATGAGGGTGGCGCCCTCGAACCACGTCGCCGTCGCAGCGGTGTGCGGCAGCTGCGACGCGGGGGTGCACGCCAGGGTCAGGAGTAGCAGGCCGACCGGCACACGTCGAAACGGCGGCTGGTGCGGTGTGCGCATGTCCTGCCTGGTGACCGTCAGGGTTGCTCGGCGAGGAAGCTCACTCCACGCAGCGCGGACGTGCGACTGCCCAGCTCGGCGTCGCCGGCCGGAAAGCCATTGGCTGCGAGCAGGTAGGCCAGGATGTCGGCCTTGTCGGCTCGGCTGACGCTGCGGGGATCCGCCTGCGGCATGGAGACCCGGACCCGCTCGAAGAGGTCGCCCATGGTGAGTCCATTCCAGTTCCAGGCGAACTCGCCACCGAGCAGGCCCGGTGCCATTTCAAGTCCCGCCAGATCGGACCCGTGGCACTCGGCGCAAGACGTCTCGTAGAGTGGCTCGCCACGCTGCGCCTGGGCCTCGGTGTAGATCCCGTCCCAGTTCGATCGCGCCTGGACCCTTGTACCCGCGCCGGCCAGCGTACCGCTGACACCGATCGCGGCCGCGCCGACCGTCCTGACCCCGAGGCCAACGGCGAGGGCCGTGACGACGCCGACGGCGGCCAACACGGCCGGGCTCGGGGACGTGAGCCAGCGTGGACGCTTCTTCACGGGAGACATCTTCATCACGCACGAATTCAATCATGAAGCCGCCGCGGTCGCAAACCGTCGCCGGACCGGTTGGCCCCGGACAACGACTGTGCGAGACTGCTCGCATGCTCGGGAACACCGTGGTGGGGGATAAGGAATGAGACGAGTCGCGTGGTCGCTGTTGGTCGTGCTGGCGCTGTCGTGCGGGGCCACCGAGCTGTCGGCCCAGCAGGGCGCGGTCGACGGACAGTGGACAACCTATGGTGGTGATCTGGGCAGTACGCGGTATGCGGCCCTCGACCAAATTGATGGCGACAACTTCAACGAGCTCGAGGTCGCGTGGCGATTCAGTGCGGTGAATTTCGGCCCCTCGCCAGACTTCAACTACCAGACTACGCCGCTCATGGTCGACGGAGTCTTGTATGCCACGGCCGGAAGCCGCCGCGATGTGGTGGCCCTGGACGGGGCGACGGGGGAACTCCTGTGGTTGTATCGCATCGACGAAGGTGAGCGGGCCGGCAACGCGATTCGCCGCATGTCGGGGCGCGGGGTCGGCTATTGGACCGACGGGGCGGGTGACGCGCGTATTTACGTCGTGACCATCGGCTATCAGCTTGTGGCGCTCGACGCCGGGACGGGTCGGCGGGTGCCGACGTTCGGTGTCGACGGCGTCGTCGACCTCAAGCAAGACAACGACCAGGCTATCGACCTGCTGTCTGGCGAGGTCGGGTGGAACGGTGCGCCCACGGTCGCTCGCGACGTGGTCATTGTCGGGGCCGCGCACCGCGCGGGCAGCGCCCCGCCAAGCCGCGAGAACGTGAAGGGCTACATTCGCGGGTTTGACGTGCGCACCGGCGAACGACGGTGGATCTTCCACACAATCCCCACGGCCGGGGAGTACGGGCGTGACACCTGGCTAAGCGACTCGGCGGTCTACACCGGCAACACCGGCGTCTGGACCAATATGACGGTGGACCCCGAACTGGGGCTGGCCTATCTGCCCGTGGAAATTCCCACCGGCGACTACTACGGCGGACATCGCCCGGGCGACAACCTCTTTGGCGAGAGTCTGGTGGCGGTAGACGTCGAGACCGGCGAGCGTCGCTGGCACTTTCAGTTCGTGCACCATCCGATCTGGGACTACGACGTGCCCTGTCCGCCGATTCTGGTAGACATCACCGTCGATGGGCGCGAGATTCAGGCGGTGGCGCAGCCGACCAAGCAAGGCTGGGTCTACGTGTTCGATCGCCTTACCGGCGAACCGGTGTGGCCCATCGAGGAACGCCCCGTGCCGGCTGGTACCGTCCCAGGGGAGTGGTACTCGCCGACGCAGCCGTTTCCGACCAAGCCACCTCCGTTCGAACGTCAGGGCTTTCCCGTCGACGAGTTGATCGATTTCACACCCGAGCTGAAGGCCGAGGCCCTGGAGTTCGTGTCGCAGTATCGGACCGGACCGGTCTTCACGCCGCCGATCGCGGCAGGGGAGGATGGTCTGCTTGGCACGCTGTTTGTGCCGAATGGCGCCAACTGGCCGGGTGGGTCCTACGACCCCGAGACCGGCATCATGTATGTGTACTCGCACACGCTGACCCGGTCGGTCGGGCTCGTCAACCCCGATCCGGAGCGATCGGACATGGAGTACGTGAACGGCCGAGGACGGCCGTTGACCGTGCGGGGGCTCCCGCTCCTCCGGCCGCCCTGGGGGCGTATCACGGCCATCGACCTGAATGCCGGGGAGATCGTGTGGCAGGTGGCGCATGGTGACACGCCGGACCGGGTGAGGAACCATCCATCGCTACGGGGACTCGACATTCCGCGCACTGGTCGCACCGGCGGGGCCGGTGGCAGTTCCGGCGGCATTGGCACACTGACCACGCAGACGCTGGTCATCAGCGGCGAGGGCGGCACCGTCACGATGCCGTCAGGCGAACGCGGCGCCATGGTCCGCGCCTACGACAAGGCGACTGGTGAAGAACTGGGGGCCGTGCCGATACCGGCCGCGCAGACCGGGTCGCCCATGACCTACCTGCTCGATGGACGGCAGTATCTCGTGCTGGCGGTGGGTGCCGGCACCCACCCGGGCGAGCTGATCGCGTTCGCGCTGCCCTAACCGTCGGCCGCGTTCTACTCGAGGTCGGCGAACGATACGCCACGTGCTTCAAAGGCTTCGGCTGCGAGCCGCCCGGCATTGACCGCCTTGGGCCAGCCGGCATAGAAGGTCACGTGGAGGATGACCTCGGAGATTTCCTGTGGCGTGACGCCGTTCTCGTCGAGCGCCCGCCCGATGTGTGTGCGTAGCTCGCTCGTCGCATAGAGCGCTTGCGTGACGGCCACGGTCACCAAGCTCCGGTCTCGTTTTGATAGCTGAGGCCGTTCCCAGATGTCGCCGTAGAGCAGACTGTTCCGCAGTTCGCCCAGACGCGGCACCGCGGCGTAGGCCCCGCTGGCGGCGGCGGGGGTGTCCGGCTGGTTCGTCGCCGTGGGCGCGCGAGCCAACGGGCCGAGCGAGAGACCACGGTCCTCGAAGACACTGGCGGCGGTGAGCGAGGCTTGGACCCCGGTGGGCCATCCGGCATAGAAGGTGACGTGGAGGATGATCTCTGAGATTTCCTCGGGTGTGAGCCCGTTGTCGAGTCCTCGCGGCACGTGCAACTCCAACTCATCGCGGACCAACGCTTGGAGCACGGCGACGGTGATGAGGCTCCGGTCTCGCTTTGAGAGCTGCGGCCGCTCCCAGATCTCGCCATAGACCAGGCTGTTGCGCAGGTCGCCAAGGTAGGGCGAACCGGCATAGAGGTTGCTGCTCGCCGGTGGAGGAGCGGCCGCGGCGGCCGGCGGGTCCGGCTCGCGCTGCGCCTCGGTTCCGGTGCACCCGGATAGTGCGGCAGTGGCGGCTAGCGCGACGAGCGCGTACGACGTGGCTCCGTGATAGATCGTCATCAGTGTTCCTTGTTGGTCCTGCTCAGCGGTTCCAGCCAACTAAAGTGGTGACGGTGCGTCCCACGCCCTGAACGGATGCGCGTCGCCGGTTATCCACCAGGTCTCCGCTGTCATCGAACGCGGCACCAGCCTCGCCCACCGCGACCTGGTCAGGAATGACGAGCACACCGATGTTCGACAGAATCGATCGCAGGTGCACGAGCCCTCGCAATCCACCCAGTCGCCCTGGCGAGGCGCTCATGAGACCGGCCACCTTACCCTGGTACGCCGCGAGCATTTGCTCACCGTCGGCGGGTCGGGACACCCAATCGATGGTGTTCTTGAGCAACGGCGAGATCGAGCTATTGTACTCAGGAGAGGCAATGAGCAAGCCGCCGTGAGCGCGCATGATCTCCTTGAGCCTGCTGGCCTGCGGCGGCGGACCATCGGTCGCCTCCAGGTCCTGGTTGAACAGTGGCATCGGAAAGTCATTCAGGTCGAGTACTGTGACCTCCGCCCCCGCGGCTCTGGCACCCGCCGCGGCAATGTGCACCAGCTTCACATTGAACGAGTCTTTACGCGCACTTCCCGCGAAGGCGAGGATGCGTGGCTGGTCCGTCATGATGGGCGGTTCCTCCTGGTCGTCGGGTCGTGAGTCGGGGGCAGACCTCGTGAGCGTCTGATTGTCCAGCTTGGCAGTGATAGTACTCGACGCCCGCTCGTGAGTTGGCACGACGGCCGCCGGCCAGCCGGGCACGGCCTGACGGAGGG
>CAWWAF010000097.1:0-14084 GCA_963934795.1 uncultured bacterium
GATGGCGGGACCCTGTTCTTGGACGAGATTGGCGATCTGACAGGCGGCCTGCAAGACAAAATTCTCCGGGCGGTGGAACTCCGCTCGTTTGAGCGAGTTGGAGGCACGAAGTCGATTACGGTCGACGTGCGACAGGTGGCCGCGACCAACCGCGAGCTTCGGGCACGCGTCGCAGCCGGTCTGTTTCGGGAAGACCTGTTCTTCCGGTTGTCGGTGTTTCCGATTCAAATTCCTCCACTTCGTGACCGCATGGGGGACGTGCCTCTGCTCGCGAGGTTTTTCCTGGTGAAGGTCTGCGCCGATCTCGGGCGGCCTCTCGTGCGTCTCTCGCTCGCTGCCGAAGATCACCTGGTGTCCTACGCGTGGCCGGGGAACGTGCGGGAGTTGCAGAACTGTATCGAGCGATCCGTCATCATGTGCGAAGGCCCTGAGCTTCTACCCGCCGACCTTAGCCTCGACACGGGAGCGGTAGAGAGGCCAGTGGCCGACCCATGGGACGCGATTGACCTGTCGGAGAGTCTGGCGGATGCGTCACGTCGTGCGTTGGACGAGGTCGAGCGCCGGAAGATCGCCGCTGCGTTGCAGGACGCTGGGAGCCACACGGGTCGTGCGGCCGATGCCCTGCAGATCAGCCACCGCGCGCTAGTTGTGAAGATGCAGGAATACGGTATCGAGACGTAGACCGGGCGTTGCCCCAGACACCCCACTCGAGCCCTCCGCGTCTGACTCTTGAGTCGCGGGCGCGGTACGCGCGAAGGCGCCGGGACTAGCGAACGCCGATGGTGCGGAGTGCTCGCCGGATCTCTTTCTCCGTAACGTCGTCCACGATGACGGTGTCGCCGAGACCCTTGGGCAGCACCATGTGCAGTCGCCCCGCGACCACTTTCTTGTCACGCTGCATGGCCGCGAGCACGTCGGCTGCCGGCAGGTCCGTCACCGATGGGAGTGGCCCCATGCGGCCTATCAGCGCCGCGAGCGCCGCGTGGTCTGCCTTGTCGAGGAGGCCACGACCGACTCCGAGATGCGCCGCGACCAGCATGCCGTAAGCGACCGCCTCGCCGTGACGCAGGCGCCGGTATCGCGTAACCGCTTCCAAGGCGTGCCCCGCCGTGTGCCCGTAGTTCAGCACTCGCCGGCGGTCCCCTTCGCGTTCGTCGGCCGCCACGACGTCCGCCTTGATACGACACGATTCGGCGACGATCGCGGTCATGACCTCAGACTCGCAGGCGAAGATCCGGGGCAGGTCGGAGACGATCCGTTCGAAGAGCGGCCGGCTGGCAATGACCCCATACTTGACCACTTCATAGAGCCCGGCCCGCAGCTCCCGCCTGGGAAGCGTCTCGAGTAGCGTGGGGTCGGCAATGACTGCCACGGGCGGATGAAAGGCACCGATCAGGTTTTTTCCGAGCGCGTGGTTGATTCCGACCTTCCCTCCGACCGCGCTGTCAACTTGTGCCAACAAGGTGGTGGGCACCTGCACGAGGTCGACGCCTCGTAGATACGACGCCGCCGCGAAGCCGACGGTATCGCCAATGACGCCGCCGCCGACCGCGATGACCGTGGAGGACCGGTCCGCCCCGGTCTCAATCAACCATTCGTAGACGCGGCTGAGCGTCCTGTGGTTTTTTGCGCGTTCCCCGTCCGGCACAAGCAGGTGAACGACTCCTGGAAGCGCCGCCGCCACGGTCTCGCCGTGGTGCGCCCAGACGGTGGGGCTCGAGACGATCAATCGGCGCTCGCCTACACCGGCGTCGGCGAGCCACCGCGTCAAGTCACCGGCTATGCCGGGCGAGACGAAGACCGGGTAGGTACGACTGGAGCTTTTAACGTCGATCCGCGTCGGATGCATGGGATGTCGTTCGAAGGACCTGTTCCTGGACCGCTAGCCGCTGATGGCCGAGTGGTAGGATAACAGCAATTTTTCGGTCGGAGGACCCACACTGATGTCGGACAAGGCTGCGGCGTTCGTCAAAGAAATCACTCCCAGGTCGGACGACTTCTCGCGCTGGTATACGGATGTCGTCCGTCGCGCTGAATTGGCCGACTACTCCCCCGTCAAGGGCACCATGGTGATCCGGCCGTACGGCTATGCCATCTGGGAGCTGATACAGCAGGCGCTCGATCGTCGTATCAAGGAGACCGGTCACGTAAATGCGTACTTCCCCATGTTCATTCCGGAGAGCCTGCTGAAGAAGGAGGCCGCGCACGTAGAGGGGTTTGCGCCAGAGGTCGCCTGGGTGACTCACGGTGGTGAGGAAAAGCTGGAGGAGCGGCTTGTCGTCCGCCCCACGTCAGAGGCGATCGTCGGCACGATGTACTCGAAGTGGATCCAGTCGTGGCGTGATCTGCCGGTCTTGATCAATCAGTGGGCCAACGTGGTGCGCTGGGAGAAGGTGACCCGCCCGTTCCTGCGCACGAGCGAGTTTCTATGGCAAGAGGGGCACACCGTTCACGAGACCGCGGAGGAGGCCCAGGAGGAGACGCTGAAGATGCTCGGCGTCTACAAGGAATTCGCGGCGACCGAACTGGCGATGCCGGTACTCGAAGGCGAAAAGACCGAGAGTGAAAAATTCGCCGGAGCCACGAAGACGTACTCCATCGAGGCGCTGATGGGGGACGGTCGAGCGCTGCAAGCGGGGACCTCGCACAATCTGGGTCAGAACTTCGCCAAGGTGTTCGACATCACCTTCCAGGGGCGCGACAAGACGGTGGAGTACGGGTGGCAGACCTCCTGGGGCGTGAGTACCCGCCTCATTGGTGGAGTCATCATGACCCATGGTGACGACAGCGGGCTCATCCTGCCGCCGCGGATTGCCCCCTATCAAGTGGTCATCGTGCCGATTCCTCGCGGCGACTGGCGCGAAACCGTGTTGCCCCACGCCGAGCGGATCAAGGCTGAGCTGGAGCAGGGTGGTGTGCGCGTGATGCTCGACGACAGGGACGAGCACTCGCCGGGCTGGAAGTATGCGGAATGGGAGATGCGTGGTGTCCCGTTGCGCCTCGAGATTGGCCCCCGCGACATCAAGAACGAGCAGGTGATGCTCGTGCGCCGCGACACGCGTGAGAAGCTGCCGACGCCAATGGACGGCCTGGCCGCGCATGTCGTCGGTCTCCTGGACGTCATCCAGTTGGCGCTGCTGGAGCGCGCCACGATGTTCCGCGACGAGCACACGCTGAAGACAACCGACCGTGCCGAATTCGTCACCAGCCTCGAAGGCCGCCCTGGCTACGTGGTGGCCCCGTGGTGCGGGTCGGGCGAATGCGAGACGCTCATCAAGACCGCCACCCAAGCGACCATCAGAAACATCCCGCTGGCCCCCCCCCCCGCGTCTGGCACCTGCATCCAGTGCGGCGCACCAGGCAAGGTCGACGCCTACTTCGCCAAGTCCTACTAGGGGCTCTGTGCGGGAAGCACAGCGGGTGCTGGTCTACCTCCGCCCAAGCGACGCTCAACATCACTGAGGGCCGTCCACCAGATCGCGTGGACGGCCGCGCTGTTCCTAACCGGACGGACCTGCGTTGGGGGGCGAACGTAGAGGAGTGGCGGAACAACGACACGACGGCCACCGGACTGGTCCCGGTGGCCGTCGCGCAGATTGCTCTGCTACTGGAGGCGCACGACGAGGGCGGCGCGTCGGTTGAGGCGGCGCGTCTCCTCGCGAGCGTTGTCATGCATCGGGCGCTCCTCACCAAAGGTGACGGGCTGCAACCGACTCGCGTTAATGCCGCGGCTGGTCATGTAGTCGCGCACCGAGTTCGCGCGACGTTCCCCGAGAGCCTGATTGTATTCAGAGGTGCCGATGTTGCAGGTATGCCCCTCGAGCGTGAGACCCAATGAGTCGTCTTCGTTCATCGCCGCGATGGCCTCGTCGAGAATCCTGACGGCGCCCGGACGTAGCGTGTATCGATCGAAGTCGAAGTGCACATCCTCAAAGGCATACTCACGCGCTGGCGGTGGCGGCGGCGAGACGACTCGAATCGTGGTCGTATCCGAAGCAGTACCACCCCGACCGTCGTCCACGGTCACGGTGACCGGGACCGGACCATCCGCGGACGGCGCGGTCCAGGTGCTGGTCATTTGGTCGCTCGGGCTCAGCGTGCCGGTGGGAGCGGCCCAGCGGTACGTCAGGGGATCGCCATCCGGATCATTTGCGTTGACGGTGACCGTTGACGTCTCGCCCGGCGCGACTTCGCAGGGGTCACACATCGCTTCGACCGTGGGAGGCCGGTTGGCTGGAGGGTCGGGCCGAGGCGCTGCCGGTTCCGGCGCCGCAGGTTCCACATATCGGGTGACGCCTGGGTGATACCCGAGCCGCACCTGCAGTCCCAGCACATTGCCGGTGGTGCCAATGAGTCCGCGGTCCTGGTTGATGGCGTAACTCAGCCCCGTGCCGATGAACATACCGGCAGCAGACTGCCACTGCAGCCCGACCATGAAGTCGACCGGTGTGCTGACAGCCGAGACCAGCGCGGACAAAGAGCCGTCGATACCAGTAAGTGGCGACGACAGCGTGACGTCGTCTGAGAGCGGCACGTCCCCGTGCAGCTCGGTGATGACGCGCAGCGCGCTGGTGGTCGGGAACCCGGCGCCCACGCCCCAACGGATGCTATTGCCGAGGTCGACGCCCGTTGGCGCACCGCGGACAAGAAAGCCACCAAAGGCGGCGAGTTCCACGCGTTCCTGGATATTCTTGCTGACGATGAGGTCGACCATCACATCGGCCGCGCCGCTGCTCTTGCCGGCGTCCTCGTCACCGGTTGGGATCTTGACGACGCCGCGAAGGGCCACGGCGGCCGGTGCCATCCTCGATTCCGACATGAGGTTGAACTTCGCCCCAACGAGCACGTCTCCGAAGTGGTCGTCATTCCAGAAGTCGGTTGCCTTCGGGTAATCGATGAGCACCCCACCATTGACGGTGTCGGTTGGGTCGAACAGTGGTCGCGTCGCGCGTCTGATACGGGTGTCTGCGCGCACGGACCCGAAGAATTCGGCCCGCTCGCTGATGCCGTAGCCGAACGTGCCGACGAAGTGGCTGACGTCGCTGAGCCCCTGCTCGCGATCGATATTGGCGCGATAGCCGCTCACAGACCACTTGCCGCTTGGCAACACTTCACCGGTCGGCACGAACCACAGTCCCGTGTCTCCCAACCACGTCGTATTGGCCGGTCGGCTATCGGAATCCTGTGCTGACGCAACGCCGGTTGCGAGAAGACACAGGCAGGCGGCCAGCGCGGCCGAGTTACGGAATTGTTTCATTGCGGATCTACCCTCCAAATAGCACACGACGCGACATATCTACGTTCACCGAATCATAGGCAGGGTGTCGATTCAAGTCAACGAAGCAGGGCCTGAGGGCCTCTTCTCGCTAGCTATCCTCTGACGTTCGTCGGGGCGCGACAACCCACGCAATGATGATGCTCAGGCCGTACAGCACGACCATGGGGGCGGCCATCAATGTCAGCGTTGCCGGGTCACCGGTTGGGGTCAGGACGGCGGCGACGATGAAGATAATCAGAATCGCGTACTTCGTGTTGCGCACCAAGAATTTGGCGTTGACCAACCCGACGCGGGCGGTGAAGAACACCAGCGTCGGCATCTGAAAGACAACGCCACATGCGAGCACGAGTCGGATGTAGAGCGAAAACGTGGGGGCGATCCTGGGCGTAAACGTCATCAACTCAGTTGAGAATCCGCCAAGGAATTCCCAGGCCACGGGGAAGAGAAAATAGTGAGCGAAGAGGCACCCGCCGACGAAGAAGAAGGTCGACATCGTGACAAACGGGATCGCGAACTTCTTCTCGTGACCGTACAGGCCAGGAGCGACGAACCGCCAAAACTGCAGGAGAACGACCGGCATCGCCAGAATCAGTCCAACAACAGCCGCAACCTTAATGTAAAGAAAAAACGCTTCAGTTGGCTCAGTGTAGATGAAGCCGGTGTCTGGATCCGGTAGGAGCGCGACCAACGGCTCCATGACGAACTGGACCATTGGTTCGATGAACGCGAAGGCCAACACGAAGCCGATCAGAACCGAACTGACCGAGACCACCAGACGCTTCCGGAGCTCGTCCAGATGGTCGAGGAAGGACATCCGGCCTCCGGAGCCGTCCTCGTCGAGCGCCTCGTCGTTCGGCTCTTCGTGATCCGGATCGAGGTGGCCGGGAACTGGGAGAGCGGGCATTGCTAGGGGGCCAGGTTCGCGCGACTCGGGTTAGTGCGACCCTCCGCTCGCGCAGCTGAGAGGCGGCTCGTATGTGTGAGCGATTCAGCGCTGTCGCGTGTGATCGGACGCGACGAGACGCGGTCGCCGGCGAGTGATCGCGCCGACGCAATCGTTAACGTGGACGACCTGGGCTAGATATTGCCCGCCTGATCCTGATGCGGGTCGTCGTCCTGATGCAGATCGGCCGCGGCTGTGACCGGTGCAGTGGCCACGGCAGGGGCCGGCGGGGTCTTGGTGACCTGCTCCTCGACGTGGATCTCTTCTTCGAGGGTGTTGCGCAGATCGTTCGATGCTCGCTTGAACTCGCCGAGGCTCTTACCAAGCGATCGACCAAGCTCCGGCAACTTGCGGGGGCCGAACACAATCAACGCGATCACGAAGATGATGAGCAACTCTGACATCCCGATCGAACCTAGCATGGTCGCTGCTCCTTCAATACCTGTCGTGCGTCCGCCCGCTGTGCGTCTGGTGGTGTAGTCCCGCCGCGGCGTCCGAACACAATTAACGCGACTACCAAGAGGATGAGCAACTCCGACATTCCGATCGAATCTAGCATGATCGCGGCTCCTTCAATGCCTGTCGTGTCTCTGCTCGTTGTCCGTCTCGTGCTGCGGCGCCACCGGGCACTCGGTCACGGTGACGGACGATGCGTCGTGCAAGCCCAAGTTCTGGGCCGTCACGATGACGCGCAGGTCCATTATAGAAACCTGGAGACCTGACGGTCAAGCGCTCAAGAGCGGTTGTGTTCTGGTAAGTTGTTGCGAATAAGCTATTTATATTTGTTGAAGGTGTTGTCGTTGGCCCCCGTGAGGGGCGCGACGCTCGTCAAGGGGGCCGCGCACCGCGCTGGGGTCGTCAGGGACGCAGGCGGAGCGGCTCAGAAGTGGCCGCCGTTTGTCGGCCCGAAGCGCCGAACTTTGTCGGTACGTGACAGCCATTTCTGGTACCATCGACTCCATGAACGGGATGCGCGGATACCGAACGTTGACGATGGCCGTGGTGGTCGTGATCACTTCGGCGTTGCTCGGGGGCCTCTTCGGCGGCCGCGTGCTCGCGGGGCAAGACAACCTCAGTTTGCACTACGAGTCGTTCACCACCGCGCTGGCCGCCATCGAAGACACCTACGTTGGCGAGGCCGATTCTGAGCAGCTCGTGTATCGAGCCATTGGCGGGATGCTGCAGACCCTTGACCCGCACTCCAGCTTCATGGACCCGAGGTCCTATGCGCAGCTTCGGGAGCGCCAGGAGGGTCGCTATTACGGGTTGGGCATTTCTATCAATGTCATCGACGGTGGGATCACCGTCATGAACATTTTTGAGGGATCGCCAGCGTTTCGCCGGGGCCTGAGGCGTGGCGATGTCATCGCGCGGATTGCCGGCACGGATGCGATGGGGATCACCAGCGACGAGGCCGTCAAACAGCTCCGAGGGCCGAAGGGCAGCACGGTGCAGATTTCGATTCAGCGCCGCGGCTATGAAGGCTTGATCGACCTGGAGGTGGAGCGCGACGAGATCTCGATTCAGACGGTGCAGGGCTCTTTCATGCTTGACGAGACCACGGGCTACGTGCGTCTTCAGGACTTCTCGGAAACGAGCTCGAGCGAGCTGCGCGCAGCCCTCGCGAAGCTGGACGACCTTGGCATGGAGCAGCTCCTGCTGGACATCCGTGGCAATCCAGGAGGTCCGCTGGACCAGGCGATTCGCGTCTCGAATGAATTTCTCCCCAAGGGTGATCTGATCGTCTATACCCGCGGGCGGATACAGAACTCCGACCAGGACTACCACGCGCGTGAAGACGGCGACCACGTCGACATACCGCTGATTGTGCTGGTGAACCGGAACAGTGCCAGCGCGTCCGAGATTGTGTCTGGTGCGGTCCAGGACCACGACCGGGGTCTGGTCGTCGGCGAGACGACGTTCGGCAAGGCTCTCGTGCAGTCCGTGTATCGAGTCAGCCAGGAGGCAGGGCTGGCGTTGACCACCGCGCGCTACTACACGCCGAGTGGCCGAATGATCCAGCGGCCGTGGGACGAGGTGTTCGACGAGTATTTGACGTATTCGTTCCGCGATCAGAAGCCGGCTGAACATGCCATCAGCGAGCGGCGGTTTACGGATAGTGGTCGTGAAGTGTTCGGCGGCGGTGGCGTGGAACCGGATCACTTCATCGCTGGTCCGATTGAAGGGTTCGATCCAGGCCCGTTTGGCCGAGTGCTCGCGGCACGGCAGGAGTTCGCGGCGTTTGCTGAGCGGTTCTCCGCTGAGGGCGATACGCGGATTCAGAAACGGTCGGAGGGACGGATTCTCGTGTCGCAGGGCTTCGAAGTAGACGACGAGTTGGTGGCCGAGTTCCGGGCGCATCTCGAGTCGCGCGGCTTGACCATTGAAGATGAAACGTTCGCGGCTGAGGACGCGTTCATCCGGGCGATGATGCACTACGAAATTGACCTCGCACTGTTCAGCGTCGAAGAGGCCAGACGCAACTTGACCGCGAGCGACCCGCAGGCGCAGTTCGCGGTCACACTGTTCCCGGAGGCACAGCGATTGCTCGGGGTCTCACGCGGCGCCGGCGCCGTGGCTGCGGATCAATAGGGACATCGCACGTTCGTCGGCCTGTGCTCATTCCCATTGCCCTACGTGTTTCCGGCCGCCACGCGGGTGATGTTCCATCCCGCGTGGCGCGGCTCTTTTCTTGTACGGCGGATGCCGCGCACCGGGCCAGGTCACGCGGTCGGCATACACCCACGCAGGCGGCGCGTGCTGGCGGTCTACCCGCCGACGCCGTCGCGATCGTCGGTCCGCATCTGTAGCGGACGCCACTGAGACACCACATCCATGCGTTTGCAGAATCTTGAAATTTCCGGGTTCAAGAGCTTCCCAGAGCGGGCCAATCTCGCCTTCGACGGCGGGGTGACGGCCATCGTCGGCCCCAACGGGTGCGGCAAGAGCAACGTCATCGACGCCATCACGTGGGTGCTGGGCGAGCAAAGCGCCAAGAGCCTGCGTGGCGAGCGGATGGAGGACGTGATCTTCAGCGGTAGCGATTCGCGGAAAGCCACCGGGACCGCCGAGGTGAAGCTGTTTCTGGCTCACGTGACTGCCGCCCCCGGAACGGTGGGCAGTGTGGATCCGGTCGTGGCGTCAGAATCTGACGGGTCTTCCGATGGTGAGAATGCCGACGAGACGGCGACGCCGAGGACTGAAGGCGGGGAGTTGGATGGGCTGCTACCGCTCATCACGCGGGATGTGGAAGTGGGTCGCCGGTTGTATCGATCGGGCGAGAGCGAGTATTTGATCGACGGGCGCGTGTGCCGGCTCCGCGATGTGCAGGACCTGCTGATGGACTCAGGGGTTGGGGTCAAGGCCTACGCGGTCATCGAGCAGGGGAAGATCGGCCAGATTCTCGGTGCCCGTCCGACGGAGCGTCGCCAGTTGCTTGAAGAGGCAGCGGGCGTGACGAAATACAAGAGCCGGCGCCGGTCAGCCGAATTGAAGCTTGAGTCGGCCCGGCAAAACTTGACCCGCGTGGACGACGTTGTGTACGAGGTCGAGAAACAGCGGCGCGCGCTGAAACGGCAGGCCGCGAAGGCTCGGCGATATCGCCGGCTGCGTGACGATCTCCGGCGGTGGGAGACCGTCGGTTTTGCCCGGCGGTACGGCGTGCTGCGTGAGGCGATTGCCGTGGCGCTACGGAGCCTTGAGGAGGCGCGTGCTCGCGACGAGGAGGCGGTGGCGCGGTTGGCGGTCGTCGAGGGAGAGCGGGAGCGCTACCAAATCGAAGTGGCTGAGGCCGAGAGCGGGGCCAAGCAGTCGCGAGACGCTGCCCACGCCCGTGAGTTGGCAGTGGAGCGCCGGCAACAACAGATTGCATTTGACAGTCAGCAGGTCGAGGCGCTGGCTGGCACCTTGACCGAGTTGGCGCGGGACGTCGCGGACTTGCAGGCGAGGCAGGAACCCGCGCGCCGTGAGTTTGATGCCCAGGCCGCTGAGGCGCAGCGATGCGGCATCGAGCGGGACGAACTCGGCGCCACGCTTCAGAGCCGAGAAGAGGCGCTGGTCGAGGCCCAGCAGGCGCTCGACGGACTTGTGCGCGATGTTGAGACGGCGCGGAGCGAGGTGTTTGCCGCGATCAACGCAGTGACGGCGCTCCAACACGCTGTCGAGCATGCGACCACCGGACAAATGCGGCTGTCTGAGACGGTCTCGAAAATGGACGCGGAGGCCAACGATCTCATTGTGGAGACCCAGGCGCTCGAGGCTGCGCGATTACGCGGCCGCGCCGCGGCACAGGAGACGACGACCGCCCTGGAGAAGTCCCGCGATGCATGCGCGGGTCGCGACGCGGAGTTGGCGGCGCTGCGGGTCGATCGAGAGTCACGGGCGCATGCGTTGCGCGAGCGGGAGCAGCAGTTGGCCTCCCTCAGCGGTCGGCTCACATCGCTGCGTGACCTGGAGGCTGCGCGCACGGGCTATTCGGATGCGGCGCGCTTGCTGCTGTCGACGCCAGACGCGAGTATTCGCCATTGGGGTGCGGTGGCGGACCACCTGGAAGTGGAGCCGGGTCGTGAAAAGGCCGTCGAGGCGTGTTTGGGCGACCTCCTGCAGTATGTGGTGGTGCCGACCCGCGCGGACGCTGAGGCCGGGTTGGCGTTCGTTCGCCGACATGGCGCCGGTCGCGTCGGATTTCTGGTTGTCGAGGAGGGCGAGAACGGCGACGCATCGCCGGTGGTCTCGGTGGACGGGGCGTTGGTCTCAGTGGCGCGGGTGGTGCGCGTGGATGGCGATGGGGCGCAAGCGGTGCGCACGGAGCTCGAGCATCGGTGGCTGGCGGGGTCCTACGATGACGCCGCACGCGCGTCGGGGCTGACCACCGCCCAAATTGCGACGCCAGAGGGCGACGTATTTCACGGAACGGCGCTGGTGAGTGGGGGGGCCAAGAACGAGGGACTTGGCATCCTCGCGACCAAACGGGAAATCAAGGAGCTTGGCGCACAGGCCAGCGATGAGCAGGCGCTGGTTGATGGTCTTACCGTCGAGATCGCCGCGCTGGATCTGGCCTCCGAAGCTGCCCAAACGGATCTGGCCGCGCTGCGCGTCGAGCAACACGAGCAGGAGAAGGCCACGCTGGGCCATGAAATGCACCTGGCGTCCCTCGATGCGGAGGGATCGCGGCTTGGCCAGAAACGAGACCTCGTGGCACGCGAGCGTCGAGCCGCCGATGAGGAGTTGGCCACGTTAGAGGCGCGCCGGAGCGAGGCTCAGGCAGCCATCGTGAGACTTGAGGGAGAGCAGCACGCCGCCGACGAACGCTTTCTGGAGGCGCAGCGTCGCGTGATGGACGCTCGTGAGGCGATCGAGGGCTTGGCTCTCAATGTGGCGGACGCGAAGGCGGCGCACGCCGGGCTGGTCGAGCGGGCCGCTGGCCTTGAGGCGAGCGCAAAGCGTCTTGAACTCGCCGGCCAGGAACTCGCCAGTCGGTTCGCCAGTCGTGAAGCTGACCACGCTCGTACCCAAAGTGGCCGCGATACGCTCATTGCCGCGGTGGCAGCGTCGACGACACAGCTCGATGACGACGTGTCAGGACTCGCATCCCTCCGGCAGCGTGTGCAGAGCGCGGATGAGGCGGTGCTGCGGCTACGTGGCGACCTGGAGACGCGTGAGCGTGACGTGCGGGTCGCGCGAGCGAGTCAGGAGGCGGCGCGAGCGGAGGTGTCCGAGCTGGATCTCGCCAGAGCGGCCGCGGAAGGGAATCTGGCGCACCTGGAGGAGACCTGCCACGACACGCTGCAACTCAGCCTCGACGACGTGACGCGAGAGCTTGCGGAGTTGCAAGAAGACGGTGGGTTCGACCCGGACGCCGAGTTGCAGTCGCTGCCGTCGACGGCGACCGGAACCGACGCGCCGGGGGACGCTGACGAAGACGCTGACGACGACGACGCGACCGCGGCTTCGTCTGCGGGCTCAGACGACGATGGCGCTGAGGAGATGGCCGAACCGGAACCGGTCGAAGCCGTGCCGGCGTCTAGCGGACCGATGACGGTCGACGCGATGGTGGCGGTGCTGCGGACCAAGATCGAGCGACTCGGACCGGTCAATATGATGGCGATCGAGGAGTTTGACGACCTTGATGAGCGCTATGACTTCTTGACGACCCAACGTCGAGACCTGGAAGAGTCGATCAAGGCCACCGGCGACGCCATTTCACGCATGAATCGGACCACACGCGAGCGATTTCGCGAGGCGTTCGACGCGATCAACACTCACTTCCAGACGACATTCTCCACCCTGTTCGGTGGTGGCCGAGCGGGGCTCGTGTTGCTTGATGAGACGGATTTGCTCGAGAGCGGCATCGACATCATCGCCCAACCACCCGGCAAGCGGTTGCAGAGTATTCAGTTGCTGTCTGGTGGCGAAAAGGCGATGACGGCGATGGCGCTGATGTTCGCCATCTTCAAATACAAGCCAAGTCCGTTCTGCCTCCTCGATGAGATCGACGCTCCACTCGACGAAGCCAACATTGGCCGCTTCGTTGAGATGTTGCGGGCCATGCAGTCCGACACGCAGTTTATTCTCGTGACCCACAACCGCAAGACCATGGAGATCGCCGATCGGCTGTACGGCGTCACCATGGAAGAGCCCGGGGTGTCGAAGCTGATCTCGGTGCAGTTGGCCTAGCAGCCCGTGGTGCAAGTGCTCGCCACCTGCTCCGGGGCCTGGCCGCAGTCGGATGAACGAAGGTAAAGCCACTCGATACCATCGGCTGAGACGCCGGGCGGAGGTCCTCGGGGCTGCGGCGGCCGTGGTGGTCGTCGTGATGCTGCTGGGGTCGGGCGGGTCGATCACCCTCCGCAATACGGCGTTTGGAGTCGTGGGCGGCGCGGCGGGGCAGGTCGGGTGGAGTCAGGCCGGTGTTGCTGCGGTGTACACCGCCTTCGTTTGGTTGCTTCTCGAAGTGGTGCTGCTCCCGGTGCACATCTTCCGGGGCTACGTGCTCGAGCGTCGATATGCGCTGTCGCAGGTCGATGGGTTTCAGTGGGGCCGGGCCCACGTGGCTACGGTCGGGCTCAGCATGATGCTGGCGGTCAGCACCGCGGTGGTCGTGTCGACAGCTCTCCGGCTCTGGCCCTCCACGTGGTGGCTTGTCTGTGCGGCGGCGTTTACCGCCGCTTCCGTCGGACTGACGGCCCTCGCACCGCTCAGTGTCATCCCTTGGTTCTACCGTGTCTCGGCGCTCGCCGCTGACGCGCCGCGTGCGTGCCTGGCCACCCTGGCGGGCAGGGCAGGGGTTCCACCGCTACCCATCTTCCAATGTGCTGTTGGTGGCCGGACCAGCCGAGCCCAGGCGACGCTCGTCGGCCTCGGGCCGACGCGGCGCGTGCTGGTGTCGGACACCCTCCTGGCGGACTATTCAAAGAGGGAGATTGACGCCGTGCTGGCGCACGAACTCGGGCACCACGTACATCGGGATGTGTGGCAACTGGTGGCGTTCGAGTTTGGGGTGGGGCTGTTGGCACTACGGGGCGCGGGCTGGGCCACGGCTCGGTTCGGCCAGATGCTTGGCCTGACTGGCCCCAGCGACGTGGCCGCCCTGCCGCTTCTCGCCCTTGGGGCCGGAGCCGTTGCGGCCGCCTCGGCCCCGGTCGGTTATGCGCTGTCTCGATATCAGGAGCGTCGCGCCGATCAGTTCGCGATCCGCTTGACGGATGATCCTGCGTCGCTGGTGTCAGGCCTACGACGGCTGGGCGCGCAAAACCTCGCGGAGGAGGCTCCGTCCCGCCTGGTCGAACTGCTGTGGCATACCCACCCGCCGCTTGGACGCCGGCTCGCGGCCGCGCGCGATTCCGCAAACAGCCATCGGGCCGA
>CAWWAF010000098.1:0-13989 GCA_963934795.1 uncultured bacterium
CGGTCGGGGCGGTGCCCAGCGAGACCAGGGTGGGAGCGTAGAAGCCGCTGCCGCAGCTGGCCGCGTAGGTCGACTGCGACGAAATGTCATAAATAGTGACGCTTATTGTCCAATAACTACATTATACGTCACGCCTTAGATCGATCCAGAGACACTGACCCAAGGGCGCGGGATGAACAACCGCTCGTAGAGGCTCACCGCAAACCGGTCTGTCATCCCGGCGATAAAGTCCCGTGTCGCCGCGTCAACCCCCTCCTCCTCCACCGTGCGGGGGTCCAAGTACGCCTCCGGCTTCTTCCGCACGCGGTCCCACAGACCTCCCAGGATCCCCGAGGCTTTGCGAAACTCAGCGACGGCGACATCATTTTCATAAACCGCCTCGAACAGAAACGCCCGCAAGCCGAGGAGCGCGGCCAAGACATCGTCGCTCATCCGGAGTTCCATCTCGGGCGTGGTCGCCAACGTGTGATGCACGACGTCGGACACCAGCACCCCGATGCGCGACGACGACGAATGGCCCAAGACATCGAGTGCGGCGGATGGAAGATCGGACGCCGCGAGCACACCCGCTCTGAGGGCGTCATCGATGTCGTGGTTCACATACGCAATCATGTCGGCCACGCGAGCCACCTGCCCCTCCAGGGTGGACGCGCGCCGCGAGCGGTCTACTCCGACTGGGGCACCATTCTTCCCCTTCGAGTGTTTGGCGATTCCGTCGCGCACCTCCCAGGTCAGATTCAGCCCGTGCCGGTCTCGCTCAAGCACATCGACTATCCGTAGACTCTGCTCATAGTGATTGAACCCGCCGGGCATCAGATCCCGCAGCACGTGCTCGCCAGCGTGACCGAACGGTGTATGCCCCAGGTCATGGCCCAGCGCGATGGCCTCGGTCAGATCTTCGTTCAGCCGGAGCACCTTGGCGACGGTGCGCGCGATCTGTGATACCTCGAGGGTGTGCGTGAGTCGGGTGCGGTAGTGATCGCCAGTCGGGGCAAAGAACACCTGGGTCTTGTGCTTGAGCCGCCGGAACGCCTTACAGTGCACGACCCGATCACGGTCACGTTGAAAGACCGGGCGTATCGGGTCTTCGGGTTCTGCATGGAGCCGTCCCCTCGACTCGGCACTCTTGGCGGCGTAGGCGGCCAACTGCTCTCGTTCGCGTGCTTCCAGATCGCTTCGAATCGTCACGGCGTTGTGGGGTCCAGTGGGCTCGTCTCCGGTCAGCCGCGTCGGGCAACGGCTTCGAGCAGGCGCAGGGTGGCAGCGAACGCACCCTCTTCCTCACCCGGCAGGTGGATCCACCGTAGATTAGGTTCTTTGCGGAACCAGATCAACTGTCGGCGCGCGTACCGACGGTTCTCGAGAATGATCAACTCGCGAGTGGCCGGCCCGTCCCGAAGCCCCTGCAAATGCTCGACCGCCTGACGGTAGACAAGTCCCCTGAACGGTCCCGCATCCGCGGGGACGCCGGCGGCCCACAGGGCCTCTATTTCGTCGAGCAACCCAGCCGCGAACTGCTCATCCACGCGCCGCCTGATCCTCGATTCGAGTGTGTCCTGATCAATCGTGAGCGCCACGGTGAGGACTTCGTAGTCCGCGATCGGTGACCGGGTGTCAGCGAAATGGTCGGTCAAGGTTCGCCCGGTCTGCAGCCACACTTCGAGGGCACGTATCAGCCGCTGCTCATCCCTCGGCTTGATCCGCTCTGCCGAGTCGGGGTCGTGCCTGGCCAGCCAGCAATGCAACCATTCGACTCCGCGCCGGCGCGCCACCCGGCTCAGGCGGGCCCGCAGTGCCGGATCGCGCGCGGGCCCCGGAAACAACCCCCGTGTAAGCGACCGGTAGTAGAACCCGGTGCCACCGACCAGAATGGGCAGTTGGCCGCGTGCGGTCACTTCCCGAACCGCCCTCGCGGCGTCCTGACTATACCGAGCCGCGGTGTAGGTGTCTGTCGGATCGGCCACGTCGACCAGGTGGTGCGGAATGCCTCTCCGCGCCGACATGGACACCTTGTCCGTCCCAATGTCGAAGCCACGGTAGACGGCGGTCGAGTCGCAACTCACAATCTCGCCACCGACAGACTCAGCCAGCGACAGTGCGAGCGCACTCTTGCCGGTCGCGGTGGTGCCGACCACGGCAAGCAGAAGAGGACGCCCGTCGGCTTCCCGCAAGGGTGGTTGGCTCATGGCTTGCGGCTCACACGCGGTGACCGGCGGGGTGGACGCTCACCACGGGCTGCTAGCCGCACCAAGCGATGACGAGCACGCTTGTCAGCAGCAGCAACAACCCAGCCTGCTGACGCGCGCTCGGCAGTGGTAACGGAGTCATCGCGGACTGACCACCTGGCCTCCGCACTAGCGGTTGGGTGGCGTCTCGTTGAAATAGAAGGTCACCGTGAAGACGACGGACTCCTCCGGGTACTCGGGCGGGAGCGGGTGCGTGGGATTCGACCAGCTCAGGGCATTGAATGCGGAATTCGTGAAGGCGTCAACGGTGGACGGGCGACGGACCCGCAAGTCGGTCAGCGTGCCCTCCCGGTCGATATTAAAGGTCAGCACCACGTTCCCGTGCATCGACATCGCAGCATACGGTAGCGTCCAGTTCCTGTAGATCTGCGCGCGAAAACGCCGAATCCAGGAGCCAAAATCGACCCCCTTCGAATCGAACTGGATGTCCGGGCCGTACTCGTCTGTCCGCCCATCGAGATTACCGAACGACCGACCACGCGCCACGGTCTCTGCTACGCGCTGCGCCTGGCGTAGCAGCGCACCCGGCGTGGGGGTCAGCTTCGGCTCTCGCGCAGACGCGCCGGCGTCAGCCAACAGCGGGTTACTCACCGCACCGCCGTCGCCGGGCGGCGCATCCGGTGTCTCGGTCTCGGGCGCGTCAACGGTGCCGTCCGCCACCCCCTCCTCGGCCGATTCCGCCGTCTCTGCATTCGGAACGTCTGGCTCAGACCCGTCGGTGCTCTCTGGCTCGAGGCCCGTCGAGAGGTCCTCCGCCTGCACAAACTCGAAGGTGTTCCCGTCGGCGTTCGGCAGCGTGTTGAGCGGCGTCTCAGCCTGGGTTGGCGATCGCGCCGTTCGGTCCAGGTCCGAGAGTGGGGCCAACGACGGAGCCTCGATCGCCGGTATATCGACGAACGGTTCGACGAACACGAACTGGGGTTCATTCGCCGGCTCTCGCCGGGCGACTTGCTCGGCTGCTGCAGCGGCCTCCGCCTCAAGACGCTCAGCCCGGCGTTCCGCGGCGTCCTGGACGAAGGGCAGTTTTGGCCCAAAGAGCACCAGCGCGGCGACCACGAGATGGCCAAACAGGGACATCAGGCCCCGCTCGCGCCACGACATGGCCGACTCAATGGTCGGAGTATCGAAGAGGCGATCTTCGAGATCGAAGTACATGGGAAGGGTGCTCGTGTCCGACCGTCAGTATATCAGCGGGGGCGCGTCGCCCTACCGACGGGTCCCTACGACTCGATCGGTTTCCTACCTACATACAGATAGACGACGCCAAAGGTCAAACGGTCGACGGAGACTGGCCGAAACCCAGTGCCGCGCAGGAGCGCGGTGAATGCATCGGGGGTGAGAAACGCGCTCACCGACGCGGGTAGGTAGGCATAGGCTTCCGTATGTTTGGACAGCAGCCGACCGATGCGCGGCAGCACCCGGCGGAAGTACCACAAATAGATCGACCGCAACAACGGAAGACTGGGTTCGCCGAATTCCAGAATGGCCACACGGCCCCCGGGTTTCAAGACCCGGAACATTTCTGCGATGGCGGCCGGCGTATCCGACACATTGCGAATCCCGAACCCCACGGTCACCGCGTCGACGGACGCGGACTGACACGGCAGCCGGCACGCATCGCCACGCGCGAGTGTGACGCTCGACAAGCCGCCGGCGGCGAGTTTACCGTGTCCGAGAGCCAGCATCTCCGCAGCAAAATCAACACCTAAGACCGCCCGGGGTCGCGACGGATGTCCAGCCGCCGCGATCGCCAAATCGGCCGTGCCGGTGCACACGTCCAGTACGCGTGCGTCCGGTGGCAAATCGAGCGCGTCGATTGCCTGGCGGCGCCACCGCCGGTCCAGTCCGAGACTCAGCAGGCGATTGAGCCGATCGTAGCGATGCGCGATCGCGTCGAACATGCCGGCAATGCGGCGCGGGTCCTTGTCGAGCGACGGCCCCCGCGGCTCGGACGACGAGACAGCGGCGGTCATCCGGTCCACGGGGGATACAGCGAGTGAGGAAACCCGAGGGCGCTCACGATCTTCCCCGCCATGAAGTCCGCGAGGTCGTCGAGCGTACGCGGTCCCTGATAGAAGGCCGGCATCGCCGGCAGCACCATCGCTCCCGCCTCAGCACACGCCACCATATTCCGCAGTTGCGGCAGACTCATCGGCGTCTCCCGCGGTACGAGCACGAGCGCTCGCCGCTCCTTGAGCATGACATCGGCGGCACGCTCGATCAGGGTGCGCGACAGGCCGTGGGCAACCCCGGCGAGTGTCTTCATTGAACAGGGCACGATGACCATCGACTCGCACATGTGACTACCGCTCGCGATCGACGCCCCGACATCGCGGTTGTTGTGGACAATCAGCGTCCCGGCCCGCACACCGTCCCCGTATCGCGTCTGGAGGTAGTCCGGTAGCCCGTCCAGAGACGCGGTCTCCCCAAGTTCCTCGCGTAGCAATCGCCGTCCAAAGTCCGACACCACCAGTTCGACCTCTGCCCCAGAGGCGAGGAGGGCGGCCACGGTCCGCACGGCGTAGAGCGCCCCGCTCGCGCCGGTGATCCCGACCGCAACGCGGCGCAACGCGTTCTCTGGGGCCTGGCCCGAAGTGTTAGCCGACATAGATCGCCGCGACGGTCGCCGCCAGATAGAAGAAGCCGACATATCCATTCAGGTCGAACGCTTGTTTCACGCGCGACAGATCGTCGGCCCGCACCAGTGACTGCTCATACGTCAATAGGAGGGCCACGCCCACGACACCCGCGACATACCAGCCACCGAGTGGGGTCACCAGCGCGACACCCGCCAGGGCGGCCACCGTGCCGAGATGCAACCACCGCGATATCGCCAGCGCGCGATGCACACCAAAGCGCGCGGGAATCGAGTGGAGGCCCTGGGCGCGGTCGAACTCCAGGTCCTGACACGCATACAAAATGTCGAATCCGGCCACCCACGTCCCGGTCGCGACCGCGAGTAGCCAGGGCTCTGGCCCCGCACCGCCACCCGCGGCCAGCCACCCACCAACGGGCGCGACAGCCAGAGCCAGACCGAGAAAGAGCTGGGTATAGGTGGTGACACGCTTCGCGAGCGAGTACCAGAACACGATCGCCAGCGCGACCGGTGAGAGCATCAGACAAATACGACCAAGCTGGGTCGTGATCAGGACAAACGCCAGCGACGCCACCACTACCAGCGCCACCGCCTCACCGGACGAGAGCGCACCCCGTGGTAGCTCCCGATTCGCGGTGCGGGGATTCAGCGCATCGAACCGCGCATCCACCAGCCGGTTGAACCCCATCGCCGCGGTCCGTGCCGCCACCATCGCTGCGATGATCCAGCCCACGCGGACCAGGGTCAACGGCGCCTGCCGGGCGGCCAGGAGTGCGCCCACGAGCGCAAACGGCAACGCGAACACGGAGTGCCCGAACCGCACGACGGACGCGTAGAGCAGGAGGCGACGCAGCATTAGGATTGGGACCGGGGGTAAGGCGGCTGACCGCCAGCGCCACGCGTTCGGTCATCCGGCTCCTCGAGCCAGGACACCTCGTCGGCTGTGATTCCGTTCACGAGGTATTCTTCCACATCGCCGATACCGGGCGGAAGCTGGACACTGATCAGCGCGGCGCGGCGCCCCGGCGCGATCCGACCGAAGGCGCCACCAAACCCGAGCGCGTCGGCCCCGGCGGACGTGGCGCAGTCAAGCAGCCGACGTGCCGGCACCAACGGCGCACAGCGACGCATCGATGCCAACTCGGCGAACAGGTTGAGATCAGGCGCGCTGGCAAGACTGTCCGTACCGACGGCGAGACGGACACCGGCCTGGATGAACCGATCGATCGGGGGATCGCCGACACCGGTCCAACGGTTACTCCGCGGGCACGTCACCAGGGTGACGCCACGCGCAGCCAGGCACGCCAATTCCGTATCGGTCAGCTGCACCCCGTGCACCGCGACCACGTCCGGCCCAAGCCACCCCATCCGGTCCAGATACTCGACGGGACCACAACCCGGCGGCGTCCAATCGGGGTTCCATCGTCCAACGCGCTCCAACAGGGTCCGCCACGGCCCCACGCCGGCCCGAAGAAACTCGACCTCTTCGGGAGACTCCGCCAAATGCACGCTACGGGGCGCCTGCGGTCGGTCACGGATCGCGCGGTCCAAGGCGGCAAAGACCGCCGGACCCACGGAGTAGGGTGCGTGAGCGGCCAGCCCCAGGCGTACCGTGGTCAACCCGCCGCATGCGGTGAGTTCCTCAAGCGCGGCGCCCACAACAGCCGCGGCCCCCTCATCTGGAAACGCCAACACCTCGCGGAAGACACGCGCGGAGACACCGGCCACTTCCAGGACCGGCACACTAGCCAACGTATTGCTGATGTCCCCAATCAATCCCGTGCCGCTCGCGCGACTCTCGGCTATTGCAGATCGCATCGCGGCGGGGTCCGGACCGGCCGATGCTCCACGCCGTGCCAGCAGCCGATCCACCCACGCTGGCATCGACTCGGCCGGCGGCACCTGCCCTCGCAACCCAGACAGCTCCAAGTGGGTATGCGCGTTGACCAGCGCAGGAAGCACGGCCACGGGGCCGAGGTCCACGACGGGACCGATCGCGCCTCGAGTCGTCGCAGGTCCGACGGACACCACGCGCGCCCCCGCCACATCGATCTGTCCGCGCCGGATGGGCGGGCCGGTCATTGGCAGCACCCACTCGGCCTGGTATCGGGTCATCGGATCAGTGGGTCAGGACGTCCTGCACTTGTGGACCGATCGGTTGGGATGTCGACGCGCGCAGATCCTCAGGAGTCCGAGACGGCGTCTCGCTGCTGTTTGCCGGGACGGCTCCGTGCGGGATACTGCGCGAGTTCGGCCGGCACGTGGGTATCGCCGGACCTGCGCGCCACGGCAAGCTCCGTACGACGCGGGATATCGCGCTCGCGGAACAACGGGCCACCCAGGATGTCGTAGGCCATCGTCCGACGCTTGGGAGCAAAACCCGCGTCCTCGATGTTTCTGACGATCTCAGCCTCGTCCATGCAGAACTCCGCACCGGCGGCTCGGACGACGTTCTCCTCGATCATGACGCTGCCCATATCGTTGGCACCGTAGGCGAGGCTCAACTGCCCCACCTTCCCGCCTTGTGTCACCCACGACGCTTGCAGATTGTCGAAGTTGTCCAGCACGAGACGCGCTAGCGCCAGCGTCCGGAGATACTCGACCCCGGTCGCTTCGACGCCGCCCAACTCGGTGTTCGTCGGCTGGTAGCTCCAGGTGATGAACGCCGTGAACCCCCCGGTCTCGTCCTGGAGCTCACGCAACCGATACAGATGCTCGATCCGCTCGTCCGGTCGCTCAACGCTGCCGTACATCATGGTCGCCGTCGACCGTAGACCCGCCTGGTGCACCGTCCGCATGACCGAGAGCCACTCGTCAGCGGTCGCCTTGCTCTCGCAGTTCAGGAGTCGACGTGCGCGGTCCACCAGAATTTCTGCTCCGCCGCCGGGCACACTGTCGAGACCCGCCGCGACGAGACGCGCCACCACGCCGGGAACCGGTTCCTGGGACAGACGTGAGAGATGTAGGATCTCGGGTGGCGACAGCGCGTGGAGCTTGAAGTCCGGGTATCGCGCTTTGATCGCTCGAAACAGGTCTTCGTACCATTCAAGGGGAAGGTCAGGATTGTGACCGCCTTGCAGCAACACCTGGACACCACCCACCGCCAGTGTCTCGTCGATCTTGCGGAAGAGCTCGTCGAACCCTAGGACGTAGCCCTCATCCGAGCCGACCGGTCGATAAAAGGCACAGAACGCGCACCGGGCCACGCACACGTTGGTGTAGTTGACGTTCCGGTCGATGATGTAGGTGACGTCTCGGGCGGGGTGCTTCCGCCTACGGATGGTGTCGGCCAACTGTCCCAGCAAGAGTGTCGGGGCATCGGCATACAGGCTGAGCGCCTCGGCCCGATCAATCCGACCACCAGACCGTACCTTCGACGCGATGGCCTCGACACTCATGTGGTCGGGGCATCGAAGAACCGAATGTCAGGGCGGCTCAACAGCAGCTTCAGATCGTGGGCGTAGTCGTAGAATTTCTTCAGGCCAGCTCGCGCGCGGTCGTCCAGGTCAAACGAGACATTTTCGCGCAGATACCGACGCCCGACCTCCTGCTGCTCTTCGTCGTCCGGGCCATGCACCGCGACGATATCGTCGATGGCCTCAACGCCGCGGTTGCGGGCTTCGATCAACGCCGAGATGTGGTCCTGGCCGAGCGCGTTGGCACGCCCAACCCAGGTCGCCCAGACGAACGGCAGGGAAGTCATGGCCGTCCACTCGTCGCCGAGATCCACTTTCTCAAGTCCCAGCTTTTCGTAGTCCAGGAACAGCGCGGGGTCGCCGATGACGAGCGCCGCGTCGCAGCGCTTGAGCATCACCGGCAAGTCAGGTCGCAGTTTCACGAGTTTCGGGTCGATGTCCCACCACTCGGAGCACAGCACGCGCAGCAGGGTGGCCGCCGTGCGCGAGCTGCTATCCACCGCGATGGACCGCACCGACGTCGCCGGCCGCGTGGTGAACAGCGCCACCGAGGCCACCTCGCCCTCGGACACGACTGCGGGCCCCGGCACCATGCGGTAGTCGGAACCTCGCGCGTACTCGATGCTCGGAATCAATCCAAGATCGACTGTCCCATCGTGAAGGTCACGGGAACATGGAGCCGGGATGTCGAACTTGAGATCAAACAGATCCGGACGGCCGTCCAGGCCACGTACGAGCGGACGGGCGTTCAAATACTCGACCGCGCTGACTCGAATCGCACTCATGACTCTATGACTCAAAACGGGGCGACATCCCCGCACGATGGACCCTACGTCCCGAATCTGTCGATACGGAGCCACGCACCGTTGCGCGCCTACCGCGGTTACGTATCTACGAACGTCCTCCGAGGCGGTCGGCACTGGCCTCGGCCGCCACGGGCTTGAAACGACCGTCTCGCGGCACCGCCGTGAAGCCGGCTCCCGCGATGTTCCGCCGGATCACCTCACCCGTCGACCGGCGCCATCCCTGCTCTTCTACACCGACCACCGGCACGGCATCCACGTCGTCGGCGCCGAAGGTTAATGCGACCTGAGCCAGTTTCGGCCCATACAACGCCCAGTCCACTTGGATGGACTCGATATTGTCAACCAAGAGTCTGGCGAGTGCAACCTGACGCAAATCAGCGTATCCGGTAGACGGCGGTGACGGCCCCTCTCGCGGCAAAGGCGCCAGGGAACGGCAGACGTCGCCGACGCCGGACCAAGACGCGACTTGGCGCATCAAAGATACGCCGCCTGTCCCCGTGGCCGTCCCGAGCGTGAGTCGCGCCGCGACCACGCCGCTGTCGCGCAGCAACGCCAGAGCAGCGTCAGGGTCGTGCAGCCCCTGGGCCGACACCTCGCCAAGTTGCGCCAACCCGGCCTGGCGCAGCGCCAAGAGGAGATCGCCGAGTCGCCCCAGGTCGTGACCGGACACCTCGTCCAAGTCTGCGAATGAAAAGCCGGTCACCGGCACCACGCCCGCGTAGGCCACGGCCTCCCGTATCGCGCTCACCGCTGCGGCCTCGCTCTCGGGACGCCCCGTCACGCGCAGTTCGCCGGTCCGCTCGAGCAGCGGCGCCTCCGGCAGCGTACCGCCGAGCGGAGCTTCCACGGTCTGCACGAACGTCACGCGGTCGCCATGACGGCGACGGCACACCGCATCCGCCGCCATGCCGAGCGCAATCAGATCGGGCGAGCCCATCAGTTGCGCCACGTCCGCCTCACTCGGCGAGACGCCGCTGGCCACGTTCTCAAGCACCGCTTCGATCGCCGCGGTCACGTCCTCACTCATGTCGCCCCCATGGCCTGGGCTACCCGCTCGGCCAACGCCAACGCGCGTCGTCCCGCCACACCGTCCACCAGCGGCGGCGGTCCGCCGCCCAGCGCCGCCACGAAGTCCGCCAGCTCAAGCGCCAGCGGTTCACCTGGCGGGACATCGAGCTTTCCGCCTTCGATCGTCGGACTCGGCCCCGAGCCGCGCATGACACGCCACCCTTCGACCTCCCGCGCGGCGCAGTCGACAGAGATGTAGGCGTCCTGCTGGAAGAAGCGGAGCTTTCGGATCTGTTCCCGGCTAATTCGACTGGCGGTCAGGTTCGCGATACATCCGGTCTCGAACGTCAGTCTGGCATTCGCGATATCCGCGCGATCGGTGAGGACGGGCACACCGACTGCCTCGACCGAGGCCACCTCGCTCCCGACCGCGGTCAGGATGATGTCAAGGTCGTGGATCATCAAGTCGAACACCACGTCGATGTCGAGGCTGCGCCCAGGAAATGCACCAATTCGGTGTACTTCGATAAATCGCGGTGATTGAACCAGCGGCAGCGCCACCGCCACCGCCGGGTTGTAACGCTCGGCGTGGCCGACCGCCAGGACGGCGCCGCTCTTGGCCGCAGCGGCGATCAATTCGTCCGCCTCCGCGACCGACTTCGCGATCGGCTTCTCCACCAGCACCGAGATCCCACGCGTGAGCAGCGGCAACGCCACCGCATGGTGGGCCGCGGTGGGCACAGCCAACGTCACGGCGTCGACGCGTCCGCCAAGAGACGAGACATCAGACTCGAATCCCGTACCAACCTCCGCGGCCGTCGCCTGCGCCCGCTCGACGTCGACGTCCACCACGGCTTCCAGATGCACACCCGGGAGCGCCGAGAGCACTCGGGCATGGTGGCGACCGAAGTGTCCAACTCCCACCACGGCGACACGGGGCTCCGAGCGGCCACCGGCGCTCATGACGGACCCCGACCACGACCGACGATCGTGACGCCGCACGCATCAGCCTCCGCGTAGAGCTTGTCGCCATCGAGCACGAGCGTGCGATCCGCGTCGATGGACAACACGGTCGCTCCCGCGTCCTGCATGGCCGACAATGTCGGCAGTCCCACGACGGGTACATCGAAACGCATGTCCTGCTCCGGTTTCGCGACCTTGACGACGCAGGTCCCTGGACCCGCGAGACGACCGGCCCGCGCAATGGCCGCATCAGTCCCCTCCATCGCCTCGACCGCCACCACAGCCCGGTCCTTGACGACGATGGTCTGTCCGACATCGAGCCCTGCGATCGCATCCGCCATCTGATACCCGAACTCGAGATCTTCCTGTTCGCGCTCCGTCGCCGGCCGACGCGTCACGACCCCTGATCGCGCCAGCAACGGGTGCAGGAACGTCGTCGAATTTTCGAGTTCAATGCCGTGATCCGACAAGACGTCCGCAACCGCCGAGATCAACGCGTCCGTGTTCTTGGTCTTGAGGCGGCTCAGCATCTTCAGTGCGGTCAGATCGGGAATGATGCCGCTGAACAGTTTGGTGTGTTTGACCTGGCCCGCCATGACCGCTCGGGTCACGCCGGCCTCCTGCAGAATCTTGATACAGCGCCCGAGCTGTCCGAGCGACACCCAGTGAAAATCCGCCGGCAGCGGACCGGCCGCCGCCGCCACCTCCAGCGCAGGGCTCGTTTCGTCCAAAATCGCCACGACCGTCAGCGCGTGTCCAAGCCGCCGCGCGCCTTCGAGCGCAAGGAAGGGAAAACGTCCGTTCCCCGCGATCAACCCGAGAGGCATGTGATTCATGACCGCGGCCAGCGCCACGACGGAGTCCGGTCTAGTCGTCGGCGGAAACCAACTCGAGCCGTTTCGCGGGACGGCGAAGGTTGACGCCGCGTGGCGATGAGCGGATGAAGTCCACGAGGTACGTGACCTCTGCAGACGTCAGCGTCCCGTCCTGCTCGATCTGGCGCAGGGCCTGTGTGGTATTTAGCTTTGACTGCAGCAAATAGCGGAACGCGCGATCCAGTTCGGCGATCGTCTCTGGCGCCATCCCCTGACGCTCCAGCCCAATGATGTTGAGGTCGTAGACCCGCGCACGGTTGCCGACGGTCCGGACAAACGGCAGCGCGTCGAGGGTGATCACCGAGAACCCGCCAATGAAGGCCTGGCGTCCGACCCGACAAAACTGATGAACGGCAGAGAACGCCCCGATATTGGCCTGGTCCTCGACGGATACATGACCGCTGAGGGTCGCCGCGTTGCCGAAAATGGTCTTGTGTCCGACCAGGCAATCGTGCGCCACATGGACGTACGCCATCAGGAGGTTGTCGTCGCCGATGCGGGTGACCCCGCCTCCCCCCTCGGTGCCACGGTGCAGCGTGACGAATTCACGCAAGGTATTGCGGCTGCCGATGATCAGCTCGGTGCGCTCGCCTCGGAACTTCGTGTCCTGCGGCACGAGACCGATTGAGGCGAACGGGAAAATCTGATTGTCGTCGCCGATCGTCGTCCATCCCTCGATCACGGCCGAGGCGCCGATCTGACAGCCCTGACCAATCCGGACGTGGGGCCCAATCACGACGTTGGGCCCGATGACGGTACCGGCGCCAATCTCTGCTCCGGCCGCCACGTGAGCACTGGGATCGATGCTCGCGGCGCCCACGACCAGACCTAACAACAGCTCCGCTTCGGCCACGACCTGGTCGTCGACGCGCGCGACGGCCGCCACCACCGCCACCCGGCGCCGCCGGCGACTGATCTGCACGTCGAGACACAGCCGGTCACCCGGCACGACCGGGTGTCTGAACCGCGCATTGTTCACGCCACGGAGCACGACCCGAGAGGTCGGTGACTCGGTCTCCGTGTCGAGCAGCAACATACTCGCTGCCTGAACGAGCGACTCGATGATCAACACCCCGGGCATCAGCGGCGTGCCGGGGAAATGGCCTTGGAAGAATTCCTCGTTGACGGTGAGGTTCTTGACAGCGGCGAGCCGAACCCCAGGCTCACGCTCGATCACCCCGTCGACCAACGGCGAGGGAAACCGGTAGCAAAGGCGGTCAAGAAAACCTGGGATATCGAGGGACACGGCGTTCGTGGTCGGGGTCCGAGACGCGGAATCCCCGTTCTGGGAACCGGCGAACCGCTCAAGCCGGCTCAGTCTACCCGGGTCACGACCACTCCGTCTACCCGCGCGGAGCGATCGTCACCCGAGGGCCGACCAGGAGACTAGGGAGTCGGTGGAGCCGCATCCAGCGCCAGAATGACGTCGGCCGTGACATCAAGGGCTGGGTTCGCCCACGCAATGCCCCCTTCGCCAACGCTAAAGATGAACGACAGGCCTCTGGTCGCCCCCACCTGCTCAAGCGCCGGCGCAAGCTTGGCATTGAAATTGAGCTGAAGGCCTTGCTGGAACCGCGTAACCTCCGCCTCGGCATCCTGCGACTGCCGCTGCACCCTGGTGTTCAAGGTTTCGATCTCAGCTTGCAGCTGCAACTGCGCCTCGTTGCTCAAGATGCCTCCGCTTTGCTGCAATTTCTGCTGACTCGCCGCCAGTTCCGCATTGGTCGCTTCGATCTGGGCGACCTTCGCCTCGCTCAATGACTGGACCTGCTGATTCGCGGTCTGGCCGACGGAAGACTGAGCGGCAACCCGCTGCAGATCGACGTACGCATGTGTGGCGCCGGGAGGAAAGGGCAACCGTGCCGGTGGTGCGTCGGCTGCCGCGGCGGCGTCCGGCGCGGGGGTGGCAGGTGGCTGTCCGGTCGCATCCGCCGGGGCAAATATAACTATGAGCACGACCATCGTCGTCGCGATCACACTGAGCAGTCTCATCTGATACATCCTTGTTTGGTGTTGTTTCTATCGTGTAACTATCGGCCGAACGTGGGCGCCGCCTCAGTCATGTGAGTCAGACGCCCC
>CAWWAF010000099.1:0-13855 GCA_963934795.1 uncultured bacterium
GCGCTCTCTCGTCCAGGTCTTCTGGTGCGCAATGAGGAGTTCCGGGTCTACACCGCCGTCATCTTGGTGGCGACGGTGCTGGTGACCGGGTTCCTGTGGCAAGCGGGTGGCCCGCTCTCGACCGCCATACGTCAGGGGCTCTTTCAAACATTGTCCATCCTGACCACGACCGGTTTTGCGAGTGCAGACTTCAATCTGTGGGGGGACCAGGCGCGGATGGTGCTCCTGACGTTGATGTTCATCGGTGGGTGCGCAGGGTCGGCGGCGGGTGGACCCAAGGTGCTACGACACATGTTGATTGGTCGCTACACGCTGACCGAGCTGCGTCGGACGTTGCATCCCCGAGCGGTGCTGCCCGTCAAGGCTGGCGGGAAGGTCATCTCCGACACCGTGATGCGGACCGTTTTGGTCTTTTTCCTGTTCTACGTGTTGACCTTCGCGCTGTGTGCGATTGCGGTCATTCTGTTGGGTGCGGACCTGGTGACCGGGGTCACCGCGACGATGGCGACGCTTGGCAATGTCGGCCCCGGGCTGGGCGGGGTCGGCCCGATGGCGAGCTATGGGCATCTGCACCCGCTGAGCAAGCTCGTGCTGACCGGCGCCATGTGGGTGGGCCGACTGGAAGTGCTGACCGTACTTACCCTGCTGCGACTCGAGGTGTGGCGTTCAGCCCACTGGCGACCGTAGGGGAGGGTGTACTTTAGACGGGGCTTTGCCCCGAGCCCCACGCCGACGTGTCGGCGGGGCCCGTGAGGATGTTCGCCATGCTGCTCTATCTCGCTCATCACGGCGACGCGGTCAGTCCCGTTGAGGACCCGCAACGCCCGTTGTCGCGGCTTGGCCGCGCGCAAGTCGACCGGTTATCGAGCCAGGCCGCTGAGCGGGCGGTGCGTCCCGCCGCGATCTGGCACAGTGGGAAGTTGCGCGCGCGCCAGACGGCAGAGGCTTACTGGCGGGCCTGTAATCCGCTGGCCGAGTTCTCGGCCGCGCGGTGGATGCAGCCGGGCGATCCGCCTCGCATTGCTGACCTGCTCCTGGGTGAGACGCGTGACATCCTGCTGGCCGGTCACATGCCGCATCTGGACCGGCTCCTGGGCCATCTGCTTGGCGGGGCAGGGTCATCGACCGCCGGGTTTCCGCTGAACGGGTTGGTGGTGGTCGAGCAGGTCGAATCCGGATGGGACGCGCGTTGGCGCCTGGAGGCGGTCTCGACAGTGTGAGGGCCTGCGGTGGCAATCACCGCGTGCCACGACCGCAACAGACGTGTGGGGGTTTGCTACGACTGCAGGGCCGCAAGCTGCTCCTGCAGAAGCTCCCAGGCGCGCGCCACGTGACGCTCCGTGGTGCGAATGTGACCCACGGCCAGTCTCAAGGTGAATCGGTTCTTGATCCGCGCGTGTGACAGAAACACATCGCCGGTGGCATTGACGGCGTCCAGGAGCCGGGCGTTGAGGTCGTCGAGTGCTAAGTCGTCCTCTCGCAGTTCGGGCGGAGAGGCGCGGAAGCACACCACGGAAAACGGCACCGGGGCCACCCGCTCGAACGTCTCGCTCGCATCGACCCAACGGCCGAACAGTGCGGCCAGGCGGATATGTTCGGCCAGCCGCCGGCGCATGCCGTCCGCGCCGAAATGTCGCAGCACCATCCACAGCTTGAGTGCGCGGAAACGACGTCCGAGCTGCACACCGGTGTCCATCAGGTTGCGCACCGGTTCCGCGTCCGATGTCTGTAGATACGAGGGAGTGACGGTGAACGCCTCGCGCACCCGGTCCATACGGCGGCAGTAGAACGCGCTGAGGTCGAACGGCGTGAACAGCCACTTGTGTGGGTTGATCACGAGCGATGCGGCGCGATCACACCCGTCCAGGGTGGCCTCGAAGCCCGGAATCATCGCGGCCGCGCCGGCGTAGGCCGCGTCAACGTGCAGCCATAGACGCTCACGGTCGCAGATGTTCGCGATGGCTCCCACCGGATCGACGCTGGTCACGGCCGTCGTGCCGACTGTGGCCACGACCGCGAGTGGGATGCATCCGTCCCGCCGGTCGCGGCTGATGGCCTCTGCCAACCGTTCGGGCCGCATCCGAAACTGGCTGTCGGCCTCGATACGCCGGAGCGACGACAGCCCAAGACCGAGCATGATCATCGCTTTGTCGACCGAGGAATGCGCGTGCTCCGAGCAATACACTCGCAATCCCGTCACGTCGTGTCGGCCCGCCAGGCCCCGTTCACGGACCTCCGGGACCGCGTCCTGACGGGCGGCGGCGATCGCGTGCAGGGTGGCAATTGAGGCGGTGTCGTAGATCACGCCCTCGAACGCCTCAGGGAGATGCACCAGGCGTCGCAGCCACCCCAGCGCCACTTCTTCCAGCTCGGTGACGGCCGGGGACGTGCGCCACAGCATGCCTTGCGCGTTGAACGCGGCGCTCATGAATTCCGCCAGGATGCCGGGGCCGCTCCCGCTGATGGCGAAATAGGCGAAGAAGCCGGGGTGATTCCAATGCGTGATGCCGGGCACGATCACCCGTTCGACGTCCGCGAGAATCGCATCAAAGGACTCCCCGGCGTCCGGGGCTGAGCTGGGAAGGGCGTTGCGGATGTCGCCGGGGCGGACCCGCGAGAGCACCGGGTAGTCCTCGGCGTCTTCCAGATACTGGGCGATCCAGTCCACCATCTGGTGTCCGGCGCGGCGGAAGGCCGCGCCGTCCATGTCGCCGAGCGCCGGGGGGCCGCCGGAACGTTCGGTCATCAGTTCGCTGGTCCGGAGCGGGGCGGTCTTGGTCTCTGAGGCCGATGATTGTAGCATCAGGCGTTGATCGAACTGGCCGTCGGCGATCGCTCTGGTGCCGACAAGGAGATGTGATGTCCGAGGTAGTACATACGAGTCGAATGCGGGTCGAGCGGGTGGCTGGTCCCCTGCGACATGCGTATCTGGAGGGGTTCGAGGAGCCGATGCGATTCGGCGTTCACGGCGGTATCAAGAAATTCTACGGGGTTGAACCTGAGGAGGATGTGCCGGCCACGTTGGACTACATGGTCGGCGCCGTCGGCGGTTGACTGCTCGGCACCTTGGCACGCGCACTGGAGGTGCGCGACATTCCGGTCCCGAGAGAGAACCTGCAGGCTGCCGTCGAGGGTGACATTGAAGCGGTCGACAAGGTCCTACGTATTACCCGCATTCGTGTCCGCTATCGCATCCGGATTCCGGCCGGGATGCGGGAGAAAGCGGAACGCGCCGTGGCCACCCATCCGACGAAGTGCCCGGCCGCGAACAGTATCCGCGGTTGTATCGACCTGGATATCTCGGCCGAGATATCCGAGGAGTAGCGCTCGTGCGGCTCACGCGATGCGGGCTTTCGCTTCCCAGTAGATCAGCGAGAGACCGAAGCCCAGATTGAGGAGGAGGAGGATCGTGGTCTGCGCGTAGAGGCTGTCGTAACGAGCCGCGTAGTCGTTGGGACTGCCGAGCGTGGAGATGTTGGCCTCCATCTCGAGTTGCAGCCCGTCGATCTGGCCCGTGACGCCGAGCCCTGCGTAGAGGCTGATGCACAACATGGTCACCACGGTGGCTACCCGGATCCCGAGACCCTGTGGACGGGGGCCGCGGTATGTCAGCGCGCCAAGGAGCACAACGGCTGAGCCATACTCGAAGGCGCGGAACCGCCGGAGCATTTCGCCGAAGACGTCTCCGGCCTCAATGCGACCGGCCGCGCCGTGGTATGTCTCGAGCACGTCGAAAATAGCGGGCGCGGCGAATGTCCCGACCGCCACCATGCCCCCGATCCAAAAGACGAGAGCAAACAGGTACAGGGCTCGCAGAGCAACCATGGACGCATTATACGTGGCGGCATGACTGGCGGATCTGGCTTGATTCAGTGGCGCGAGTGGTCCAGCGACGCGTTCGCGTCAGCCGCCCATGAGCGGAAGCCGGTGCTGCTTGCGATGGGGCCGGCCTGGTGTCTGGGGACTGACACGATGCATCGTGTCAGTTACACAGACCCGGACGTGGCCCGGGTCGTGTCGGAGCGGTTTGTGCCAATTCGGGTGGACCCCGAGCGACGACCGGACATCGGGGAGCGATACACACTCGACGGGTGGCCCACGACCGCCTTTCTCACGCCGGCCGGCGCCCTGCTGGGCGGTGGAGGTCACCTTGACCCCGCGCGTCTGTTGATGGTGCTGACACAGGTGCTCGACGCGTTCGAGGCGCGGGGAGAGGAGCGCGTCGCGGATGGTGGCCTCCTTGGCCACGCCGGTGAGCGCGGTGACGCACCGTCGGTTCAGTCGTCGTCACCGCTGGAAACGGAGGAGGCGGGCCTGTGGTTGGACGACCAGCTGCGCACCCGCTTTGACCAGGTCTGGGCCGGTTTCGGTCCTGGCGCGAAGCGTGCGCACACAACGGCCCTGAAAGCGGCGCTGCTACGCGGTCGTCGCGTCCCCTCGGCCAGCCTGGCCGATATCGTCACGCGCACGCTCGACGCGGTCGCTGACGGCGGGCTTGTGGATGCCGTCGAGGGCGGTTTTTTCCGGTATTGCGAGGAGGCTGATTGGTCCCGACCGCACGTCGAGAAGCTACTGACGCTCAACGCCCGGATGGTCGATCTGCTGCTGACAGCGTCACGCATCCTCGACCGGCCGCTGTATGCGGAGCGGGCGGCAGCAACGATTCGATTCGTCCATGACAGATTCGCCGACGCCGACGGTGGCTTCTTTGCCAGCCAGCGCGCCGACCCGGACTATTCGGCACTGACCTCGGTCGAGGAGCGTGGGCGGCACGGGGAGCCGCCGGTCGACCGCAGCGTGTACGTCGATGCCACCGCCACCATGGCCTCGGCCTATGTGCTGGGCGCGGCGGTGCTGGAAGACCGGTCCTTGCTCGAGTTCGCCGCGACCGCAGTGGACCGGGTGGTCATGGAGACCTATGAGCGTGGCGGTGGGGTTGGCCACGCGCTCAGCGGGCCGCCTGTGCGCGGGCTGCTGAGTGATCACGTGTCGGCGAGCGCGGCGCTGTTGGACCTGTACGACGCGTGCGGGCAGGCGGTCTACCTCGACATGCCGCAGGAATTGATGGCCTATTGCCAGCAGGAGATGTGGGACGAGGGCGCCGGGTTTCGAGACCGGATCCGAGGTGGCCCCGATCAACCGCCGCCGATCGGCCTGCTGCGAGAGCCGCATCGACCGTTTCAGCTGAACTGTGATGCCGCGGTCGTCTTGGGCCGTCTCGCGACCCTGACCGAGGAGGGCCATTACCACGCGGATGCGGCCCGCGTGCTGGCCAGCCAGGCGTCGGTCTACCAGGCACGTGGTCTCGACGGGGCGGACTATGTCCTGGCGCTCGAGCAGCTTCAGGCACTGGACACTGCCTGACCTGGTCGGCTGTCGGCGGCCCTGCCCGCCACCCCCTCCCGCGCCCCCGCATCGGCACTCGCGCGCCATCCACGCGTAGCCGTCTGAACGCTCGTGGGGCAGCGCTCCGGTTGGCAGTCGGCACATGACGGCGCCGTGCTACACTTCGGGCCCCGGAGGACCCCTTTGACAGTTGATCGCACCCCACAGTTGCCTGCTCTTCGTAACATTGCCACCAAGCTTCGTATCGAGTCGGTCCGCGCGACCGCCACGGCCGGCAGCGGTCATCCCACGAGCTGCTGTTCAGCCGCGGAGGTGATGGCCGCGCTGTTCTTCGCCCAGATGCGGTTCGATCCCCAGGATCCGGGGTGCGAGGACAACGACCGCTTCGTGCTGTCCAAGGGACATGCCGCGCCGATTTTGTACGCGGCGTGGGCCGAAGCTGGCGTCATCGCCCATGACGCGCTCTCGTCGCTTCGCGATCTCGACTCCGATCTCGAGGGGCACCCCACTCCGAGGTTGCCGTTCGTCGACGTGGCCACCGGGTCGCTCGGTCAGGGAATCTGTGCGGCGGTTGGTATTGCGCTCAATGCCCGTCGCATCGGGTCCAGCTACCGCACGTATGTGTTGCTGGGTGATGGGGAGTCGGCCGAAGGTTCGGTGTGGGAGGCGGCTCAGGCGGCCGCGCAGTTGCGGCTCGACAACCTGTGTGCCGTGATCGATGTCAACGCCTTGGGGCAGAGCCGAGAAACACAGTGGGGCCATGACATGGAGTCCTACGCGGCCAGGTGGCGTGCCTTCGGGTGGCACACCCTGGTAGTGGATGGGCACGATATGGCCGAGGTGCTGGCCGCGCTCGACGAGGCGGCAGAGACGTCTGGCCGCCCGACGATGATTCTCGCGCGTACGCTGAAGGGCAAGGGGATCTCCTTCGTCGAAGGCCGCGACGGATGGCACGGGAAGCCATTGACCGGCGACAATCTGACCCGTGCGCTCGGAGAACTCGAAGGACAGTTCGGCTCACCGACCGACAATCCGCCGATTCCGCCCGCACCCCGCCGCGGCGCGGCGCCTCTCGCACCCCCGGACGGGGCTGCGATTCGCCTGCCAGCGTATGAAGCCGGCAGCGGGGTGGCGACCCGGGAGGCCTACGGCGCCGCCTTGGCGGCACTGGGCAGCGGCGACCCCCGAGTTGTGGCGCTTGATGCTGACGTCAAGAACTCGACCTTCAGTGACAAGTTCGAACAGCAGCACCCCGACCGCTTCTATCAACTGTTTATCGCCGAGCAGGTCATGGTCGGCGCGGCGCTTGGATTGGCCAGCCGGGGCGCCATTCCGTTTCCGTCGACGTTCGCCTGCTTTCTCACTCGTGCCGCCGATTTCATCCGCATGGGCGGCATTGGCAACGTGAACATCAAGTTGGCTGGATCGCACGCGGGTGTCTCGATCGGCGAAGACGGCCCCTCGCAGATGGCGCTGGAGGACCTGGCGATGATGCGAGGTGTCCCGGAATGCGTCGTCCTCTATCCCTGTGACGCGATCAGTGCCGGGCGCCTCGTGGTGGTCTCGGCGGCCCACACGGGGATGACCTACATGCGGACCTCGCGTCCCAAGACGCCGGTCATCTACACCGAAGATGACGAGTTCGTCATCGGTGGATCGAAGGTGTTGCGCGAAAGCCCGAACGACGTCGCCACGGTGGTCGCGGCCGGGGTGACCGTGTTCGAGGCGCTGGCCGCGCATGACGCGCTCCTCAAGGTCGGGATCCATCTGCGTGTCATTGACGCCTATTCCGTGCAGCCGATCGACGGAGAGACCATGGTCCGGGCCGGTGAGGCCACGGGGTCTCGCCTGATTACCGTCGAGGACCACTACGCAGCCGGCGGGCTCGGCGACGCGGTGAGCGACGCGGTCGCGTCGCACGGCATCACCGTGACCCGGTTGGCGGTCCGCGCTGTGCCGCGGAGCGGCAAAGGCGATCAACTGCTGGACCGTTTCGGCATCTCGTCCACGCAGATAGTCGCCGCGGTTCAGGCACAGGTCGCCGCCGCATCTGCATAGCCAGCCTAGTCCTGGCCGCAAGACCCGCACGTTTTTCCATGCTGCCGTCGGGCCCTATCGGCTCGTCCCGGGAGTAGAATGGCCAGGTTACGACTTGCGCCAGACCGCGTCGGGTTTGCCAGCTCAGTCACCATCGTGGGTCTGGCCTCTGGGGGCGCAGCCCCGCCTGACCGACAGCCAGAAGGAAGGCCACGTCCATGAAACTTCATCGCGTGCGGGCACTACTTGGGATCGGCGGCGGACTCGTCGCGGCCGGCTTCATTGCGGGCGCCTTGGTAACCGGTCAAGGTCGGAACCAGGACGGCGATGGGCAGGCGTTGGGGCACGGTTACGCGCGTCCCGCCCGAAGCCCCCACGGCAGTCGGTCCGAGGTGATCGCGCCCTACGGCATGGTGGCCGCCAGTCACCCGCTGGCCGCGCAGGTCGGCATCGACATTCTCAAGGCCGGGGGGAATGCCATTGACGCGGCGGTGGCGGTCAATGCGGTCTTGGGGCTCGTCGAACCGCACATGAACGGGGTGGGCGGTGACCTGTTTGCGATCGTCTGGGACAACGAGACACAGCGGCTGCACGGACTCAATGCGACCGGCCGGTCGCCCTACGAGATCAATCAGCAGGTCTTTGAGCGTCAGAATCTCGAGCGCGTGCCTGGCACGGGCCCGCTGACCTGGACGGTGCCGGGCGCGGTCGACGGCTGGGACCAGTTGCTGACGCGGTTTGGGACCATGGGCTTTGCCGAGGTGCTCGCACCCGCCATTGCCTACGCGCGTGATGGATTTCCGGTGAGCGAGATCATCCAGGGCCAGTGGGCGGCGTCCGAGGCCTCGCTGGCCGAGTGGCCAACCTCCGCGGCGACCTACCTTCCGAACGGGCGCCCACCGGCCGTCGGCGAGGTGTTCAAGAACCCCGGGCTAGTGCGCACCTACGAGGCGATCGCGACGGGGGGACGGGATGCGTTCTATCGAGGCGAGATTGCTCGCAAGATCGTCGCGTTCAGCGAATCGAACGGCGGCTACTTCACGGCACGTGACTTCGAGGATCACACGTCGGCCTGGGTGGAGCCGGTCACCTCCAGCTATCGGGGTCACGACGTCTGGGAGATTCCCCCAAACAGTTCCGGCATCGTCGCGCTGATGATGCTCAACATCCTGGAAGGCTACGATATGGCCTCGCTGGGACAGAACTCGGCGGCGGCCATTCACCGCATCGTTGAGGCGAAGAAGCTCGCCTTTGCCGATCGCGATCGCTTCGTGGCCGATCCAGACACGAATCGACTGCCAGTCTCTGAGCTGATCTCAAAGGCGTACGGGGACACGCGCCGTGCGCTGATTGATCCCACTCGGGCCTCGCGTTCGGTCAGCGCAGGGGACCCGACCGAGACGGTCTACCTCACGGTGGTCGACAAGGATCGGAATGCGGTCTCACTCATTGAGAGTATTTTTGGCTCATTTGGTTCCAAGGTCGTGCCGGCGGATCTCGGGTTCGCACTGCAAAACCGGGGTTCGGGTTTTTCGCTTGAAGCTGGACACTTCAATGCGCTCGCGCCGCACAAGCGGTCGCTGCACACGAACATGCCCGCCTTCGTGACGAAGGACGGCAAGCCGTGGATGTCGTTCGGGGTCATGGGCGGCGATATGCAGCCGCAGGGTCATACCCAGGTGCTGTCGAACATCATCGATTTTGGGATGAATCTGCAGGAGGCGGGTGATGCCGCCCGGGTGCGCCACGGTGGAAGCGTCATGGTGGAACCCGGCGTGACCGATGACGTGATTGCGGAACTCGAGCGCATGGGCCACGAAGTGCGTCGCGCCGGTGGCGGCGGTATGGGCGGCTATCAGGCGATCATGATTCACCCGGACACCGGCATGCTGCACGGCGGTACCGACCCCCGAAAAGATGGCGTGGTCATCGGCTACTAGACGGCCCTCGATCGCCGCGCCAGGTCCTCACCGCGTCTTGCGCGCGCGCCACGCTGTCGTGCTGGCGTCCCGACGTACCGTTCCGGTCATCTCGGTGCCGTTGACCTGGCCACGATAGCGGGCGTCACCGACGCGGAAACTGATCTCGCGTCCGCGCAGCCGACCCTCTTCGACGTCCTGGGTGCGGCCATTCCCGCGTAGACGGCCCGCTGCCATCTGGAACTGTTGCTCAAACGTCAGCTCGACATCTCCCTCCTGGCCGTCGATCCGCCAGGTTCCATCCACGTTGGCTGGCACGATCCAGAACAACGCCGTGCAAAAGCCCGGACAGGGGTCAAGCACCACGGTCTCGTCCGCGATCCAGCCTGGCGCGTTCGGGTCGCTGTCAGACCCGCCCATGTCCCAGGTGTTCGACACGATCCGGGTGCCTGGCGCAAGTCCCAGCAGCGTCGGCCGCAGTCGCGAATTGATGTCTGGCAGTAGGAACATGGTGATCACGGTCGCCGGGGTCAGGTCGACCGTAAACAGATCCGCAGCCAGAAACTCGGTGCGATGTTCCACCCCCGCATCGATGGCCCGTTGTCTGGAGGTCGCCACCAGGTTGGGCTCGAGTTCCACGCCGAGCGCGCGCGCGCCACGCTGCGCCGCCGCGATGACAGTGCGGCCGTCACCCGAGCCCAGATCGATCACGAAGTCCTCCCCGGTCACTCCGGCCATGTCCAGCATGGTGTCGACGAGGGCGTTGGGGGTTGGCACCCAGGGTACGTCCTTACCCTCCTGGCCGATGATGATGACCGGAGCAATTTGTCCTCGAGCTGCGACGGGGCAGCACAGCAACACGGCGACCGCCAGAGCTGCGGTACATCGCGGCAGCGCCCGGGCCCACGGGCCGTAACGGGCGCGCGCTGGCAGGATGCAGTCCCAGGCGGGGCTGATCGACCAGGGTGAACGCGGCGATGGATCGGAGGTCCTGGGCCGCACGACTCAGCGCACTTCGGGACCGCCGCGGCGGTCATCGGGGACGAATCGACCGCGGGCTGGCATGACCACGTTTGGCAAGGTCGTCGCGTTCATGACGGCGTCGATGGCGACAATGTCGTTCTTGCTCAGAATCCACGCCACCAGGCTATAGACCTCATCGGGGGTCAGGGTGCCGGGTGCTTTCCGTGGCATGGCCCGGTTGATGTAGTCGTAGAGGGTGGTGGCATAGGGCCAGTAGTTGCCCACCGTCGGTCGTCGGCTGCTCTGGTCGCGGCCTACGACTGGAGCCGCGGTGCTACCCTCGCCTTCTGCGCCGTGACAGACACCGCACGCACGAGCCCAGGTGCGCGCGCCCTCGGCCGCCGTGCCCTGTCCCACCGGGAGCCCCGTACCGTCGGGCATCACGTCAATGTCGAGCGTCTCGATCTCGCTCGTGCGGGCCTCTCGACCCAGCCCAAAGGTCGCCGGGTGGTCCGATGCGGCGACCGGCTGCTGGCCGGCCGCGGTCGGTGCCGCTAACCATAGGGCCCCCAGCGCTGCGGTCATCAGGCAGAGATGGGTGATCGAGCGGTGGGGCGATCGTCTAGCGGTCATGAGCGGAGCCGCTCCGCCCCGAAGAGCATCCGTCCGTCGTTACCCACCGTCCAGGAGGTAATCGGGTTCTGGTGATACCGGGTCCCGGGTCCGCGCGCCGTTTGCAACGCCTCCCAGGTCGGCTGCACGTAACCGGTCTCGTCGGTGGCCCGGCTCATGATTTCGGCCGGGTCCCCGTCCCACTGCCAGAGGTGTCGAAAACGCACGTGCGCCTTCGGGAGCACTGGGCCTTGCAGGGTGGCGGCGTGCCACGTCGCACCCCCATCGGTGCTCACCTCGACGCCGGTGATCCGGCCGCGCCCACTCCAGGCCAGACCCCTGATTTCGTGCCACCCCGCTTCGATCACGCGGGGGTAGGCCGGGTCGGTGATGATCGACCGCGCATCCATCACGAAGCTGAACTGGCGGACGGTGTTGCCGCCGTCCAGAGGGTCGGTGTATTTCGAGGTTTCTTCCCGAGTCATGAACGGCTGGTCGGCCAGCTCGATGCGGCGCAGCCACTTGACGCTCGCATTCCCTTCCCAGCCCGGCAGCAGAAGGCGTGCCGGGTACCCGTTCCCCGGCATCAAGGCGTCGCCGTTCTGCGCATACACGATCATCGCGTCGTCGAACGCCTTTTCCATCGGGACGCTCCGCGTCATCACAGCCGCGTCCTGGCCCTCCGCGAGCAACCACGTCGCGCTCGGTTGTGCCCCGACCTCCCGGAGCACCGTCGACAGCAACACGCCGGTCCATTCCGTCTGGCTCGTGAGACCGCACACCATTTGTGGGAGGGTCTCAGGTGTCCCGCGTCGCAGGTTGCCCGAGCACTCCAGGAAGCAGATGCGGGACGTGGCCGGGAACTGCTGGAGGTCCGCCAGGCTGAACACGGTCGGGCGGTCAACCAGGCCATGAATCAGGAGTTCGTAGCGAGCCGGATCGATATTCGGCACGCCCCCGTGGTGCCGTTCAAAGTGCAGGTCCGCTGGCGTGATGGTGCCCCGCAGGTCCTGGAGGGGGGTGCGCGACGAGGTCGTGCTCGGGTCTCGCCGTGGCGTCACGAATGACGACCGCTGGTCGACTTCGTTCGGGCCGCGCCCGGCGCGGCGGGTCGTCGTGACCGACTGCTGCCCGGACACCGGCGCCACCGTTGCGGCCCCAACCGCGCCGGCGGCTCCCGCCAACAGTTCCCGTCGCGTCAGTCGCCGCCCGTCCTGTCCACGGAGGTCTCGGCGGTGTGTGCGTTGCTTGGTCATCAGTGCTCTCCGCGCTGCCGGCTCGGTACGGGCCGACGGCTCTAGCCGCCAAGGACCCCACGGGGCGTCTGGTCAGCCTAGGCCGATGCGCTGCGACGCGCTTGCAGCGCGCTGATAATTTCTTCCGGTTCCGGGAACCGCTCCGCCGTTTGTTTCGAGAACACGAGATCGCCGTCGGCAACGACGTCGAACTGTCCTCGGCTACCGACGGTGACCTCGGCGTCGAGGCCGAGCGCGTCTTTGATGGAGGCCGCCAAACTGGAGGCCTTCGGCAGGTAGTTTCAAACCTGACAATAGCTGATGGCGATGTGCATGCCCGCGATGTTACTGCAGCGCTCCGCGTGGTGGCAATCGACGCGCGTCTGTCCGCCACCGACCGCCGACGCGTGGCTTGCATCCCGTGGAGCGCCTGTGAAAGCCTCTCGGGCATGGAGGACTGGATTGGGTCTGTTCGCGGCGTTGTGCTCGACCTCGACGGGACTGTCTACGACGACGGCGGCCTGTTCGATGGCGCGGCTGACGCGATCGCTGCTTTGCGCGCGTCGGGGCTGGGCGTGAAGTTCGCGACCAACACATCTCTGCAGCCACGGAGCACCCTTATCGAGCGGCTGCGGCGGCAGGGCGTGGACGCCCGCCCAGAGGACATGTTCACGGCGCCACGTGCCGCCGCCGCCTGGCTGGCCGACCAGGGCATGACTCGAGTGTCGTTGCACGTCTCGCCGATGACGGTCGAGGAGTTCGCGCCGTTCACGATAGACGAGCAGAGGCCCGAGGCGGTGGTCCTCGGCGATCTGGGCGACGAGTGGACGGTTGAGCGTCTCAACCGTATCTTCCGCCACGTCATCGGTGGTGCGCAGCTGCTGGCGATTCAAAAGAACCGCTACTGGAAACGGGGGGGCGCCCTGTGTCTCGATGCGGGGCCGTTCGTTGCGGCCATCGAATACGCGACGGATACGTCAGCCGTGGTGGCAGGCAAGCCAAGTGCGGAGTTCTTTGGAGCGGCGTCGGCCAGCATGGGTATCTCACCCGCCGAACTGGTCGTTGTCGGGGACGATGTGCGGACTGACGTGTGCGGGGCCCAATCGGCGGGCGCGAGGGGGGTGCTGGTGAAGACCGGCAAGTTCCGGGCCTCCGACCTCGACGATACCGCCATCAGGCCGGACTTCATCATCGACGACATCGGTCAACTTCCAGCCGCGCTCCGCCTCAAGTGGACCTCGGACTGATTCGTGAACGCCGTGACCGAGCACGAGCCATTCATCCGCGAGTGCATCGCCTTGGCGACGGAGGCCGCGGCGTCCGGGAACGAGCCGTTCGGCGCGGTGCTGGTGGTCGATGGCGTCGTCCGGTTGACCGCGCGGAACAGTGTGCGGACGGACTCGGATCCGACGCGTCACGCCGAACTGGTGCTTCTGAGCGACGCCTGCCGGCGATTGGACGCGGCCACGCTGGCCCGTGCGACCGTCTATTCGAGCACTGAGCCGTGCATGATGTGTTGCGGCGCGCTCTACTGGAGCCGGATTCCACGCCTCGTCTTCGGGTGCTCGGCCGCGGCCTTGGGTGCGCTGGCCGGAGGCAGTCTCGTTGCCCCGTCGCGCGGCCTGTTCGGCTACGGCGCGCGGAAGGTCGAGGTCATCGGTCCGGTGCTCGAGGATGAGGCCTGCGAGGTGCATCGCCGGTTCTGGCCTGGTGTGTGAACGCGGGAACATCACTGGTGGACCC
>CAWWAF010000100.1:0-13812 GCA_963934795.1 uncultured bacterium
CATGGTCAGATCGGGTGCGTGAGAAGCCCATCGCGAAGCTTGGGCTCGAACCAAGTGGACTTGGGCGCCATGATGGCACCGGCATCGGCGATTGCCAGCAATTCCTCGACACTGACCGCGGCCATCGAGAAGGCGACTGCCGCCGCCCCCGAGTCGACCAGTTGCTCCAGTTCACTCGTGCCGCGAATCCCCCCCACGAACCGCACGCGCGGGTCCGTGCGGATGTCCCGCACGTCGAGCACCGGTCCCAATATCTGGTCTTGCAGCACAGATACGTCGAGCCGGCCGACCGGGTCCGTCCCCGCCGCAGGGGCGCCATCAGACAACGCAAGGCGATACCAGCGGCCGTTGAGATACATCGACGCATCGCCCTTGATCGGTGTGGTCACGCTGGTCGGCTCGACCGCGAGCCTGGCCGACACGCGCTCGAGAAACGCTTCGGGCGTGGCCCCGGCGAGATCAGACACCGTACGGTTGTAGGGAAGGATTCTGGTCTGGTGGTCCGGGAATGCAACGGCGAGCACGTAGTCGCGCTCGTGATCGCCATCCTGGGGGCCGCCGGCCGCAGTGGCCAGTGTGCGACGCGCGCGGGCCGCACTAGCGGCCCGATGATGACCGTCAGCAATGTAGAGGGCCGGGACCGGCCCAAATCTCGTGACCAGACCTGCCGTCTGGCCAGCGGTGGCACGCCATACCGTGTGTTGGATGCCGTCCGCGGCAACGAAATCGAAGAGTGCGTCTCCGTCGCACACCTGATCAACGGCGGTGTCGATGTCGGTCGTTTGACGGTAGGTCAGGAACACCACGCCGGTTTGCGCCTCGATCGCCACCATGTGTCGCGTGCGATCGTCTTCCTTGTCCGGACGCGTCCGCTCGTGCTTCTTGATCGTACCGTCGTCATACTCATCCAGCGAGAAACAGCCGGCCACCCCGACCTGGGTGTGGTCACCATCCCGTAGCCGGTAGACGTACAGCGCCGGCCGCGCCTCAACCACGAGCGGGGCTGTTGCGCGGAGTCGGGCCAGGTTGACGCGCGCCGTGTCATACACGCTGTCGCCGTAGACGTCCACACCCGGCGCCAGATCAATCTCTGGACGGGTGACATGGAGAAAGCTCAACGGCTCGCCAACGGCCAGCGCGCGAGCTTCGTCAGTGCTGACCACGTCATAGGGAACGGCGGCGACCGCCGCCGCCGCGTGCGGTTCCGGCCGGAGTGCGCGGAACGGACGAACAACTGCCATCGGAAACTTTCTGCTAGAGGATTGCGACCGTCTCGATGACTGGGTCGGCCCCTATGCGGTCAGCGAGGATCACGTGCGCGGTGCGTTTCTTTGGCGCGAGCGGAGCGGCATTCACTAGTCGTCCGCGACCAACAGATCTTCGTCGCGGGAGGGCGGAACGCCATTGAGCTGTGCCAACGCCCGATCGCGGACCTGCTCGAACGCGGCCAGGTGCTCGGCCGGCACCGGGTCGCCAGGCGGCAGATGCTTCCGCTCGGTCAGCGGATTGACGAACGTCCCGTTCTTTCGCAGCCGATAATCGAGGTGGGGTCCCGTCGCCAGGCCGGTCGAACCGACGTAACCGATGACCTGCCCCTGGGCCACGGACGCGCCACTACGCATCCCTTTCGCGAATCGCGAGAGATGCAGATAGTAGGTCTCATACCCATTGGTGTGACGGAGCCGTAGCATGTTCCCGGAGCCACCACTCAAGGCCGCCGACACCACCCGCCCCTTCGACACCGCAATCACCGGGGTGCCGGTCGGCGCACCATAGTCCACTCCCAGGTGCGCCCGATGCGTCCCGAGGACTGGATGCAGGCGGCGATACGAGAACCGCGAGGTCACCCGCGGCTCAAACCGGAACGGCGACGACAAGAACTGACGTTTCATCGAGCGACCGCTGGCGTCGAAGTACGCAGGGGCCTCGCCGGGCACGTCGAATCGGAACCCTGACACCCGCCGACCCTCGTTCTCAAACGTGGCGGCCAGCACATCTCCGTAGGTAACGTGTAAGTCCTCCCGCACAAACTGCTCGTACAGGACTTGGAAATTGTCGCCGAGTTGCACCTCAGTGTTGAAATCGATCTCGCCGCTGAACACCTCCGCCATATCGATCGCGACTTGCGCATTGCCACCCCCCGCGTCCATGGCGGCAAACAGGGAGTTGTGCTGTCGGTCGATCTCGCCACGCATGGCAACCTGCTCACGCCGTTTCTCGTAGTCGACGAGCGTCGCGTTGAAAACGGACGGCGCCGCGCCGCTTGCGACCTGCAGAAACTGGTCGTCGTCGACGTGGTATTCGAAACGACGGAAGTGACCGTCGGTGCCGTAGACGATTCGATACGAGTGCCCGCGCTGCAGGTCCGTGGGGTCGAACACCGGGCGCATCGACTCGACGAAGGCGTAGGCCACGTCAGACGGCATGTCGTGCGAGGCCAACAAACCGGCAAATGTGGCGTTCCGGGGAATCTCGTCTTCGACCACGCGCGTGTCTGGTATGAGGTACACATCGGGGCCGCCGACATCGTCTGGCAGCGGTGGCTCTTCGAACCCACAACCGACCACGCCCGCAGTCGCCACGGCGACCACCCCTAGGCACCGTCTCAGTCTCAGACCACTGTCCAAGGATGGTAAAAATAGACGATTGAACATAAGCCAACGATGGTAACACACTCATAAGGAAAGACTTCCGCCATTTCCAGACATCTGGCGACCCCAGGCGAGTCTGTGCAGAATTGTGAAGGTGTCACACCACGAGCGGGGAGCGTGGGCCGATGACGGTGGAGACCACGCCGGAGTTCAGATCTACCGCGCGCAGCGCATGGTTGTTCGTATCGGCCACGAGGAGGCGCCCGTCCGCCACCGCCAGTCCCCCGGGCTCGTAGAACCGAGCGCGCGCACCGCGCCCGTCCCGCAGCCCGGGCTTGCCGGAACCGGCGAAGGCGGTGACTCGGCGGGTCCCGAGATCCAGTCGTTTGATGCGGTGGTTGTAGGTATCTGACACATAGAGCGCGCCGTCGTGGTACGCGACCGCCAGGGGATGCTGCAACCGCACCGCATCACCCACACCGTCGGTATCGCCGAAATCGAACAGGTCGCCTCCGGCGAGCGTACGGACGTTGTTCACCGGGGGCAGATCGACGGCGCGAATCACGTTCGACTCGCTATCGGCGACAAACAGCGTGTCCTCGTGCCAGGCCAAACCGGACGGTTGAGCGAACGCGCTGTCGTCGAGCCCCCCGTCCTGACGTGCCTCGAGGCCAGACCCGGCGTACGGAAACAGGAACCCCCGCTCGGCGTCCAGTACCCACAGTTGATGCACGCCCGCCATGGCAATGAACAGCAGCGGACCGATCTGCGCCAAGTCCCAAGGCGAACTGATCGATGTGGTCACCGCACCGCCCCCCGCTGCACCGCGCCGGGCTTGGTCCGTGTTCCCGGCCAAGGTCCGCACTCGGGCGGCGTCGAGGTCTACCTCACGAATCAGGTGATTGCCGGTATCAGCGACCAGGAGACAGCCATCCTCCGAACGCACCGCCATCCCCTGGGGGCGTGTAAAGCACGCCTCCGCGAAGGACCCATCGTCGGCGCCCGAATGGCCGGCGCCAATCCGCGCGATCGGGATACCCGCCAACGTCGCGACCACAATCTGGTCGTGACAGGTGTCTGCCACGAACACGCGATCCCGCGCGGTATCGACTGCCACCTTGCCCGGAAACGCCAGCCCGCCCGATGGCATGGTCGCCTCGGGCCGCACCTCGGCCTGTGGTCCAGTACGAAGCGCTCCGCGGTCGCTGAACACCTGCGCCACTGCGGTGATCGCCTGCTCAAACTGCGGCAGATGCCCTTCGCCCGACGCGCCACCCACCAGATATCCGGCCGGGTCGATCAGCGCCAGCGTCGGCCACGCCCGCACGGTGTATTCCCGCCAGATGCGAAAATTCGCATCATTCGCCACGGGATGCGTAATGTCGTGTCGCGCGACGATCTGGCGCAGGTTCTCCGTACTTCGCTCGTTGGGGAACTTGGGCGAGTGAATACCGATGACCACCAGGTGTTCCGTGTGCGCCGCGGCGAGCCGCTTGAGCCCCGCCAACTGGTGCAGGCAATTGATGCACCCGTAGGTCCAGAACTCGAGCAAGACGATCTTGCCGCGAAGCGCCGACAGCGTCAGCGGTGCCGTGACGTTCAGCCAGTCCACGGCGCCGACGAGCTCCGGCGCCCGAATCGGCACGTTGCCCGCTTCTTCGGGCGCGGTCGACGGCTCGTCCTTGATGTCGTCAGTCATCCGCGTGCTCGCTCACCCACCGTCCCATGAGGTCTCCGGCGATCATGCAACTCCTTCGATATGAATCGGCGCGGCGTGCTCCCGTGAGGCACCGGGGTGGTCTTCCCGTCGAGGTTCGACGGTTCCGATGATGGCGGCCTGATGGTAGCCGTTCGCGAGCAGGTCATCGACGCAGGCCTGCGCTCGATCTGCCGGAACGCCGGCCAGAAGCCCACCGGAGGTCTGCGGGTCGTACAGCAACGTATACCGCGGGTCGGCGCTCACGCGCTCGATGTCGGCGACGGCACGCCGGAGCCGCACATTGTGCGGATGGAGGGAACTGAGAAACCCGGCGGCACTCGTCTCGAGCGCGCCGTCCAGTACCGGCACCGAGGGCAGATCGAGCCGAACGTCCACGCCGGACGCTCTGGTCATTTCCACCAGATGTCCTAGTAGCCCGAACCCAGTGACATCGGTGCAGGCGCTGGCCTGGTGGCGGCGCAGCACGTCGGCCGCCGCGCGGCTCGACTGCCGCATGGCTGCAATCGCCCCGTCAATCCACCAGCCCTTGGCTCGCATCCGCATCTCAGCCGCGAACAGCGTGCCGGTGCCGATCCCTTTCGTTAGCACCAGGCGGTCGCCGGCTCGAAGACCGCCCTTGCGGAGCACCGCGTCGCGGTCGGCCAACCCGGTCAACGACAGGCCGAGCGACAACTCGACGCCTTCACTGGTGTGTCCTCCCACCAACGCCGCTCCGGCGTCATTGAGGACCTGGACTGCTCCCGACAGCAGTTGCACCAAGGTGTCTTCGACCTTCCGGTCGAGTCCGAACGGCACCGTCGCCACTGCCAGCGCCGTCTGGGCTTCTGCGCCCATCGCGAAGATGTCGCCAAGGCAGTGGTTGGCCGTAATCTGACCGAAGACAAACGGGTCATTCACGATGGCTCGAAACGCATCCACCGTGCGCACCAGCACCTTACCTGGCGGCACCGAGACCACGGCCGCGTCATCTGGCGCATCGAGCCCGATGAGGACGTCATCTCGCTGTATCGGGGCCAGCTGTTCGAGCACGCGGGTGAGCGGGGTCGCTCCCACTTTCGACCCACAGCCGCCGCAGCGCATGGCGGCCGTCGAAATTTCGCGCAGCGCCTCTGACGAGGCGAGACCCGGCTCCAGCACCGGCGGGGCCTCAGCGGACATGGTAGGCAAATCGGCATACAGGGACATGAAGCGGCGGTCGATCCAATCTTTCCACCGCCACACGACATCGCCCTCGAACGACCACCACCCGCGGGACCCGACGGCATGGCGGCCGCCGGTCGAGACCAGGGTCAGAAATCGTTTTTGGGGACGAAACGGCCGAAGGCGTCGACCAAGCAATGCCCGTCGCAGATTCTCGGCCAGCGGTGGTCCCTGGCGCACCGCGAACACGCCCGCCTTCTCGCGCGGATGATTGACCACTGCCGCCACATCGCCGGCGGCAAACACCCCGGGATGCGAACACGACTGGAGGGTCTCGTCGACGCGGACAAACCCCTGCCCGTCGACGTCGAGCCCAGACTCGGCCAACCACGGGGCCGCTCCTGCCTGCGTTACCCAGAGTATTTCGTCGACCGCCACGATGCTGCCATCGGCTAGGGTGAGCTGTCCTTCAGCCACGGCGGACACGCTTTGCCCCAGATGGAGGTGCACGCGGCGTTCGCGTAGCGCCCGTTCCAGTCGCCGCCGCATGCCGCGATTGTGGGTAGACAGGATGGTGCGGTTGGCACCGAATAGGTGCAATTCGACGGTATCGTCTGACCCGCCCGACGCCTGGCAGGCATGCCGGAGCGCGTGCTCGACGGCCAGCGTTAGCTCGACTCCACCGGCACCAGCACCCACCACGCCGATACGGATCGGCACTTTCGAGGCGGACACGCGAGCCCGTATCCGCTCCCACCTTGGCACAAACCGGCTGATCGGTTTGACCGGTACCACGACCTCCGCCGCCCCCGGCACGCCACCGAAAGAGGGTGTCGAACCGATGTTCAGCGACAACAGGTCGTACGGCACCGGCGGCCGCCCGTCGCACAAGACGTGTTGACGCTCCAAGTCGAGTCCCGTTACAGGCTGATGAAACAGCCTCGCGTCGGCGAATCGACTCAACGGTCCCAAATCGATATGCACATCGTCGAAGTCGTAGTGACCTGACACCAGGCCCGGCAACATGCCGGAATACGGCGTGTGCACGTCTCGGGTGATCAGGGTCAGCCGGACCCCGGCAAGCGGACGCATCCCGAACCGCCGCAGCACGCTGACATGGGTGTGCCCCCCGCCGATCAGGACGAGGTCCTTCACGACAGGTACCGGCTGATTGTTCATCCGGAGGCTCGGGACAGCACCCGGGTCATGGCGCTCGCGAACGACTCGGGTTCCGGAAGCAGGCTCACCACCAGAAACGCCTCACGGGGAAAGTCGAAGAAGTAGCCGGGGTGCACCAGGACGCCGTCCTTCTCTATGAGTTCAATGACCAGCGCCTCCTCGGAACGTGTCGCGGGCACCTGCACGACAGCGTACCACCCAGCCTCCGCGTGAAGGACCTGACAAGCCGGAAACTGCACCACGAGGCCGCGGAGAGCCGCCATATTGGCTCTGACCCGGCGGCACACCTGGGCCGTCAAGGGCCGTGTGTGTTTCAGGAACGCACCGACCGCGCCCTGCACCGGGCTGGCCACCGAGAGATAGGTGTCACTGATGAATTCGAGCCGATCGAGCGCCCGACGTACGAGCGCGTGAGGCCCACCGACCAGTACCCACCCGAGTTTCAGCTGCGGCAGGAGGGCCGCCTTCGACAGCCCTCCGAGCGTGAATGTGAGTACGTCCGGTTCCGACACCAGGGCCCCGGCCGTTCCCCTCGCCCGGTCGTCCAACGGGTACAGGTCGAAGACCTCGTCACTAATGAGGGCGAGCTCGTGCTTCGCCGCGACCTCGCGCACCGCCTCCAACTCGGTGGGTCGCACACACGACCCGGTCGGGTTGTTGGGATTCACGAGCAAGATAGCTCTGGCCCGCGGCTCGATCGCGCGCTCGACGCTCTCCACGTTCAGCTCCCAGCGTCCGTGATACTCCAACAGATACGGGCTCGCGACCACCCCTTCCAACCGGGTGAGGTGCTCGAACAGCGGGTAGCTTGGTTGCGGGACAAGAACCACGTCCAGGGGGTCGCAGAGCAACTTGAATAACAACGAGTAGGCTTCACTCGTACTCGCCGTGAGCACGACGCGATCAGGAGCAACGGAGATACCACGGTCTGAGAGATGGGCCGCCACCGCGTCGCGCGCCGCAGGCATCCCGAACGGGGCCGGATCGTAGCGGAGCCCCGCCGGGTCAGCCAGCGGCTGTAGGAGGCTCGGAGGATACGACAAGCCGACCCGGGTCGGATTCGACACCGTCAGGTCGTCAAGCGTTCGGGCTCGCGCGCGATGGGCGGCCAGCACGCGCGCCACGCGATTCGAGCCAACACCGGGAACCCGAACCGAAAACATCGGCGCGTCAGGGTGTAGGGGGCAGCTCGTGCCGGACGAACTTCGGGGGGGCGGACACCGCGTCGTCGACCAGCCGGGCCACGGCAAGCGGGACGAGGCGCTCGATCTGTGCAAAGGTGTCGCGGTGGCGTCGGCGAGACCCACCGTAAGGGTCCGCCACCTCCTCGGCGGTACCCACGTAGTCGCCGAGCATCTCTATGCGGTTGCTCGGGCACATCGCTTTCGCATCGCGCGCGGTCTCCCGATCCATCGTGAGCACCAGATCAGCGGTGACATGCCGGGACAGCCGGCGCGCGCGGTGGGTGACCATTTGGAGGCCGCACCCACGCTGCAACGCTTCAACCGAGTCCGCGTTGGGCAGGTTGCCGTTCATCGCGATGGTGCCAGCCGATCCCACTGCGATGTTCGCCAGCGTCGATTCGGACATCGCCAGGTGGCGGAACAGGGCCTCCGCCATGGGACTCCGACAGATGTTGCCGGCGCAGACAAACAACACACTCGTGACCGTGCTCATGGGGTGGCGTTCCAAACGCTCGCGAAGGTCGAGGACACGTCGCTGTTCTCGCAGTCTGCGATTATACCCACTCGCACATCAGGCCCCAGGTCCCGCGGTTGGCGACGTCCAGGCAACAGGGATAGAGTAGGCTGCCAGCGGCGTCGCCGGTGCTGGCAGACCGGAAGCAGACCGCACCGGGGCCGGCGCCCGGACCGGCTCAACCGTCAACGAAAGGGAGGCCGCGTGTCCCACTCTCGTGTCCACAGACACGCCCTGCTGCTCGTCGCCTTTACCGCACTCCTGGTGTTGGTGACGCCGCCGGCAGTGCACGCCCAGGCCCACGAGCCGGTCGACCTCGACGCCCTCTATGTGATCAAGCGAGAAGGGTTGGATCGCTCGCAGATCATGGACGTGATGAGCTGGCTCACGGACGTGCATGGACCACGTCTCACGGGCTCGCCGAACCTCCAACGCGCGGCCGACTACGCCAGCGGACAGCTGCGCGACTGGGGACTCCCCACCATCACGCAGGAGGTGTGGGGCGAGTTCGGGCAGGGCTGGACCAACGACCGGTTCTACGCCCACGCGCTCGAGCCGCAGGCATACCCGCTGGTCGGCTATGCGAAAGCCTGGACACCCGGGACCGACGGCACGGTAGTCGGAGAGGCGGTGCGTGTCACCATCGAGACTGATGCCGACTTCGACCGGTATCGCGGCCAACTGGCTGGCAAATTCGTGCTCGCTGCCATGGTACCCGACGCTCCGGCATTGTTCGATGCCCCGGCACGCCGCTACACGGACGACGAACTCGCCAGGCTCACCACACAGCCGACGCGTACGAGACGGCGTACCGGCCGGCGGCGGAGGGGCGACCGCGAGTTTCCGCAACGGCGGATGGCGTTCTTTCTCGAGGAGGGCGTCGCGGCCCTGCTCGAGCCGGGGCCGAACCCGGCCACCCGGAGCGGTGAGACCGGCGCCGTCTGGGTGCAGGGCGGTGGCTCGCGAAATCCCGATGCGCCACGTGTGGCACCCCAGATCGTGCTGCTGACCGAACACTATGGCCGCATCGCCCGAACCCTCGACAAAGACCTCCCGGTGACGCTGGAGCTGCAGGTTCGCAATACCTTTCATACCGAGACGCTGGACGCGTTCAATCTCATCGCAGAAATTCCGGGAACCGACAAAGCCGACGAGGTCGTCATGCTCGGGGCGCACTTCGATTCCTGGCACACCGGAACCGGCGCCACCGACAATGCCGCCGGCTCCGCCGTGATGATGGAAGCGATGCGTATTCTCAAGGCCATCGGTCTCCCGATGCGGCGCACCGTCCGTGTCGCGCTGTGGACCGGAGAAGAAAGCGGTCTTCTGGGTTCGCGGGCGTATGTCGCGACCCACTTCGGCGATGCCCGGACCATGGCATTGACGCCGGAGCACGACCGTCTCTCCGGCTACTTCAACATGGACAACGGCACCGGGCTGATCCGCGGGGTGTACCTGCAGGGGAACGAGGCGATCGCCCCGGTGTTCGAGGCCTGGATGGAACCGCTCGCCAGCCTTGGAATGACCACCGTGAGCATCCGGAACACGGGTGGCACCGATCACCTGGCCTTCGACGCGCTCGGGTTGCCTGGCTTTCAGTTCATTCAAGACCCGGTGGACTACCGCACGCGCACCCACCATACAAACCTGGACCTCTACGAGCGGGTCCAACCGACCGACCTGATGCACAACGCCGTTATCGTCGCCTCGTTCGTCTATCACGCCGCCAACCGCGAAGCGCTCTTACCTCGGAAACCGTTGCCGCAACCTGCCACCGAGGGTGGGCGGCGCGAGTAGGAAATCGAATCATGCGTGACCTCCCGCAGGTCTGTCTTGTCCCGTGCGCCGCCGTCTTCGCCCTCCTCGTCCATGGGCCAGGGGCCCTCGCACAACCTGACACGGGGTATCTGGAACCGCCGCAGGCGATCGTGGACATCCTGGACGCACCGCCGATTCTTCCTGCGGTGGTCAGCCCCACCGGTGACACCATCGCCATCCTGTCTCGGCCCAGCATGCCGGCCTTGAGCGAACTGGCGCAGCCGATGTTGCGACTCGCGGGCTATCGACTTAACCCGCGGACAAACGGCCCACACAGGACGGCCGGATTGAGTCGGATCACGATCCGGCGCATCAGCGACGGCACAGAGCATGCGTTCGACGCGCCCCGCGAGGCCTCGCTCGGCCCGCCCACGTTTTCACCCGACGGCTCGCGGCTGCTGTTCCTGCTCACGCGCTACAACGGGATCGAAGCCTGGACCATGGAGGTCGCGACGGGCCAGGCGCGACCGCTCAGTGACACCTCGGTCAATGCGGCCTGGGGCAACCCGTGCAATTGGCTCGATGACAACGCCACGGTCATTTGTCGATTCAAAGCGTCGGCCCGCGGCGCGCCTCCTCCCGCGCCGGACGTACCCGGGCAACCCAACGTGCAATCACACGGCGGCGAAGCCGCACCGATCCGGACCTATCAGGATCTGCTGGGCAACGCACACGATGAGGCCCTCTTTGAGTACTTTTTCACGACCCAAGTCGGCACCATCGACCTGGCGACGGGTCGGCGGACCGCCATCGGCCAACCCGGGCTCTACGCGCAGGTCAGCGCCTCGCCCAGTGGTCAGTACGTCCTGATGACCGAGGTGGAGCGGCCGTTCTCCTGGCTGGTGACCGCGCGCAGTTTCCCCAAGGACGTCACGATCCGCAACCGGAGCGGTGAAGTGGTCGCGCAGGTGGCGCGTCTCCCGTTGGCCGACGCGGTGCCGATTGGGGGTGTTCCGACCGGACCACGCGCCTACAACTGGAACCTGACGGAGCCGCACACCTTGACGTGGGTGGAGGCGCAGGATGGAGGCGATCCCACACGCACCGTCCCCCATCGAGACCGCGTCCTGTCGCAACCTGCCCCGTTCACCACCGAACCGGTTGAGTTGGCCCGCACCGAATTCAGATTTGGCGGTCTGATGTGGACCGAATCTGGCGCGGCCCTTCTCACCGAGCGTGATCGGCCTACCCGTTGGACACGCACCTGGCTGCACTCCACTGATCGGGACCCCCAACTACTCTGGGACCGCAGCAGCGAGGACCGATACGCGGATGGCGGTCGACCGCTGACCACACCACGACCCGGGGGCCGGGTCATCAGGCAGACTGGAAACGCCATCTATCTCACGGGGGCCGGGGCGTCGCCGGACGGAGACCGACCGTTCCTAGACCGACTCGACCTGACGACGCTCCAGACGGAGCGGCTGTTTCGCAGCGCGGAGAACGCCTACGAGTCTGTGATTGCCCCGCTTTCTGTGGACGCCACGTCGGTACTGACGCGCCGCGAGAGTCGCACCGAACCCCCGAACTACTACGTCCGAGACCTGGCCAACGGCGACCTCACGGCGGTCACCACCGTCGAGGACCCGGCCCCCCAGCTCTCCGGTATCAGCAAGCAGCTGGTCACCTACGCACGTGCCGACGGCGTGCAGCTCTCCGGCACCCTCTATCTGCCCCCGGGTCATCAGGAGGGACAACGCATCCCGCTGATCATGTGGGCCTATCCACGCGAGTTCGTCGACCCCACGCTGGCGGGGCAGATCAGTGGATCAGCGCATCGATTCACCGCCATTCGCGGGGCCTCGCATCTTCTGTTGCTCACACAGGGGTACGCGGTGTTCGACGGCCCGTCGATGCCGGTCATCGGCTCTGGTGATACGGCCAACGACACCTATCTTGAGCAGCTCGTGGCCAATGCCGAGGCGGCGGTCAACGCGGTCGTGGACATGGGCGTCACCGACCGCGACACCATCGGCGTAGGGGGGCACAGCTACGGCGCGTTCATGACCGCCAACCTGCTGGCGCATTCGGACCTGTTCCAGATGGGCATCGCCCGCAGCGGCGCCTACAACCGGTCGCTCACGCCGTTCGGGTTTCAGAACGAGCGCCGCACCTTCTGGGAAGCCACCGACATCTACGCAGCCATGTCGCCGTTCTTTCATGCCGACAAGATCAACGAACCGATTCTGTTGACCCACGGCGAAGCTGACAACAACTCGGGCACCTTTCCAATTCAATCAGCACGCATGTATATGGCCCTCAAGGGCCATGGAGCCACGGTCCGCTACGTAACGCTGCCCCACGAGTCGCATGGCTATACCGCGCGCGAATCGGTGCTGCATACCGTGGCCGAAATGCTGAACTGGGCGAACGCCTACCTGAAACCGACTGGGGGCTCGGGGGTGCAGTAGCCACAACGCCGCAGGGTCGCTCGTCTGGGCGGAATCGGGGATCTTCAGCCGGGCGACGGCAGACTGATCACATGGGACGCGGTCTCGGAATCAGCCGTACGCCATGTACTCAGCGCCAACCCGGAGGTCGTCTTCAGCGCCGACAAGGCCGGGAACCAACTGGCCGGACTTCGGGGTCGAGTTCGACCGGGTACTGGATGACCGGCCGAAGCGGCGGGTCGAGGTCGGACGTGCTATCGCGCGGGTGGCCCCGGATTCCGTCGATCCAAGAGCCGCTCGGTCAAGGAGCGCCGCCCCGGCGAAAATTGCGTGGCCGCAGCACGCAAGTAGGGCTCGAACTGGCCGCTCCAGTACGCGATGACGCCGACGCGGCGGACCTCCACAAGCGTGTCGCGATAGTGATCGAGTAGCGCGTCGTCGAAGATGTCACCGGTGCTCTTCGCCGCGGTGGCGGCACTCAGCGACAGCCACCGCACGCCGGCCGGCAACGCACCCAGAGCCGAGACCGCCATGAGAGACGACATCTGAAATACCGAACGCCCTTGCGCATCGGCTTCAGCGCGCAGCTCTCGCCAACCCTCCCACAGGCGATCGGCGGTGGGCATCCGCTCCGGCGGTATCGAGCGCACGCGAGCTTCAATCTCACGCCACTCCCGGCGTAGCCCAGCGACGTCCAGTGGCGGCGTGTTCACGGCCTCGGCAACCCGACCCGACACCAGTTCCAGCCCGGCGAGGACGTGGTCCACGGTCTCGTACTCCGTATCAGGAACAAGCAGCCCCTCCTCTTTTAGAGAGTCCGCGATCTCCCGGATCAACATGCGGCTGGTCCCGGACACGTCCGCCAGCGCCGCGAGCACCCACACCGGAGACGCCCGAAACGCCAGGATGCCAGCCATCTCGATGCCATTACCCGCGGCGCGCCGCAACAAAAAATCTTCGCCGGGCTTACCAGCGTCCGGGAACGTCCCATCCACCTCGCCCACGGTCTCTATCAGGAAACGCAACGTACCTTCGACCATGGTGCGGTAGAGGTTGGTGCGCCGGAGGGCTTTCGGGAGCGCGGCGTCACCAAGCTCGCGGAGGAGTCCAGCGGTGGTTGCAGTCGCGGCGCGCACCGTGCGCTCGGGGAGGGACAGGAGGTAGCGGTCGAGGCGGCCGATGTTTTCGGTCATAGCTCGTCGGTTCGACTACATCTTGGTCGATCTCGGTCCTCTTTTTGGACCCTCGAGTGCGGCCCTCAATTCGGCCCTCGATT
>CAWWAF010000101.1:0-13383 GCA_963934795.1 uncultured bacterium
CATAGGTTACCAGCTTCCCCACGCTCCGTGCGACGGGTGCGGGTGCCCCTGTTGCGTCACCCATCTAGAACGTCGTCCCGACCGCGAACTTGAAGACCGTCGATTCCTGGGGCTGGAACCGGTCGTTCAAAATGCCTTCCACGTTCGGGTTCCAAGCGTAAATCAACCGGAACGGGACGTTCAGGACCGGCATGAAGAACCGTAACTCGGCCCCCGTCGAACTCCTGAACCGGTTCATCGCGAATTCATGACCAAAGTCCGCAACTTGTCCGGCATCGTAGAACAAGATGATCCGTACCGGGTTCGCGATGGAAATCAGATACTCGGCATTGAACAGAATACTCTTGTTCCCCCCGATGACGAGCCCGAACAGATTCGGGTCGCTGGGACCAATGCTCCGAATATCGAACCCGCGCACGCTGAACTCGCCACCCATCGTCAGCAAGTTGAAGATGGGCAGCACATCTGTCGCTCCAAGCGGCTCGATGTACTCAGCGCGAGCTCGAAAACCAAACGACAGCCTCGGGGCATGTTTGAGATACCAAATCGCCTCGGCGACCGGCTTGTAGAACTTGGTATTGCCACCGAACCCCGCGAGCTCCAGCGACACCGAGTAGCTCTTTCCGGTGGTCGGGAAAATCGGGTGGTCAACCGTGTTGAGTCGGAAACTCGGAATGACTTTACTAATGGTTCGAGCCGAGTCCTGCCCGAGCAGGAGGGCGTCCGCCAAGAATGGATTGAACCGAAGGAGGTTCGGGTTCAGAAAGGCGGGATTCAGCTCGCGAACATTGGTCGCCTCGTAGGAGTAGCCCACAAACATTTGCGACCACTGCCCGACCCGAAAGCCCATCGAGCCGCCCCCACCAATCGAGCTTTGCGTGAACTGATTGATGAACCGGATATCTCGACGAAACACGTTGAGTCCGCCGGTGATTGGCTTCCCGAATAGATACGGCTCGGTGAAGGACAGCTGATAGTTCTTGATGCGTTGGCCGTTCTGCACCGAGACCGACAACGACTCCCCACGCCCGAGGAAGTTGGTGGTCTGAAACGACAACTGCAGGAAAAACCCATCGAATTGTGAGGCGCCGGCGCCGAACGTCAGCTGATTGAGGTTCGCCTCGGAGAGGTCAATGATCAGATCAACCTCGTTGTCGACCCCCGGACGCTTTTCGATCTGAATCGCATTCTCTTCGTCGAGTGGCTCGAAATAACCGAGCTGATTGAGGCGTCGCACGCTGAACTTCAACGCCGACGTATCAAAAACCCCACGCTCGACCAGACCAAGTTCACGCCGGATGACATCATCGTGCGTGACGTGGTTCCCGCGAAATTTGATGCGATTGACGAAATACTGGGCGCCCTCTTGCAATCGAAGCGTGACATCCACGACCGGATCGCCGTCGATCCGCGCCTCGGGATGAGTGTCTTCACGTCGCACGGTGTCGGGGAACCCGGTCATCTCGTAATAGCCACCGGTGCCGTAGGCCTCACGAGCGACCAACATCGCGTCCCGAACCTTCCCCTCCTCGTAGTACTGGCCCGGCCTCAGATCGGAAAAAATCCGCTGCAATGCCTCGAGCCGAACGACACCCTCCCCATCGAATTCCACCTCACCGACCCGATACCGCTCGCCTTCGGTCACCGGGACACGCAACCGTACGGGCCGCGTCTTCCCGCTAGTCGACACCTCCCCGTACTCGAGTTCCGGTTGCCCAACCTGGGCATCGATGTACCCCAAGGAGCGGTAGTACGCCACCAGCGCATCGGCGTCCTGCTCGAAGCCAAGCGGCCGATAGGCCCCCCGGCCGGTAATGAGGGAAAACATCCACCGCTCCCTCGTGTTCGTCATCTGCTTCTTGAGCACCCCGGCGCTGACCGAGTCATTGCCAACAAAGGTGATGTCGTTCACTTCGACTTTGGGCCCCTCGTCGATATTGAAGACGAGTTGCACGACCTTCGGGCCACCGGGCAGGGCCGTCATCTCGTGCGCCACCTCCGTGAACTGGTAGCCCTTCTCCCCCCACATCGAGCGAATCAGGCCCTCCGTGTTGCGGATCACTCCGGGGTCCACGCGCGTATCGAGCCGAAGTTCGATGCCCACTTGCTCCATGGCCTCGTCGATCTCGGTTCTGTCGTATTGCGTAGACCCTTCGAAGGACACCACGCGGACTCGCTCTCGTTCCTCCAGCAAGAACACGGCACGTTTGCCGACGACCCCGTTCGGATACGGATCGTCGACAACTTCGATCACCAGATCGTTGAGGAAGCTCGTGTCCCACAACCGCTGAAAATCAGCGACCAATACCTCCTCGACCGCCTCGTCGTAAGGCGTGAACTCCCCGTCCCCGATGTCCACCAAGGAATCGGACTCCATGTAGTACAGATACGTCTCAAGCTCGACGGTGGGCACCTCACCCTGGGTGGGGAAGCTGAGCTGCAGGTTGCGGAACACCGGCCCTGAGTCGGCCGGTGGCATGGGCGCCACGGGCGCCTCTGGCTGCTGCTCGGCCGGCTCGGCGACGGCTGTCAATGCCAAACAGCACGTGGTCGCGACCGTGAACAACCCAGTTCGTAAAACCCTACTTCGCATGGACCTGCCTTATCTCGTGTGTGTGAAATAGCTCACACACACGCACCACTTTCAAGCGCTGCACTGATTTAGACGCTGACAGCGAGTCTACGGCCGGCGTAGGTTCTGCCAATATCTCGATACGTCAGGTCGCCGGCGTCGAGATACACCTCGATCTCGCCGTCAACCAAACGCCCGCGAATCAATTCCTCTGACAACGGATCCTCGACGTAGCGCTGAATGGCTCGCCGCAGTGGGCGAGCGCCGTAGGACCGGTCCTTGCACGTCACATCGATAATCCAGTCGATGACTTCCGTCGTCATGCTGATACGCAGTTTCCGGTCGACCAGGTGATCATTCAACTGGTCGACCAGTACCGCCGTGATTCGTCTGAGATCGTCGTCCGTGAGCGCCTCAAACACGATGAGCTCGTCGACGCGGTTGACAAACTCCGGATTGAATGTCCGCTTGACCTCACCGAGCACCAGCTCATTCACACCACGCTGAATGCCCTCGGCATCCGACGGTTGGAACCCCAAAGAGGCCTGCTTCTGAATAAAGCGGGCACCGATGTTGGAGGTCATGATGATGATCGTGTTCTTGAAATTGACCCGATTTCCCAACCCGTCCGTCAGGTGGCCGTCTTCGAAGACCTGCAGCAAGATGTTGAACAGGTCTGGATGTGCCTTCTCGATCTCGTCCAGGAGGACGACGGAGTACGGGCTGCGTTTGACCTTCTCGGTCAACTGACCGCCCTCCTCGTGGCCCACATACCCCGGCGGAGACCCGATGAGTTTCGACACGGAGTGCTTCTCCATGTACTCGGACATGTCGAACCGGATCAGGGATGCATCGCTCCCGAACAGAAAGTTCGCCAACGCCCGCGCGAGCTCCGTCTTGCCGACTCCCGTCGGTCCAAGGAAGACGAAGCTGCCCACCGGCCGCGTGGGCGCTTTGAGCCCGGCCCTCGAGCGTCGAATGGCCCGGGACAGCGCTGAGATTGCGTGATCCTGGCTGATCACACGCCGATGCAGCTCGGCCTCCATTCGGAGGAGCTTGTCGCTCTCGTCCTGGTTGATGGAGTTCAGCGGCACCCCCGTCCAGGTCGAGACCACCTCGTCAATGTCCTCTCTACTGACTTCGACGGGCCGCGTCCCCGCCTTCACGTCGAACTTCTCTCGAACGAACTGGAGGCTCTCGCGCGCGATGACCTCCTGCTCCTTGAAGAACTGGGCTTTCTCATAGTCCTTCTGAGCCGCAGCGCTCTCCATCTGCTCGACGGCTACGCGAATACTTCGATTGATATCCCCGAATTCGTCGCTGACACCAGCCTCGCGCAGCTTGGCCCGGGACCCGGCTTCGTCGATCAGGTCAATCGCTTTGTCTGGGAGGAATCGCTCAGTGATATACCGGCTGGACTGATAGACCGCCGCTTCGATGGCCGCCGGCGCATACTCGACGTGGTGGAAGCTCTCGTACCGGTCCTTCACGCCCAGGAGCACCTGCAGGGCCTCCGCCTCGCTCGGCGGGGCCACCTTGACCGCCTGAAAGCGACGCTCCAAGGACCGGTCCTTCTCGATGTACTTGCGGTACTCGGCCGGGGTCGTGGCACCGATGCACCTGATTTCACCGCGAGACAGCGCCGGCTTCAGGATGTTGGCGGCGTCCAACGACCCTTCGGCCGAGCCGGCGCCGACAAGCGTATGAAGCTCGTCAATGAAGACGATGATGCCGGGGTTCTCCACCAGCTCTTTCATGATCGCCTTGAGACGCTCTTCAAACTGGCCGCGATACTTGGTTCCCGCCACGATGAGGGAGATATCCAAGGCCAGGATGCGCTTGTCCGCCAGAAAATGGGGCACGTCCCCGCGCACGATCCGCTGCGCAAGACCCTCCACGATGGCGGTCTTCCCCACGCCCGGTTCGCCGATCAATACCGCGTTGTTCTTCGTGCGACGACACAGCACCTGCTGCACCCGCTCGAGTTCGCCCGACCGACCCACCAGCGGATCCAGCAGGTTCTTCATGCCCTTGTCGGTCAGATCACGGCTGAACTCTGACAGCAACGGCGTTTCCTTGACGCGCGTCAGGGTCGTCTTCTCGTTGAGCAGCTGCACGACGTCCTCGCGCACCGTATTCAGACGCATGCCTTTTTCGACAAGAAGCGACGCCGCCAAGGAGCGCTCCTCTCGCAAGAGCCCCAGCAACAGATGCTCGGTCCCGACATAGTTGTGGAGCAGGCGATCCGCTTCTTCGGCCGCAAACTGCAGCACCCGTTTCGTTTCAGTGCTGAAGGGAATCTCCACCGACGTGGACACCTTCTCCCGGAACACCGTACGGCCTTCCATGTCCTTTCGAATCTCTTCGAGGGACAGGTGCGACCGGGCGAAGATCCGGCTGGTCAGGCCCTTGCCCTCCCGGATCAAGCCGAGCAACAAGTGCTCTGTTTCGATCGAGATGCTCCCCAGCTGACTCGCCTCGTAGCGGGCAAAGAACAGCACGCGGCGGGCACGCTCTGTATAACGCTCGAACATTCAGGTGATCCAGCGACGTGTAACGCAGTCCTCGTCGTCCGCCCAGACTCTGCCGGAGGCGCGGCATCCGGCGCGCAGGCGGGCGGAACAGGGGCGAAGACCCCTCGATGCATTATAAGACAAACGGAAGGTCAGGCCGGGTTCAGGCGGCCATCTTCGAGCCGCAACACACGATCGCACGACTCGGCCAGACGCATGTTGTGCGTTGCGATCAAAGACGTGAGGCCATGCGCAGCATGCATGCGACGCAGCAGGCTGTGTAGTTCCTCACCGGTCTGCTCGTCGAGGTCCCCTGTCGGCTCATCGGCGAGCAACAGCGCTGGGTGCATGACCAGGGCCCGCGCGACGGCCACCCGCTGCTGTTCGCCCCCGGACAACATCCCAGGACGGTGGGTGGCCCGGTCCGCCAGACCGACTTCTTCCAGCAGCGCCTCGGCACGGGCCGCGGCTTCCGCCGGCGGCCGGCGGGCAATCCGCAACGGCATCGCGACGTTCTCGACCGCCGTGAATTCCGGGAGCAAGTGATGAAATTGGAAGACGAACCCGACCTGGCGATTGCGAAACGTGACACGGGTGTCGCCGTCGGCGGCCGCCAGGTCCATCTCGTCGATCAGGATCGTCCCGCCATCGATTCGATCGAGCCCCCCCACCACCTGCAGGAGCGTACTTTTACCGATTCCGGACGCCCCGACAATGGCGACCATTTCGCCCTGCGTCACCGAAAGGTCGAGTTCGCGCAGAACCGTCAATGCACGGTTTCCCGTCCTGTAGGTCTTCGTAAGTGACCGAACCTCAAGGAACGACATCGGTGTGCCCTACTGGTATCGCAGCGCCTCAGCCGGATCGAGACGGGACGCCTGACGAGAAGGGTAGATGGTCGCGAACAAACAGACCAACACGGCGGTGATCACCACCAGGACGAAGTCGAGCGGCTCGACCCGGAACGGTACCCACGAAATGGGGTACACCTCGCCGGGTATCTGAATCAGTTGATATCGATCGGCCACAAACGACACTAGGAGACCGGCGGCCGCCCCGACGAGCGTCCCGACCACGCCGATGATGCCGCCTTGCAGCACGAATATCCTGCGAATGCTGCGTCTGGTGGCCCCCATCGTCTTCAAGATGGCGATGTCGCGGCTCTTTTCCATGACCAGCAGAATCAGAGACGCTACGATGTTGAGCGCAGCCACCATGATGATGAGACCGATGCTAATGGAAATGGCCATCTTCTCGATCCACAGTGCCGAAAAGAGAGGCTCGTTCAACTGGCTCCAGTCTTGCGCGAAATAGTCGCCGCCCAACGTGGCGGGCACCGCCAGAGCGACCTCCGCGGCATCGTCAAGGTCGGCCACACGGAGTTGCATGACGTCGACTGAGTCTTTCCGGAAGAGCCGTCCGGCGGCGTCAAGCCGCACGAACCCGTAGGAATTGTCGTACTCGTACAACCCAAGGCTGAAGATGCCGACCACCCGCAAGCGTTGGACGCGCGGCAGCATCCCCATCGGCGAGAGCGTCACGCTTTGCGGGGTCAGCACCGAGACCGTGTCGCCCACAAACACGCCGGTGGCGCGTGCCAGCCCTTCACCAATGACCACCCCGCCCAGTGCACGCTCGTAGTCCTCCTCGAGCGCGTCCAAGCTTCCCTGCACCACCGACTCCGCGAGGTTGGTTACCCCACGTTCCAGCACCGGATCGATGCCCTTGATAGAGATGAATGCCTCGCTGCCACCGGCCGTCACCAACGCTTGACCGAGTGTGGACGGCGCGGCCCCCAGTACCCCGGGCACCGTCAAGAGGCGCTCCGCCTCCGCCCGATAGTCGTCGAAGCCACCCGCGATAATCTTGTGCACATAGACATGGGCCTGGGCCCCGATGAGCTTGTCTCGGATGTCCTGCTGCATGCCGGTCATCAGAGCCAGCGCGATCACCAGCGCCATCACTCCGACGGCGACGCCGCCGATCGACACGACCGAGATCAGAGAGATGAAGGCCTGGCGGCGGCGGGCCAAGAGATACCGGGTAGCGATGTACACCTCGAACGGTATCGTCATGAGGGATCCGGCTCGGCCGGCTCAATCGCAACAGCGTCACCGGCGGCCTTCGACCGCATCAACGGAAACAGAATAACGTCACGGATCGACGGGCTGTCAGTCAAGACCATCACCAGTCGGTCAATCCCAAGCCCCTCTCCCGCCGTCGGCGGCAGACCGTACTCGAGCGCACGAATGTAGTCCTCGTCCATTTCGTGGGCTTCGAGGTCGCCCGCGTCACGATCGCGCAACTGCGCCTCGAACCGCTGGCGCTGCTCGACCGGATCATTGAGCTCGCTGAACGCGTTGGCCAACTCCATCCCAACCACGAACAGTTCGAACCGTTCGACCGTGTCCGGGTCGTCATCATGCTGTTTCGACAGCGGCGACACCTCGGTCGGAAAATCGTAGATGAAAGTTGGTTGAATCAGCGTGCGTTCACAGAGCGCTTCGAAGATCTCCACCGTGATCTTGCCGGCGCCCTGGTCCGGTCGCGGTTCGATCCCCACCTGGGTCGCCAGCGCTGCCACGGTCTCACGCTGACGAAGATCGTCGTCCGAGACGGCGGTGCCGAGCTTCGCGGTCAACGCCTCGCTGACCGCCTCCCGGAGGCGCATGCGTCGGAAGGGCGCTGCGAACGATACGGTCTCCTCGCCCACCGTCACCTGCTCGCCACCCGCTGCCACCCGCGACACAGCGGACAACATCTCTTCAGTCATCGTCATCAGGTCCAAATAGCCGCTGTGAGCCTGATAGAACTCGAGCATCGTGAACTCGGGGTTGTGCTGAGTCGAGATACCCTCGTTGCGAAAATTACGGTTAATCTCGAAGACGCGCTCGACCCCGCCGACCACCAGACGCTTGAGATACAGCTCCGGCGCAATCCGCAGAAAGAGCGGCATGTCCAGCGCGTTGTGGTGTGTGGTGAACGGCCGTGCCAGCGCGCCCCCAGCCACGGCGTGCATCATCGGGGTTTCGACCTCGAGAAATCCGCGATCGACCAGGAAGCTCCGAATACCAGAGAGGACGCGCGCGCGGATCTCAAACACCCGCCGAGACGCGGGATTGACGATCAGATCAACGTATCGCTGCCGGTATCGCGTCTCGACGTCGGTCAACCCATGCCATTTCTCGGGCAGCGGGACAAGACACTTCGCCAGAAATTGGAGACTCCCCGCCCACACCGACAGCTCGTCGGTCCGCGTGCGGAACAGCCGCCCCTCCACGCCAACGTGGTCGCCGATGTCCAGCCGCGATGCGATCGCGAAATCTCGCTCGGAGAGCGCGTCTTTCCGCACATACAGCTGCAGACGAGACACCCCATCTGAGATCACCAGAAACCGCGCCTTACCGAAACTTCTGATGGTCAGGACCCGGCCCGCGGTCGTGGTGTGAATCTGGGCCTCGTCCAGCGCGTCGCCACTGGTCTCCGCATGGGCCGCCACAATGACCGATACGGTATCGGTGCAGCGGAACGACTGTGGATAGGGCGGCACGCCCAGCTCCACCAACGCCGCCAAATTGGCGCGACGCTGAACGAGCTGTTCACTCTCCTTCGGTTCTTGCGGCTCTTCGGATTCGGACATAGTTCACTGTGCGGTTTCCGCGTCATCAGGACGATCCGCGGATGTGGCCCGCTGTTCAAGGGTGCGTTTCACCCCATCGAGCACACCGTTGACGAACCGGGCGGCCTTCTCGCCGCTGAAGGTCCGCGCGAGTTCGATCGCCTCATCAATCACCACCGCCGCGGGAGCGGCGCCGGCCAATAGCTCGTAGGCCCCGAGACGCAGCACCGTCCGATCCACGACGGCCATGCGCGACAGACGCCAGTTCTCGGCCGCGGCCTCGAGCAGCGGATCAATGTCGCCGAGGGCCGACACCGTTCCGTGGAGCAGTCGTGCCGTAAACGCCTGGCGAGCCTCAGACGCCGGATGCTCCTCCCAGTAGCGGGAGATTGAGGCATCGAGGTCAGCGCCCTCGATACTGCCGACTTCGCGTTGATACAGCAGCTGCAATGCCGCCTCGCGAGCGCGATGTCGCCCGTCGCGCGCGGTGCGAGCCGCGCTCAACCGACAGACTCCGAGGGCGGCGTCACCCGCCGAAAGAGTCGCCCCATGGCCAGCGCCGCGTCCGCCGCCTCCCACCCCTTGTTGGTGGGGCCGGCCCCCGCCCGGGCCAGCGCCTCTTCGGCGGAATTCGTTGTCAGCACACCAAACGTCATCGGAAGCCCGCTGTCCATCGCCGCGGTGGTCAGGCCGTTGGCAACCGCGGCGGCGATCACTTCGAAGTGCGGCGTTTCGCCGCGTATCAGACACCCGAGCCCAACGACCGCGTCGACGCCACCAAACGCGGCCACGCGACGCGCCGCTTGCGGCACTTCGAACGCCCCCGGCACCGTCGCCACGAGAATTTGGCTCTCGCCCAGTCCCGCGGCTCGGAGGGCGCCGACCGCGCCGTCCAGCAGCTTGTTGGTCACGAAATCGTTGTAGGTCGACACGACAATGCCCACCCGCATGTCGTCGACGGCCGCCGTCCCGTTCACCTTCTCCATGCTATGCGTTCTACCGGCCGACAAATCGCGGCTTTCGCTTCTCTGTGAAGGCCTGCTTACCCTCGCGTGCGTCGTCCGTCCCGTTCACGAGACCAAACGCCGTTGCCTCGAATGCCGACGCCTCATCAAGCGACATGTCCAAACCACGACGGACGGTCTCCAGGATCAGGCGTACCGCAGCGGGCGCCTGTCCCGCCAGGGTTGCGGCCAATGTGCTGACCTCATCTGCCAGCGCCTCCGGTGACACGACGCGGTTGACCAGCCCGATGCGCCACGCTTCGTCGGCCGCAATGGGCCGCCCGGTCAGCAGCAACTCGAGCCCGCGGCCACGACCGACAAGCCTGGGCAATCGTTGGGTGCCGCCAAAACCTGGAATAAGGCCGAGCCCGATCTCAGGCTGTCCGAATTTGGCGGTGGTGGCGGCGATTCGCAGGGTGCACGCCATGGCCACCTCGCAGCCGCCTCCGAGCGCAAAACCGTTCACCGAGGCAATCACCGGTTTGCCGAGGCTTTCGATCAATGTACACAGGCGGTGCCCCGCGTCGGCCATCGCCTTGGCACCAACCGGCGTAAGGTTCGCCATTTCGGTGATATCCGCACCCGCGATGAAGGCGCGGTCACCGGCCCCCGTAAGCACGACGCAACGGACGTCGACGTCATCGGCCAGTCCGCTCAAGACCTCCGTCAGTGTCGCGACCGTCTCGGTATTGAGTGCATTGAGCACGCCCGGGCGATTCACTGTCACCGTGGCCACCGCGCCAAGCCGCTCGGTGAGCACCACTTCGTCACGCATATTCATCCCTGACGGTCACTATACTCCAGTGTTCTCGCACCGGTTTCCGGCGCCGGCGGCGAGTCGTCCCGAGCGTCCGCACGTCATCTACAGTGCGACGCAAAGGCGGCGGAAGGGATCACAACGGGAAGGGAAACAGAATCCAGCCCAACACGACACCGGTCCCGACAAACGCCCCGAAGAGGAGCCCGCCCAACCGCACTTGCTCCGCCGGCTCATCCTTGAGTAAGACGGCGAACACCAGTGACACCAGCGCAGCGAAGACGAGCATAACGAGCAGATGACTTGCCATCAGATGCGTGCGCTCATTTCCGGCCGAGCGCCACGTCATAGGCGTCCAGGCAGATCAGCATGTTCAACAGCCCGGAGACGATGAGGAACGTATTGCCGTACTCGAATGTCACTGCCACCACGCGGCCGTCCCCGAGACCAGCAACGGCCGCAAGCAGATACGGCACGCCGTTCCCCAGCGCCGCGAAGCCCGCGAGTAGCACGAGTGGTTGGGTGGGATCAAAGGGCGCCAGCGCGCCTTCGAGCCACAGTCCAAGAGCGAACATCACCGGCAGGGCGAACAGGAACACCACGCCCTTCTGCCGACGACCCAGCCACAGGTGACCGGCACCAGGGATGGCCCATGCCAACGCCATCGCCACCAGCGCTCGACCGGAGTCTGGCGCCGATGGGGTATGACCTGCCTCGGCTGCTACGCGAATTCGCCGCGAATCACGAGACTTACGACCCATGTCACCGCCGCCCCCAGCGGAATCGCCCCCGCGGCTCGGATCACGGCCGAGCCCTCGAAGACACCTAATGCTTCCATGGCCACCGATGCCCCGGTGGGCACCGCTGCGCCGAGTACAACCCACCGCAACGTCGATATTCCCTGAGCGCTACGGCGACGCCCAGACACCCAGGCGCCGGCCACCAGCGCGCCGAAGGCTGCTCCGCCATAGAGACCCGCGCATCGGGCGCACACCGGCATCTGCACACCCCAGAGTCGGAAGGACCGATCTGACCGTTGGTGACAAATGAGATTGCCGACCAGGTAGCTCCCGGCGGAGACCACAGTCGCGGGCTGCCCGCCGACCTCGTGCGCCATGGCAAACGGTACGGCCACCAACGTGACCAACCAGGCAACGGTGAGTACCAGGAACGCCTGGGCCCACCACGCCCGCGCCGATCGCCCCTGAGTCATGTCACACCCTCTCGCAGGTGCCGCACCGGCGACCTCATACCAGGGTCACGACGCGTGGCACATACGGAGTGTCACGGTCACAGGGCTTCGAAGTGCGTGAGCCGTTTGAACGCGTCAAACCTCGCCCGCACCTCGTCCTGTGTCAGTCTCAGCAATCGATCCAGACCGAAGTCCTCGACCGCGAACGACGCCATCGCACTGCCCGCGATGATAGCCCGACTCACGACGGCGTCCGTCACTTCAGGGGCCGACGCCAGGTACCCCATGAACCCGCCGGCAAACGTGTCTCCGGCCCCGGTGGGGTCGGCCACCTGCTCGAGCGGCATCGCCGGCGCGGCGAAGAACGCGTCGTCGCTCGTCATGAGCACACCGTATTCGCCCCGTTTGATGACGAGGAGCTTCGGCCCCATCTCCCGGATGGCCCGTGCGGCTTTCACGAGATTAGCCTCGCCGCTCAGCTGCCGTGCTTCCTCGTCATTGATGATGAGCGCATCGACCCGTCGCAGCACCGCTCGCAAGTCGTCCGGCGTGCCCTCGATCCAGAAATTCATCGTGTCGGCCGCCACAAACCGTGGCGCCTCAACCTGATTGAGGACGTCTACCTGTAACGCCGGATGAATATTGGCCAAGAACACGAACGGGGTCGGACGATAACTCTCAGGCAGCACCGGACGGAACTGGTCGAAGACGTTCAGGTGCGTGTAGATTGTTTCCCGGCTGTTCAGGTCGAAGCTGTACTCGCCCTTCCAGCGGAACGTCTCCCCCGCCACGCGCTGCAAGCCGGCCAGATCGATCCGACGGCCACCAAACACTTGCATCTGTTCGTCGCCGAAGTCCTCGCCGACCACACCGACCATCCGAACGTCGGTGAAAAATGAGGCGGCAACGCTGAAATAGGTCGCAGCGCCGCCAATCACGCGAGAGGCTTCGCCAAAGGGAGTCTTGATGGAATCGAACGCAACGGAACCAACGGTCAGAATGGGATGCACAGCGGCTCGATGACCTCGTGAAATGGAGTAACGTGAGAACGCTCAGCCAGCCGGCACGTATTTGCCAAGCAATGGCGCCAAGTCTTCCTTCAACGCCGAGGGAATCACCTCCGGCCGCGTAATGATAGCCGAGCCGAGCGCCGACGCGCACTCACACGTGCGATCGACCGGCAGACGGGCGACCGCATTGGCCACCACCTGCTGGGCCGTCACCGCATTCTGAGTCAACGTCGCGATGATCATTTCGACGGTGACGTCGTCGTGCCCCTCGTGCCAGCAATCGTAGTCGGTCACGAGCGCCAGCGTCGTGTAGCAGATCTCAGCCTCCCGGGCCAACTTGGCTTCCTGGAGATTGGTCATACCGATGATGTCCATGCCCCAGGACCGATACAGCCGCGACTCGGCGAGTGTCGAGAACTGGGGTCCTTCCATACACACATACGTCCCCCCGCGATGGACCCGCGCCTGCGCCTGGTCGGCGGCCTCAGCGGCAATCCCGCTCAAGACGCCGCAGAAGGGGTGGGCGAAGCCAACGTGCGCCACGATCCCGCCGCCGAAAAAGGTACTGACCCGCCCCTTCGTTCGGTCGAGGAACTGGTCGGGCACCACGATGTCCAGCGGTTGATACTGCTGCTGCAAACTCCCCACCGCGCTGGCCGACAGGATCCACTCGACCCCAAGAGTCTTCAAACCGAAGATATTGGCGCGAAAGTTCA
>CAWWAF010000102.1:0-13265 GCA_963934795.1 uncultured bacterium
CTACGTATGTGGCCCTCGTGGCCATCTTGACCGCGACCATGATGACTACCACAGCGACCGCTAGCGCACAGGAAGCCGGATCGACTCCGGACCAGATTGAGTGGGACCTCAGCGAGATTTACCCAAGCTTCGAGGCCTGGGAGACTACCAGGGGACAGCTCGCGACCCAGGTCGATGCGCTCGCCGCCTACCGCGGAAGATTGGGCGAGAGCGCGGCCACCTTGCGGGAAGCATTCGACGCCATCAGTGGAGCTGAGAAGGAACTCTCGCGGCTCTACGTCTTCGCGTTCCTCAAGGCCGACGAGGACCGCCGCGTGTCCGAGGACCAGGAACGCCGTGGGCTCGCCGCCGCATTGCTGTCTGAATTTGGCGAAGCGGTGGCCTTTCTGTCCCCGGAGCTGCTGAGTGTGGGGTCGGCGACCATCGAGCGATATCTCGCTGAGGAGCCGGGCCTTGCCAGGCACGCGTTCAACATTCGCAACATCTTGCGGCAAGCGCCACACACGTTGTCAGACGAATCGGAACAGGTCATCGCTGCGACCGGTCCCGTGGTGCAGGGGGCGGAGCGGATCTACGCCATGCTGACCAGCTCCGACCTCCCGTTTCCAACGGTGGCGCTGTCTTCCGGCGAAGAGATCACACTTGATCAAGCCGCGTACTCGCTACACCGGGCGTCCTCCAATCGGGCGGATCGCAAGCTCGTGTTCGACACGTTTTGGGGCGCGTGGAAGGGGTACGAGACATCGATCGGGCAGACGCTCGACACGCAGGTCAAGGCACACGTGTTTCAGGCCAAGGTGCGCCGCTATGACAGCGCGCTCGACGCGGCGTTGTCTGGTCCCAATATCCCGACCGCGGTCTATCACAAGCTCGTCGAGGCCGCGCATCGGCACCTTCCGTCGCTGCACCGATATTTCAAGATCCGGCAACGGATGCTCGGGTTGGACGACTTGCACTATTACGACATCTATCCGTCACTCGTCGCGTCTGACCGGACGTTTGACATCGATGAGTCTAAGGCGTTGACGCTCGCGTCGGCTGCACCCTTGGGGGCGCACTATTTGGACCTGCTCCGAGACGGGTTTTCGGGGAATTGGATGCACGTCTATCCGCAGACCGGCAAGGCGCCAGGGGCCTACATGTACGGGAGCGTGTATGACCTGCATCCGTTCCTGCTGCTGAATCACAACGGGCAGTTCAACGATGTGTCGACGTTCACGCACGAGTGGGGGCACGCGATTCACACGATGCTGTCCACGGAGCACAATCCGTACGAGACGTCGAGTTACGCGACGTTCACGGCAGAGATCGCGTCGACCACCAACGAGGTGTTGCTACAGGAGCACATGCTGGCGCAAGACATCTCAGACAATGAGCGTTTGTTCTATCTCGGGACGGCCCTCGAGGCGGCGCGCGGGACCTTCTTCAGGCAGGTCATGTTCGCCGAGTTCGAGTTGAAGATTCACGAGATGGTCGAGGCCGGGGAAGCGTTGTCGGGCCAGAAGATGAGCCAGGTCTACGAAGGGCTGCTGCGGCAGTACCACGGCGCCGATGACAATGTGCTCGCCATTGATCCGGCCTACGCGGTCGAATGGGCCTTCATTCCGCACTTCTACCGCAACTTCTATGTCTTTCAGTACGCGACCTCGATTGCCGGCGGCACGATGTTCGCCGAACGATTCCTGACAGGCGACGAGCAGGCGCGGGACGACTATCTCGCGGTGCTGTCCGCCGGCGGGTCACGATACGCCTACGAGCTCCTCCAGGAATATGGCATCGACCTCGCCACCGACGCCCCCTACGATGCGCTGATCGCGCGCATGGACCGCGTCATGGACCAAATCGAGGCGATCCTCGACCGCCAAGGCAACTAGCGTCTAGCGTCCCGAGATGCGGATTGACACCGTGTCGACCCCACCATAGAGTGGGCCAATTGGCGGCGACGTACCTTCTCAGACCACGCTGAGGCGCGCATGGAGCCGGACCCCAGGGCCCACGCGAGCGCATCCGTGAGGCCTGGGGCGCAGTCCAATCTCCTGAGGACCCAGCCATGAAGATGTCACTCTCCGTGTTGGCGGCGACGTTGGTGCTCTCCGGCGGACCGGCCGTTGCGGGCCAAGAGGAAGCGCCCCCGACCTTCGCGAAAGACGTCGCGCCGATCCTTTACGAGAACTGTGTGACGTGCCATCGGCCGGACAACATCGCGCCCATGTCGCTGTTCGAGTACTCCGACGCACGTCCCTGGGCCCGGTCCATCAAGGATATGGTCGTGGCTCGGGTCATGCCCCCGTGGCCCGCGGATCCACAGAACAGCCTCAAGTTCCGAAACGAGCGCTACCTGGCGCAAGCGGACATCGACACGATCGCGGCATGGGTGGACGCAGGGGCTCCAAGGGGCAACGACGCCGAGATGCCATCGAGACCCCATTTTCCAGACGGTTGGACATACGAGGGAGGGGAACCGGACTACGTCTTCGATCTGCCGGTCGAGTACACCATTGCGGCCGAAGGGGAAGAGGACTACATCGACTTCTATTCAGCAATGCCGTGGGACGAAGACCGCTTCGCCGAAGTGCTCGAGCTGCGTCCCAGCGACTTCCGTGTCGTGCACCACTCCGGCGCCTACACCGTCGAGCTGCCGTGGGGCACCCAGGTCATCGACGGCGTGTTGCACGACCTCGACGGCAACTCGCTTCTCCGCGCCCCCCTGCCAGCGAAGCCAGCCGGTACGGAGACTGCGGACGCGGCTGAGACAGGTCGTGTGGCGCAGCGCGTCTTCAACGAGGTGAACTTGCCAGGTGCGAGCAAATTGCTGTCCTATGTGCCGGGCCGAGGCGTCGAACGGCACCGTCCGGGCACTGGGAAGCGGCTGGCCGCCGACAAGTGGGTTCGCTGGACCATGCACTACAACCCGATCGGCGTCGAGGCGACCGAGCGCAGCAAGCTGGGCATCTGGTTCAATACGAAACCGGTGACGCATGAAGTGCTCACCCGACAGGCCGGGAACGCATTTCCGACTGACCCGTTTGGCAACGACATTTATCTCGTCCAAGGGGCAGAAGTGAAGCCGACGACGGATCCCGAGACCGGTCGGGTTCGACGTGGCCTGATTCCGAACATTCCGCCGTACGAGGACGATTGGAAGATCACTGGCATTACGCCGATCACGGAGCCCATTACGCTCTACGGTCTCTCGCCGCATATGCATCTGCGGGGGAAGAGCCTGCAATGGGTGGTCACGTATCCAGATGGCGTCGAGGAGACGATTCTCGACGTGCCGAAGTTCGACTTCAACTGGCAGATCCACTATGAGCTCGAAGAGCCGCTCCATCTGCCGGCCGGCAGCAAGATCACCGGCATCGGGGTCTACGACAACTCACTCGGCAATCGCTGGAATCCGGGGCCACACCTGGAGGTGTACTGGGGTCAGCAGAGCTGGGACGAGATGTATCAGGCGTTCACCGTTTACACGGTGAACAGCCAGGACCTGACCAAGCAGCCGAGCACCAACGACGAATAGCCCCCACAGAGGGTGCGCTGTGGCCGGGCAGGTTTGCCCGTTTCACCGGGAGAGCGGTGTGATACCTGGCAAAACGTGGCGTGTCGTGGCAGGGGTCGTGACGATGGGGGTCATCTGTGTCGCCGCGCCATCTTCTGCCCAACCCGAGTCGCAGCGTCCCACCGGGCAGATCCCCGACCGCGGTCGTCCGACTGAACGTGGCGACGAGATTCCCCTCTTTGACTACGACGCGTATTTCCCGGGCACCTGGGAGTTCGAGTGGCGGGTCCCCGAGAGCCCGCTGGGCTCCGGCGGTCTGATCGAAGGGACCGAGGTGTTCGTGCCCGGCGTCGACAGGCGCTACTACAGCAGTCGCATCGTCGCCCGGGGGCCGGACGGCGACTTCACCACGGACTCGCGCATCGTCTATCTCGCCGAGCAAAAAACATTCAGCCGCTACGAGGTCGATAGCCGCGGTTTCGACCTGTTCAGAGTCGGGCGCATCGGTGGTGACCTCGGCGGCTTTTATACCGTGCACTATGAGACCCCGCCCTTCGAGGTGGACGGCCAGCAGGTGCAACTGCGGATGACAACGCGCCTGGTATCGCCGGTGAACTTCCGCGTCGAGTCACGCATTGCGGTCGACGGGGGACCCTTCACCAACTATGGCACTGCCTGGTGGACGAAGAACCTAGCGGATCCAGCGTCGCCGAACTAGGAGCTCCACATGACACGCGCGCAGACATACACCCTTGCCTTGTCGCTCGGCGCGATTCCGCTGATACAAGCGACACCACCGATATCGCTCATGATGACGGTGGGGTGTGTGGAGACAGACGGTCGTGACGGCTTCACGCTCACCCGAGCCACCGAGCCCGCCGCGATTCAAGAGCGCATACCAGCACAACCGGCTGCCGATGTCCCGCTGGGCGATCAGACACTCAGGCTCGTGGGAACGCTTGACGAGTTCGGGGTTGCGGCCCACGTGGGGCACAAGGTCTGGGCGAAGGGGTTGCTCAACCCGGGCGAGCCGGTTCCTCTCCTCAATCTCACGTCTATCACCCGCCTGGGTCAGTCATGCGGCGGTCCCGTCCGCTAGCAGCCCAGGGTGAACGTAGCGCGGCCGTCGACCAGCGCTGAATCCGGGCCACTCCGGTGTGGCCTCAGCCGTAGGAAGGGAAGGTTTTCATGAAGCGTGTTCGCGAGCGGAATCTCCGCCAGAGAGGCAAGGGTGTCGCCCATCTCGTTGTCCTGTCGGCAGGAGCCCTGGCCTTCGGTGTCGTCGCGCAGGCCCAGCCGGCCGGTCAAGGTGCGATTACCAACAACGACGCTTTCTACTGGCTGAACGAACAGAACAAAGCCTCACTGATCATGCTGGCCGAGGAGGGAATCATCACGGACGAGTTGGGGACGAATATTGCCAGTTCCCTGACTCACGTCATCGCTGAGGGGGCCAAGCCCGGTGCCGCTCGATCGCGCGACTATCTTGTCGTTGAGGCCGACATGATCGACATCGGGGGACCCGATGTGTCGCGTCTCCATTCCGGGCGTTCGCGGCAGGACCTGGGCCAGACGTCGACGCGGCTGCTGCTGCGCGATGCGTTCTTGACGACGTACGGTCAGTTCATCGACGCGCGCGCGACGCTCCTGGAGATGGCTGAGCGGAACCCGCATGCCATCCTCCCCTTCTACACCCACGGGGTGCAGGCGCAACCGACCGCACTGGGGCACTACCTTGGCGGATACCTGCAGGCCATGAGCCGTAGTTCGGACCGCTACCAGCAGGCATGGGCGCGGTTGAACCTGTCGCCGCTGGGTGGGGCGGCGGGTGGCACCTCCAGCTTTCCCGTCAACCGCGCGCGGCTCGCGGAGTTGCTGGGGTTCGATGGTCTCGTCGTGAACTCGTTCGACGCTGGTCAAATCGCCAACCAGGACAACGGCGTCGAGTTGACCACGGTCGCGGCGTCTGGCGCGTTGACGGTCAGCATGCTCGCGGCCGACCTCACCGTGCAATACGCCGACCCGCATCCCTGGTTCCGGCTGCTGGAAGGATCGCAGACAGGCGTCAGCAGCATCATGCCGCAGAAGCGCAACCCGATCGGACTCGAGCGGCTGCACCTCGCGACGAGCACGGTGACGGGCCAGGCCGTGACCTACCTGATTCAGGCGAACAACGTCATGTCTGGCATGGGCGACTACAAGGGGAACCACCCGCTCGAGGTGGTGCGTCTGCTTGGCACCATGTACGAGGACTTGAGCGACATGCTCGCGGCACTCGTGTTCGACCCGGAGCGGGCGCTGCAGGAAGTCAACAACGACTACTCGATGACCACGGAACTGGCCGACATACTCCAGCGCGATGCTGACGTGCCGTTCCGTGTCGGACACCACTTCGCGTCTGAGATCGTCTCGTACGGCCGCAGCCGAAACCTGACACCGGCTCAGATTCCCTACGAAGTAGCTCAGGCGCTGTTCGGCGAGGCGTGGGAGGCCTTCGGCAAGACAAACGCACGTTTGCCATTGGCAGAGCCGCAGTTTCGTCGCGCGCTCTCTGGCGAGAACATGGTGGACTCTGCGAAGCCAATTGGGGGCCCTCAGAGAGCAGAAGTGGTTCGGATGCTGGCCGCGGAGACGGTGCGCCTGGCCGCGGACCGCGACTGGGTGGCCGAGACCGGCCGTAGACTCGCCGAAGCCGACAGAATGCGGGAAATGGGGATGGTCCGGCTACTGGAGCGGTAGTATCGCCGATACTCGCGGTCGGCCACGCCGGTCTGGCGCTAGAGCATCGGTGGAATCATGAACAGCGCTATGACAGTCACGATAAACAACACAAACGCGATGATGCCCGTATAGCCGAGCACGTCCCCAAACTTCATGCGGGTGACCGTTAGGATCGGGATCGCCCAGAAGGGCTGGATGAGATTGCTCGTGGAGTCGCCGTACGCGTAGGCGAGCACGGTGGTTGTCGCCGAGACACCGAGCTCTCTGGCGGCCGGGAGGAGATAGGGCGCTTCGATAAGCCACTTCGAGCCGCCCGACGGGACAAACACATTCACCATGCCCGAGTAGAGATAGACAATCACTGGGAATGTGTCCGTGGTGGCGACCTGGACGAACAATGCGCCCAACCAGTCGCCGAGTCCCGTGCCGTTGATCACCCCGAAGATGCCTGCATACAGAGGGAACTGCAGAATGACGCCTGACGCGGTACGGGCGCCGTTGCTGAAGGCCTTCACGAGATTCGCCGGTGTGCCCTGCAGCAGCATGGCGGCGATGAGAAACACCGCGTTGTACGCGTTGATCGTCCAACTCGCTCCGAAGCCTTGGGTCACGATGGAGTGCCCCAGCGGATAGCCGATCAGCAGGGCCGCCAACCAGATCCATCCTCGATACGATTCCATCTGGGCGGCGGGGGTCGTCGGTTCCTGATCGTCTGCCAGTCTTGGCATGATCGCGTTCAATTCATCCTCGGTCAGGGTCCGCGCGTTTTCACGCGGATGGAGGACTGCGACCATGACAAGGGCCACAGTGGCCACCACGGCGAGGTAGATGAGGTTGAACGAATTAAAGAGCGTTTCGGTGACCGGCAGGATGCGGTCAAGCAGCGGTTCGGTGCCGGGGGGCGGTGACGTAATGGGGTTGCCCGGTGTTGCGAGAATGAGCGGGGCTGAGCCCGACAAGCCTCCGTGCCAAACAGTGCCGATCCCGAGATAGGCACCCGCGATCAGGAGGCGTATGTCCGCCTTGGGATTGCGTCTCGCGACAAAAGGCACGAACAACGCGGAGGCCACGACGCTGGCGGCCCAGTTGAAGTACGCGATCGTCATCGAATACGCGCCGAGGAGCACCACCGCCTGGACCGGCTGCATGGCATTCGGTCGGCTGGCCAGCCAGTCCAGAAACCTGTATGCCGGTTTCGACGACACGCAGGCGTGCGCCGCAATCATGGCGATGGTGAACTGCATGGCGAGTTCCAGCAGTGACCACATGCCGCCACCCCAGGCGAGTACGGTCTCGTTCAGACCGGCACCGGCACCGACGATCGCGAGCAGAATTGCCATGATCGTCAGCATCATGCAGACGACCCACGAATCAGGGATCCACCGCTGCGTGAACCGCGACAGGGTTTCTCCGAGGTTGCCGACAAGCCGAATGAGGCTAGACATGGGCTACGTGGTCTCGGCCGTCGGGTTCTTCGCGGCCAGGAGGCAGAGCAGGGACAGGATGGAAAGGACCGCCGCGCCGAAGAACGCGTATTGGTAGTTTCCGAAGGTGTCGTACGCCAACCCGGCAAGCTGGGAACCGGCGACGGCCGCGATGCCCCAAGCCAGGAAGAGCAGACCGTAGTTCACCCCGAAGTGCTTGGTGCCGTAGAAGTCGGCGGAGGTCGCGGCGAACACCGCGAGCAGGGTGCCGTAGCAATAGTAGACGGCGAAGACGCCAATGCTGAAGAAGAGCACGTTCGAGCCGAACAGATACAGCGCCGGCATGGCCACGGCCGAGACCACCACCATCAGCCGCAGCACATTCAGACGCCCGAGGTTGTCTGACAGGGCTCCCGAGAGCACCCGACCGGTGGTGTTTCCAATAGCCCCGACAACCAGTCCGATCAACGCCACGCTGCCGATACCGGCTTCGGTGCCGAACGGCACCAGCTGACTGATGAGCCCGAGCCCGGCGATCGCGCCAAAAAAGAAGGCGAGGAACAGAAAGTAGAACGAGCTGCCCCGCAGCATCTCGGCCGGTGTAGTCTCGGCTCCGATTCGGGCGACGGCCGCCTTGATCTGGGTCGGGTCCCATCCCGCTGGGGCGTAGCCGTCCGGCGCCGGCTTGAGCAACCAGGCGCCGACCAGCGCGACCACCAGGAACAGGACGCCGTAGATACGGAACGTCGACTGCCAGCCGACGCTCGGGATCAGCAGTTCGGCCGCGATGGGTCCGAAGATGCCAGAGCCGGCCCCGTAGCCCCCGACCGCAATGCCGATGGCCAGCCCGCGTTTGTCAGGGAACCATTTCGTCACGACCGGTGTCGCGATGGAGTACCCGATTCCGTTGCCGGCCCCGGCCAGAAGGCCGTATGCGAGATAGAGCACGGTCAATGAAGACGTGTAGCTGGAGAGAAAGAAACCCAGACTGAAGAGGATGCCGCCGATGGCCGCCAGTGTTCGGAAGCCGACAGTGGCGTGGAGGCGCCCGGCGATGACGAACGTGACCGCCATCGTCAAGATGCCGATGCTGAACACCCAGGACGTCTGCTGACGTACCCACCCGAACTCCTGCTCAAGTGGCAGGACGAACACGCTCCACGAGTAAAAAGTGCCCAGGACGACGTTCAGCAATGTGCCGCCGACCAGCGGCATCCATCGGTTTACGCGTGTCTCTGCCATCGGGTCCTCTTCTTCGCGTTTCCGTCGCGCGTGCCGGGGAGCAATTAGCCTACTTCATCGTCGGCATGCTGAGGCTCACGGCGTCCCGTTGTTCGGGCCAGCGGGACGTCACTACTTTTGTACGCGTATAGAAACGGACGCCGTCCGTGCCGTGTACATGCAGGTCCCCGAAGAGTGAGCCTTTCCAGCCACCGAACGAGAAAAACGCCATCGGCACCGGAATCGGTACGTTGACGCCCACCATGCCCACCTGAATCTCGTGCGCGAAGCGCCGGGCCGATGCGCCTGACCGTGTGAAGATGGCCGTGCCATTGCCGTACGGGCTGCTATTGACGATGTCGATCGCCTCTTGCTCGGTGTCTGTTCGGACGACCACCAGCACCGGTCCGAATATCTCGTCTCGGTAGATGGACATGTCCCGGCCGACGTGGTCGAACAGCGTCGGACCGACAAAATGGCCGTCCTCGTGCCCCTCGATCCGCACGCCCCGGCCGTCCACCACGGTCACCGCACCCTCGCGCGCACCGGCGTCGATGTACCCGGTGACCCGCGCCGCATGGTCCGCGGTGATCAGGGGACCCATCTCGACGCCGTCCTGATGCCCTGGACCGATGTTGAGGGCTCGCGCGCGCGCGGCTAACCGCGACACGATGGCGTCACCTGCGTCGCCGACGGCCACCACGGCCGAGATCGCCATGCAGCGCTCGCCGGCGGAGCCATAGGCGGCGCCAATGAGCGCGTCGGCGGCCGCGTCCAGGTCGGCATCGGGTAGCACGACGGCGTGGTTCTTGGCGCCGCCCAGCGCCTGCGCCCGCTTGCCGGCCGCGCATGCCGTTTCGTAGACGTGGCGCGCCACCGGCGTGGAGCCGACAAAGGACACTGCCGCTACGTCCGGGTGGCGCAGGATCGCGTTCACCGCCTCCTTGTCCCCATGCACGACGTTGAATACCCCGTCAGGCAGTCCGGCTTCTTTGAGTAGCTCCGCCGTCAGCATGCTGGCGGACGGGTCTTTTTCGGATGGTTTCAGAATGAACGTGTTCCCACAGGCCAGCGCCACCGGCACCATCCAGAGTGGGCACATGATCGGGAAATTGAAGGGCGTGATGCCGGCGCAGACGCCGAGGGGTTGCCTCGTGCTGTGAGAGTCGACCCCAGTGCCAACATCTTCGGCGTGTTCACCTTTCAGCAGGTGCGGGATCCCGGTGGTGAACTCCACGACTTCCAGCCCGCGCTGCACGGAGCCTGCCGCATCCGGAAGCGTCTTGCCGTGTTCCTCGGTAATCAGCGCCGCCAGGTCTGGCGTGCGGCGCTCCAGCAGATCTCGGAACCGCATCAGGATGCGGGCCCGGCGCAACGGAGTGGTGGCTCGCCACGCCGGGAACGCCGCGCGCGCGCTGGCCACGGCCAGATCGATGTCGGCATCATTGGCGAAGGGCACGGTCCGCACGACCTGACCCGTCGCCGAATTCGTGACGATGCCCTCCCGTGACCCCTGTGCGGAGTGGCGCTTCCCGTCAATCCAAAACGGCACCGTTGACACCGCGGTTCCTGTGGTCATTCCGGCTCCCAATCGTCTCGTGTGGCGGCGCGTAGGATGCTGCGGATGCACCCTCCCAGTCAAGCCGACGCGCGGGATGCGGCGTGCTGGCCCGCCCGCGGTCTATGGGTGAGAACGGCGTCAGGCATCAGGCCTCTTGAGCCCGTAATTCGTTGAACACAAGAGGCTTGTGACCTTGACGGGTCCGCCGATCGAACCGTAAAATCACGAGGTCGTGCTGAAGTCTGGCACTGGAAGGCTACTGGGCCGCGGCTCATGATGGGGAGCGAGAACGATGATGTGGAAACGCGCAATCACCGTCGCGGCAGGCGTGCTCGTGACAGCGGTATTCCTAGTCGCGGAATCGGTGCAGGCCCAAACTGGTGCCACCGGTGAGTGGGAAATGAAGCTCACCACGCAAACGGGTGTGACGACTTGGCAGGCCCGGTTCGAGCAAGAGGCGGATCAGCTAGGCGGTGAAATCGACCTGGGCGATAACGAGGTGCTCGCCGTTACTGGTACTGTCGAGGGCGCCATGCTCAAATTCGTCATCACGGTTCCGGACCTCGACGGTGACCAGCCGATCAACTTCGAGGGCGAACTGGTCGGTGACACGATCACCGGGGCAGAGGGCAAGTTCTCCTGGTATGGGCGCGGCGTCTGGACCGCAATGCGCAAGTAGCGATCCACGTCTCGCTCCCGTCGAGACCCCACGACTTCGACCCACGGGAACCACCGCCCGCTTGACACCCTTTTTCGGCATCTGCCAAGATTGGCCGTTTGATCCGTTCATCCAGCGCTGCACTCGTGATCGTGGCGGGCCGACGGCGTGATTGCGTCGTTTGGCGCACGCGTACGTTGATGAGCTAGACGAGACAGCGGGTTGGCCCGAGGGGGACACGATGAGGAAGAGCTTCGCAGGGGTATTGGCGGCGGCGGTGCTTGTCGGCACGTTGGTCATCTCGCTGACGACGCCCGGGCGCGCCGCCGACGGGACCATCACCGGCACCGTGACCAGCTCGGGTGGTCCGGAGGCTGGGGTCTGGGTCATCGCGGAAACAACGGACCTGCCGACCAAGTTCATCAAGACCGTCGTCACCACCGAGGGCGGGCGCTATCTCATCCCCGACCTGCCCGAGGCGTCCTATAAGTTGTGGGTTCGCGGGTATGGGCTGCTCGACTCGGCGGGCGTGACCGCTCAGCCAGGCGACACCGTGGCGCTCGATGTCACGGTGGCCTCCACCCCAGCCGAGGCCGCCCAGATCTATCCGGCCAACTACTGGTACTCGCTGATCGAGCCGCCGATGGCCGACGAGTTTCCGGGCACGGGCGATGACGGGAACGGCATTGCCGCTACGCTGCAGCACCAGGAGCAGTGGGTGGATGTCCAGAAGCAGGGCTGCATGCTCTGCCATCAGCTGGGCAACCGCATCATTCGGGAGATCGACAACCTCGAGCAATTCGACTCGACGCTGGCCGCCTGGGATCACCGCGTGCAGATGGGTCAGCGCGGCTCGCAGATGACGAACGTCATGAGTCGGTTCGGGCGTCAGCGAGGGTTGCAGATGTTCGCCGACTGGAGCGACCGCATCGCGTCTGGCGCCGTCCCACCGGCGCCGCCGCGGCCGCAAGGCGCCGAGCGTAACGTGGTCATCTCGATGTGGGAGTGGGGGACCGAGATCGACTACATCCATGACGAGATTGCGACGGACAAGCGGAACCCGCGGGTGAACGCCAACGGTCCTGTGTATGGGGTCAATATCTCGAATGACGGCTTGGCGATGCTCGACCCCGTCACCCACATGGCCACGAACCTGAGCATTCCCCTTCGCGTTGATCCGGACACGGTGCCGGGGATGATTGCGCAGTCGATGCCGGCTCCGTCACGCCTGTTCGGCGACGAATTGATTTGGAAGGACCCGGCCAATCCCCACAACCCGATGATGGACCAGAAGGGCCGGGTCTGGATGACCTCTGCCATCCGGAACCGCGCCAATCCGGACTACTGCAAGGCCGGTTCGGACAATCCGTACGCTCAGTATTTCCCGCTGGACAGTGGATTCCGGTCGGCCGTGTACTTCGAGCCGGAGACGCAGAAGTTTGTGATGATCGACACGTGCTACGGCACCCATCACCTGCAGTTCGCCGAAGACGAGAATGACACGTTGTATTTCAGTGGCGGCGGACAGGTGATCGGTTGGCTCGATACAAAGGTCTACGACGCTTCCGGAGACGAGCGTGCCGCGCAGGGCTGGTGTCCCACGGTGCTTGATACAAACGGAGACGGCGTCATCACCAAACCCTGGAATGAGCCGGCTCGCGGCAGAGAGACCGCGACGAATGACCCCAGCCTTGATACGCGGGTTGTGGTTGGCAGTTACGGTGTCATCGGCGACCCCACCGACGACAAGGCGGTGTGGATCAGCTCGAACCGGTTTCCTGGACGGCTCGCGCGGCTGCACGTCGGCGACAATCCGCCCGAGAGCTGTCTGACCGAGATGTTTGAGGTGCCGTCGGTTTTGGACGATACCGTCCCGAAGGAGAAAACAGGATTCGGCGCGCGCGGCCTGGATATCGATCGGGACGGCGTCATCTGGACGGCCCTGTCTGGCAGCAGTCACTTCGCCAGTTTTGACCGGACCGCGTGCGACGTGCACAGTGGGCCGACGACGCTCGAGGGGCGCCACTGCGTGGACGGGTGGACCTTGTATCCGACGCCCGGCCCCCTCGTGAAGGGCACGGACGTCCGTGCTGACTACCACTATTACAACTGGGTGGATCAGTGGAACACGCTCGGGCTTGGCGAGGACGTGCCGATTGCCACCGGGTCGAACTCGGATTC
>CAWWAF010000103.1:0-13192 GCA_963934795.1 uncultured bacterium
GTGGTCGCCCTGAATCCGAGATGGATGAATGAGTGGGCCAGCGCGGTGGTGTCCTGTTTCCAGATCGGAAAGAGACAGGCCAGGTCGTGCTCCGCGAGTTGACGTTCTCGATAGGTGCGGAGGTCTTCGAAAAAGATGTCACCAAACGCGACGCGACGGATGCCGTTCGCGCGCAGACGGGCGAAGGTGTTCCCCATCGCGCGCTCGTAGATCGCGTTTGACGACTGAGGCGGGACGACCACTTCCGTCAACACGACACCGGCGACCTCGGCCTGCCGTCGCAACAGCGAGCGATGCACCCCGTGCATGCTGACCCGATCGTAGGCATCGGTCACCGTCGTGATCAGTTCGACGACGTCATGCGACCCGCGCGTGCGGAGGTGGTGCAACGCCAGCGCGCTGTCCTTCCCGCCGCTGAAGCACATGGCAATCGGTTCGCTCATTGCTGTGTCCTGCTCGCGCGATACCGGACCGCTCTACCGCACCCGGATTCCAGCCATGACGCTGCGCCCCAGGGTGGGGAAGCCGAACGCCTCTTCGTAGCGGCGGTCCAGCAGGTTCTGGACACGGGCCGTGAACTCCACGCCGGTCCAGGCGTGCACGCTGCCGCCGAGGTTGACCACCGCATATCCTGAGTTGTCGAAGAAACCACCAAACGACCCGAGGGACGGGTCTACATCGAGGGTCGAGCTACGGGTCCCGATCGACGTAAAGACCGAGAACACCGGTTGCGTGAATGACAGTTCCACCGAGCCCTGATGGCGGGGCCGTCGTAATAACGCGTCGCCAATCGAAAACCCAGCGGGCGCCTCGGACTCAGTCGAGTCCACCGCGAGAATCTCGGTGTGCAGCCAGGTATAGGTGGCCCGGGCCTCAAACCCCTGTGGCGTCCGTCCGGTCGCGGCAAATTCGAGCCCGCGCGCCTGCGAGTTGGACAGGTTGTCGGTCCTGAACTGGCTGGCATTTTGGAACGACTGCCCAACGGAGACGATGAGGTCGTCGTAGCGGTTGAAGAACGCGGTCGCCTCGACGAGCACACGGCCCCTGGCCAGGGCCTGTTCTACCCCGACGTCGACGCTGCGGGTTCGCTCGGACTGTAGCGCGGGGTTGTCGGTGAAGGCGATCTCAAATGCGCTGGGCGGACGGATCCCGGTGGCGGCGCTCACGCGGAGCCGGGTCCAGTCCGGTGTGCTCTCAGTCGGACGCAGAAACCAGCCCAGCGACACCTTCGGGTTGGCTGCCACTTCGGTCTCGTCCCCGAATGTCGGACGCGCAAATCCGTCGCCCGGGAGCGCCTCGCGAGTGATCCGGTCACCCCGTATGCCGGCGGTCACCGACAGCCGTTTGGTCGGGTCGAAACGGAGCTCGCCGAAGAACCCGAGCATGCGCCGGTCCACAGGGATTTCGGTGAACGACGCATCCGTGATGAAGGTGTTGCCCGCCTGTTCTTGCTGGATATCGAAGCCGCCGGTGGCCACGATGTTGTTGCTGAGCGTCGCATCCGTGCGCGCGCGGAAAGTGAGTCGGCTGGCATCGGAGTCCGACGCTCCGAAGCGGCCAATGAACCCGCTGTCCGTCTGCGTATGACTGAGCTCGACACGCTGATCGACGCGCGTGCCCAGTCGCTGCGAGACACCGACCGATACCAGGCGGTTGTCGTTCGTCCCGCGAGCGAGTGTGTCGACGCCGGCGAAGGTTCCGCCGGGGTCGCTGCCCCAGGGGCCTGGGAACCCACGTTCATTCGTGCCATAGCGGAACACGGAGCGGACGGTGGTCCCACCGTCACCCCGCCACTGGCCGTGCAAGGACACATTGCGTCGGGAGTAGTCGTCGTTGCTGACGGTCTCGCCTGCCTGCGACGTCTCGCCGCCTTGACCATCGGTGTCGAGCTGCTCGAACGCGGCGCCCCAGGCGACCGGTCCTGCCGTCCCGGCCGTGTTCACCGAGACGCGTGACGTCCCGAACGTGCCGCCTTCGATGACCCCGCCGACCCGCGCCGGGCCACCCTGTTTGGTGATGATCTGGACGACCCCGCCGATGGCGTCCGACCCGTACACCGCGCTTTGCGGCCCTCGCACGACTTCGATCCGCTCGATGTCGCCGACGGGCAGATGCGCAAAGTCGAATGCGCCCCCGAATCCGTTCACACGCACTCCATCAATCATCACGAGGGTGAAGTCGGATTCGCCGCCGCGGGTGAACAGCGCGGTCTGTCCGCCGCGGCCGCCCGTGGCAGTGACCCCCAAACCCGGCACGGTGAATCGCAACGCGTCGACGACGGTCTCGAATTGTCGGGCCGCAATATCGTCTGAGGTGACCACGGTCACGCTGTCGGTCACACGCGATCGCGGCAGTTCCCGCCCCGCGGCGGTGACCACGACCGACTCGTTGACGGCGCTCACTTGCAGCGTGAGGGCCACGGTCTGGCTGTCGTCCGGCGACAGTGCGATCGTCACTGGCGTGGCGGCGAATCCTTCCATCGCCACCCGCAGCTCGTAGCGTCCGGCCGCCAGGTTCGCGACGTGGAACCGCCCTTGGCTGTCTGTCACACCGGTACCCCGGACGGCGGTCTGGTCGACGACCAGCACGGTCGCGCGTCGGGCGGGCCGACCATCGGGGTCGACGACGGTACCGGTCACGCGGGCACGCTGCGCCTGTGCCGAGGCCGCCACCAGGCAGAAGGTCAATACGAACAGTCCGAGTCTTCGCGTCATCGTCATCGTTGGGGTTCCTCCGAGGGGTGCGCTGAGCGATGATGGGTGTGTGACAAGCATGGCGTCGGTGATTTCTAGAACGCGTCGGGGTGCAGCGAGCGCGCAATGGCCTCGGTCGCGTCTGCCATACGGGGGCCCGGCTGCACGAACTGGTTGCCCAGCAGCAGGTGGACGCGCCGGCTTCTGACGGCTGGCACGGACGAGAGCCGATCCCACACTGCGATTTCCGATGCCTGGCTGCTGGCCGCCATCCGTTCGTCGTATGTCAATTCGACGATGACGTCGGGGGCCGCCGTCAAAATCGCTTCCGAGGTAAGCGGGAGGGACTCGCGTGGCAACTCGGCGAAGACGTTCTTACCGCCGGCCGCCTCGAGCATGTCGTGGAGAAATCCGGTGCCGCCGCTGGCATAGACATTTCGCAGGGAGCCAGGCTCGCGGCCAAAGACCAGCAGGACCCGCGGCCGGTCGCGACCTGCGAGACGTGTGCGCAACTCGGCGAGGCGGTCTTCGATGCTGGCGGCGAGCTGTTCAGCGTCGGCTTGTCGATCGGTTCGGGCACCTAGGCGGCGGATGACGGTCAGGGTGTCGTCTACGCCGCCATGCACGTAGGTGAACGTGTCGATACCCGCACGTGTGACCTGTTCGATCTGGTCTTGCTGACTGCCGTGGAACACGACCAGGTCTGGCCGCAGGGCGAAGATCTGCTCCATGTCCGGGTCGAGCAGCCCGCCCACGCGCGTCCGCGTCGCCACCTCGGGTGGATGGGTATCAAAGGTGCCGACACCGACGACGTCGTCCCCCGCGCCAATGGCAAACAGCGTCTCCGTCAACGCGGGGACCACCGACACGATGCGCTCGGGGCTGGCCTGCCCGGAAGCGATCCCGGAAGCAAGCCCAGCAGACACGGCCAGCACCAGGCTGGCCACGAACGCGGTGTTCCGTCGAATCATGACTGTCATCTGTTGCGTACCAGGAGCCAGAGGAAGAAGGGGCCGCCGAGCATGGCGGTGATCACGCCCACCGGCAGCTCCATCGGAGACAGCAGCGTTCTCGCCGCGACATCACAGATCACCAGAAACGCGGCGCCCAGACCGATCGATGCGGGCAGCACTAACCGGTGGTCGGCACCGACCAGTAACCGCACCAGGTGCGGGACGATGATGCCGATGAAGCCGATGGGCCCCCCCACGGCGACGGCCGCGCCGGTGGCCAGCGAGGCACTGAGGAACGCGAGGCGCTGGGTGCGCAACACGTCGATACCCCGCGTGGCGGCGCTGTCGGCCCCCATCGTCAACAGATTCAACGCCCGAGGCAATCGCGCGAAAGCCACGAACGATAGACCAATCGGTGCGAGGCCCCACAGAATCGGGCGGTAGCTGCCGACGTCGAGATTGCCCATCACCCATCGCACCGACTGGAGGGTCTGCGCAGGGTCGGCCAGATATTGGACGAACAGGATGATGGCCGAGAACAGCGAGTTGAGCGTGACCCCGGCCAGCAGCAGGACCAGTGTCGACAGCCCCTGTCGGCGCATGGTGGCCAGGAAATAGACGATGGCCAGGGCGCCCAGGGAGCCGGCAAAACTGGCGAGGGGGACCGCGGCTGACCCCAGAACCGTCAGCGGCACACCCAGCGTGATCACGAGCATTGCGCCGAGCGATGCGCCGGCCGACACCCCCAGTGTGAAAGGGGTTGCCAGCGGGTTGCGCAGCAAGGCTTGCAACACCACGCCGGCCGCTGCCAACGCCGCGCCGACGAGCGCGCCGGCGATGGCCCGCGGCAGCCGGGCAATAAAGAAAATCTGGGCGTCGACGTTCTCGGCGAATGGAATGGTGCCATCGAACACTCGGCTGAGGCTGATGCTCGTCGGGCCAATGAGCGGCGCGACAACACAGGTCACCACCGCCAGCAGACCAAATCCGATCTGCACCGCCCAGACGCGCCGGCGCAGGCTGCCCGCAGTGGCGGGGCGTCGGGCAGCGAGGGTGGTGGTGGTGTCGGGCATCTCGGTTCGCGGCGCTACAGCCGCGCCAGTGGCACCACCGTCAGGTGTCCGGTGATCGGGTGACGACGCACGTCCGCCTCCACGTCATAGACGGCCCCGATGGTGTCCGGTGTCAGCACCGTCTCGGTGGGGCCGGCGGCGATGACGCGGCCGTCGCGAAGGACGACCAGGTCGTGACACAGCCCGGCCGCGAAATTCAGATCGTGGGTGCACACCACGACCGTGGTGGCGTGCGTCCGGTTGAGCGTTGTGACGAGCGCCGCCGTCGCGAGTTGGAACGACAGGTCCAGTGACGACGTTGGCTCGTCGAGGAGCAGCACCCGGGTGTGACCCGGGTCGCGACCGGGAGGCCCGTGCGGGTCTGATGGGTTGGCGACCTCCGTCTCGAACTGCGCCAAGGCGCTGGCAATCACGACGCGTTGCTTCTCGCCGCCGCTGAGGGTGCGGAAGGTCCGCTGTTCCAGGTGCGTCGTGCCCGTCGACGCCAGCGTCCGCCGCGCGATATCGAGGTCGTTCGGACCCTCCAACTCGAACGTCCGGAGATGGGGGTAGCGCCCCATCAAGACGATGTCGAGCACGCTGTAGTCGAACGCGAGTTCCGTCTCTTGGGGGACGACGGCGACACGGCGAGCCAGCGTACGGCGGTCCACGCCCGCGATGTCGGCACCGTCCAGCGTGATGCGACCGCGCAAGGGTGGCAGCAGTCCGGCGAGTATCTTGAGAAGCGTCGTCTTGCCAGACCCGTTCGGGCCGAGCACGCCCACCAGGCCGCCCGCCGGTACCGACACCGAGACGCCGTTCAGGACGGGTCTGGCGTCGTAGCCGAACGAGACGTCTTCAGCGGCCAGCACGCTCGGCTCCCGCGATACGCGTGGGGTCGAGACGGGGTCCTGCACACGAAATGGGATACATCAGTTCCTTTCGGCGTAACCACGCGCCGTGCCGGTTCGATAGCGAACTGGCTGAAAGGACGAGCCCGAAGTGGCCAGGTCTCCTGACTTGTGGATCAGTGCGGAACGACTACGCCTTCCCACGTCCATGGACGCAGTGGCGGGCGACTCGTCGGGGTCGGTGAACCGATGCGACGGGTGCGCCTGTGTGTCGTTCCGCTCCCCACTTACAGTGGCGGGACCGTGTGGGATTCGCACCCACTTCCCTTGACCATTCAGGGAGCGTCAGTTGTGGCCAGCGAGTATAGCATGGCCACCCGAGCGGCCGGGAGAGGTGTGATATTCGGTGGCCGTGGTTGCCCAGCATGGCCCCTCCGACGTACGATACCCGTTTGTAGCGGGCTGCGATGACGGCGTGGTGGTGGCGCGTGCCGCCAGCTCGGAGTGGTCGAGCCCTCACCGCAGACGATTCCAGGTGTGGAGAGTGCAGTGAGCATGCAGGTGGGGCAGGAGACAGCGGAGCAACCGGAGGCGGCGCCTCCGAGTCTGCCGCTGATGCCCGCGCGTGTCCGTGCGGCCGGTCTGGGCGACATTGCCGAGAAGCTCGATGCCGGCATCCGTCTCGAGATGGCGGATGGTCTCCGGCTGTTCGAGTGTCCGGATCTGCTCGCCCTCGGCTGGCTGGCGAACCGCGAGCGTGAAAAGCGGCATGGCGGCCGGACGTACTTCAATCACAACATCCGGATCGAGGCGACGAACGTGTGCGTGGCCAGTTGCCTGTTCTGCGCGTTCGCCCGGCTGCAGCCGGGGGACAACGGTGCCTACACCCTCACGCTCGACCAGGTATGGGACAAGCTACGCTCTCGTGCTGACCAGGCCCTGACCGAGGTGCATGTCGTCAACGGGCTCCATCCGGATCTGCCCTTCGACTACTACCTGGAACTGTTGCGCGGATTGAAACGCATTCGGCCGGATGTACACCTCAAGTGCTTCACCGCGGTCGAGATCGCGTTCTTCGCGGATCTCTACAAGCGAACGGATGAGCAGGTACTCCGTGAGTTGATGGCGGCCGGCCTCGATTCGCTACCGGGAGGCGGCGCGGAGGTGTTCGCGGAACGGGTACGTCAGAAGATTTGCCACGATAAATGTGGCGCCGATCGGTACCTCGACATCCATCGGACCGCGCATCGTCTCGGCATGCGGACGAATGTCACGATGCTGTATGGGCACATTGAGACGCTCGAAGAGCGGGTGGACCACATGCTCCGGGCGCGCGCGCTGCAGGATGAGACCGCCGGGTTCCAGGCGTTCATCCCGCTCGCGTTTCATCCGGACAACAACCAGATGCGGAAGCTGCCGGCGCCCACCGCCGCGGAGACGCTGCGCGTGCATGCGGTGGCGCGGCTGATGCTCGACAACATCCCGCACGTCAAGGCCTTCTGGATTGCGACCGGCGTCGAGACCGCCCAGACCGCGCTCTGGTTCGGGGTGGACGACCTGGACGGCACGGTGCAGGAAGAGCAGATCTACCACATGGCCGGCGCCAGCACCCCGGCCGCCCTGACCACCGGTGACATCAGCGACTTGATCCGGGTAGCCGGTCGGGACCCGATTGAGCGAGACACTCTTTACAACGTTGTGACACAGCACTAGTCCAACCGGCCTTTTACCCACATCTTCGAAGGAGACTTTCCGCATGGCGCATGAACTTCCGAGCCTGCCGTACGCTTTGGACGCCCTGGCCCCGCACATCGACGCACAGACGATGGGCATTCACCATGGCAAGCATCACGCCGCCTACGTCGCCAAGTTGAACGGCGCACTTGACGGCCACGCCGATTTGCAGGGAAAGAGTGTCGATGAACTGATCGGCAACCTCGATGCCCTGCCCGCGGGTATCCGCGGTGCGGTGCGCAACAACGGTGGAGGCCACGCGAACCACACCTTGTTCTGGCAGGTCATGGCACCCAACGCCGGTGGCGCTCCGACGGGTCAGATCGCCGACGCGATCACCGGGTCGTTCGGAAGCTTCGACACGCTCAAAGAGCAGTTCGCGGCCGCCGCGATGGGCCGGTTCGGGAGCGGCTGGGCCTGGGTCGTGGCGGACGGCACCGCGCTGTCCATCGAGAGTTCACCCAATCAGGACTCTCCGGCAATGAGCGGCAAGACGGCCGTTCTGGGCATCGATGTCTGGGAGCACGCCTACTACCTGAACTACCAGAACCGCCGGCCGGACTACATCGCCGCATGGTGGAACGTGGTGAACTGGGCGGAAGTCAACCGACGCCTCGGATAGTCCAACAAGACTGAAGGCAGGGGTCGGGTCGCCGGCTTTTCGTTCGGCCCGACCCCCGCTCTAGCCTCACCCAACACGCGTCTGACGCGCTGTCACGCGCGCGTGACCTCATGACCCTGTCCTACGTCCTGTTCTGGTTTCTCGTCCACCTCGGTGTCGGGATCATCGGTACGTTGGTCTTGCTGCCTCGCGTGGCCGGGGTGCAGTTCTTCCGGTTCAACGCCGGGTTCGGGGCGGCGTTGCTGCTCATCGCCCTCGCGCTACGTCCGGAGGACCTCGGGCTTGGCTCAGACGTACAAGGGATCGCGCTGGCGGCGCTCATCTGTTCGACTGGTGCCATTCTCGTGTACTGGGCCACGATCGGCCGCGTGCTGGGGTGGCTCCGCCCGGTCTGGCTGTGGCTGGCGGTCCTCAGTGGCGTGGCCGCGATCATCGGGCAGGGGCTGGCGGTGTCACCGGACGGCGGTGCCCTGGTGGCCGGGTTGTACGTGGCGAGCTTTCTGACCTCGGCCGCGTTGCTCGGAGGCACCTCGACCGCGATGATTTTGGGGCACTGGTATCTGGTGCTCCCGTCGATGGATGTTGCGCTCCTCCAGCGGATCGTCAAATTTCACATCGGGTCCACGGCGCTGCGGATCGTGGTTGTGCTCGGCGTGGTGTGGTGGGCCATCGCGGTGGCCGACATCCCGGGCCCCGGTTTCCAGCGCTATATCACCTCGCTCGACGGGGTGTTCTTCTGGCAGCGGGTCTTGTTCGGGCTCTTGGGACCGGTGGTGCTGGCCTATATGACCTGGGAGACCGCGAAAATCCGATCCACGCAGTCTGCCACCGGCATCTTGTATGTGGATTTCTTTACCGTCATCGTGGGCGAGGTCCTGGCCAAGTACATCCTCGTCGCGACGACCGTCCCGGTGTAACAGCAGGGCGCGCGACAATGCGCGCCCCGCGGAGCGGCCGCGTGAGGTTCGGGGCGCAGCCCCGTCTGAATAATGACCATGGAAGTCACCGTCGTGTGCCATCAGTGCGGCAGCGCCCTTCCGGTGGAGGCGACTGAGGCCTCGCTGCAGATCAACTGCGGCAGGTGCCGCCAGGCGTTTCTGCTGGGGTTCTCGGACGCGGTCCGTGCCGACACTGAAGTGGATCAGTGCCCGGTGTGCCTGGGCGGTGACTTCTACATGCGGAAGGACTTCGACCCGAAGATCGGGGTCACCGTCATCGTCATCGCCGCGCTGATCAGCGCCGGCTTCTACTACTACGGGGAGGACCTGGTCGCCTATGCCATTCTCGGTGGCGCGGCGCTGATCGACCTGGCCGTCTACAGCCGGCTCAAGGATTTGACCGTCTGCTATCGCTGCCACGCCGAGTTCCGCGGCACGTTCAAGCACACCGCCGACCCCTTTGACCTCCACACCGCCGACGAGCTCGAGCCAGAGTACGAGCGCCAGGTCGGCAAGCGCTAGAACAGCTTCACTTCGACCGTCTCACCCGCCTCAACGATGTCTGTCTGGGCGGGAATTTCGATGTATCCGTCCGCTTGCGACATGCTGGTGATGTCGCCTGACGCCTTGAAGGCGGCCACGGCCGTGCCGTCGACGACCCTCACCGTGTAGAACTGATGCCGCCCGGTTGTGGACACGATTCGCTGTGCCGCCGGGACGGTGACCGACCGGAACCGGTGCACCGGCAGACGGGCCAGTTGGCGTAGGACCGGGACGAGCAACATGTAGGCGTTCGACAAACACGACGTCGGATACCCGGGCATGCCCAGCACCGGAGTGGCGCCAATGGTGCCGAATACGGTGGGTTTGCCCGGCTTCACGGCGATGCCGTGGAACAGGATCTCTCCCTTCAACCGCATGACGTCCACGGTCAGGTCACGTTCCCCCACCGAACTGCCGCCGGAGAAGACGAGGATGTCGTTATCAAGACAGGCCTCGACGGTCTTGCCGAGCTCGTCGAGGTTGTCTGGTGCGGTTGGCAGCGCGACCGCCACGCCACCGTGCTCGCGGATGACAGACCCCAAGGTAAATCGATTGATGTCGTAGATCTGGCCCGGGCCGAGTGGTGTTCCGGGGGCGATGATCTCGTTGCCCGTGGACAGGATGGCCACCCGGGGCTTGGCGTAGACCTCGATCACGCCGATGCCCAGCGCCGCGATGGAGCCGACCCGACTCGGGGTCAACAAGTCGCCCGGCTGCAGCAGTTGCGCACCGGTCGTGATATCGGCTCCCCGTCGTCCCACATGCTGCCGCGGGTAGACGGGCGTAAAGATCGCCACGCGGTCCCCGTCCAGCCGGTTGGTTTCCTCCACCATGACCACCGCGTCGGCGCCGTCCGGCATCGGCGCACCGGTCGCGACCTGCGTGCATTGCCCGCTGACGAGCGTCTTGGACGGGACGCTGCCGGTGTGCACGGTTTCCACGCACTCCAGCTCGGAAGGCTCCATGCGGCTGGCGCCGAAGGTGCTGTCGGCGACCACGGCATAGCCATCCATGGCCGCGCGGTTGAACGGCGGCACGTCCTGGTCGGCCACCACCGGAACCGCAAGCACCCGCCCGACGCTCTCCTCGAGGTCGATCCGTTCCGTCCTATTGAGCGGCTCGGATGCGCCCATGGCCAGCGCCAACGCCTCCTCAATGGGAATCGTGTCGCGAATCGGCCGCATCTTTGTCCCTGTCCCTGTCTCTGTCATAGCCGGCCTACCGTGTCACTTCGCGAACCAGGTGTCCAAGCTCAGGCAGGACCAATCTGGTCACGCCCAGGCGCACCGCGTTCTTGGAGCCAGGAAGCGAGATGAGAATCTTGCCCCGGGCGGTCCCCGCGCACGCGCGCGACAGCATGGCGGAGGGGCCGATCTCTTCGAAGCTCAGTGCGCGGAACAGCTCGCCGAATCCGTCGATCCGTTTGTCGATCAGCGTGCTGACGACTTCAAAGGTGCCGTCCCGGCGGCTGATGCCGGTGCCCCCGGTGGTAATGACCGCTTGCACCGCCTCGGCATCGAGCTGTTTCTCGATCGCAGCGCGGAGGGTGGCCGGCTCGTCCGGCACGATGGCATGTCCCACGACCTCGTGACCGTCGCCGGCGAGCAGCTCCCGCACCAATCGTCCGCCGGTGTCGTTCTCTTCAGTGCGGGTGTCGCTGACTGTCAGTACGTAGCAGCGGATCTGGGTCGGTGACGCGGCGCGGTGTTCGTGATGACTCATCGGCCAGATCATAACTGGTGTCGCCGTGGTCGGTTGGGTCGTGGGTCAGGTCCCTGGGCCATCCCGGATGCGTCCTGGTCGCGCCCCTGGTTGCGCCGTCCCGTTTGGTCTACCATCCGAGCGTGCGTCCCCCAGTGGTCTTCAGCCTTGTCGGTTGCGTCGCTGCCGGCGCGTTGCTCCTTGCAGCGCCGCCCCCGCTCCCGCCCGACCTTGACGCGACCGCCGTGCGTTGGGTGACCGACACCCTCGGCGCCATGACGCTCGACCAGAAAGTCGGCCAGCTCATCCAGCCGTCGTTCCGCTCGACGTATCTGAGTAGCGACAGCGAGCGCTACGACACGCTCGTGTCACTCGTGCACGAACAGCATGTCGGCGGGTTCCTCTTGTTCGGAGGGCGCGAACCGGCACCGAACGTCCTGTTGAACGCCGGCTATTCACGGTCCGTGCTCGGCCAGTCGCTCGCGGCCGCGTCCATCACGAACCGGCTACAAGCTATCTCTGCGCTGCCGCTGCTCAACAGCGCCGACTTCGAAACCGGCGTCGGATTCAGGCTGACCGGAGCCACGACGTTTCCACGGGCCATGGCCTTCGGGGCGGCCGGCGACGACCGGCTGGCATTCGAGGCCGGGCGCATCACGGCCCGAGAAGGTCGCGCCCTCGGTATCCACGTCAATTTCGCGCCGGTGGCCGACGTCAACAACAACCCGCGGAACCCGGTCATCAACACCCGCTCGTTCGGCGAAGATCCCGCCGCCGTCGGAACCCTGGCCGCCGCCTATGTGCGGGGCCTGACCGAGGGCGGCATGTTGGCCACCTTGAAGCACTTTCCGGGACACGGCGATACCGACACCGACTCGCATCTCGGGCTTCCATTGATCTCGCATCCGCGCTCGCGGCTCGATAGGGTTGAGTTGCCGCCGTTCGAGGCGGGCATCGAGGCGGGTGCGTCCGCCGTGATGACCTCGCACATCGAGCTGCCTAGCCTCGACCCACAGCCGGGTCGGCCTGCGACCCTCAGTCATCCAATCGTCACCGGTCTGCTGCGCGAGACCCTGGGTTTTGACGGACTCGTCTATACCGATTCCATGCGCATGCGCGGCGTCACCAACCTCGTCGAGCCCGGTGAAGCCGCCGTGACCGCCATCGGTGCGGGTCATGACATCGTGCTGCATTCTCCGGACGATCCAGCCGTGTTCTCGGGACTGAAACAGGCGGTCGAAGACGGGACACTGACCCAGGCGCGTGTTGACGCGTCGGTCCAACGGGTCCTCGAGGCCAAAGCCCGACTTGGCCTCCACCGAAACCGGTCTGTGAGTGTCGATACGCTCCCGCTCGTGGTCGGTACCCGCGCCCATCGCGCCGTTGCCGCCGAAGTCAGCCGTCGCGGCATGACGCTCATCAAGGACGAACGTGGCGACGTGCCGTTGACGGTCCCGCGGTCCGCGTCGGTCCTCTATCTGTCGGTGCTCGACTACCCGTCCGGGTGGGGCAACGGCGCGCCAAGCCGGACCTTTCTCCCGGCGCTCACAGAACGCTGGCCCAATGTCACCGCGGTGGAGGTGTCCGACCGCACGTCCCGCGCCGAACTCGAACTTGTGCGCGCCAGCATCGACCGCTACGATGCCGTCGTCGCCTCAGTCTTCGTCCGGACCGCCTCCTTCAGTGGGCGCATGGACCTGGCTCCCGATGTCGCCGACCTCTTGCGCGCTGTGGCTCGGGGCAGTGCCAGGACTGCGCGCCCGTTCGCGACCGTTTTCTTTGGCAATCCGTACGCCGCCACCTTCCTGCCAGAGCTGCCGGCCATGCTGCTCACCTACGATTTCTACGATCTCGCCGAGGGCAATGCCGTGCGGGCGATCACGGGGCAGGCACCCATCAATGGCCATCTGCCAATCGCGCTGGGCGACCAATTCCCCGTCGGCCACGGATTGACCCGCCCGGGCCGGTGATATAATCCCGCATCGGCAGCGGCGCCCCAGTCGGCGCCCCGACCAACGTTTCACCTACGCGCCCTTAGCTCAGCTGGATAGAGCGTCCGGCTACGAACCGGGAGGTCGCAGGTTCGAATCCTGCAGGGCGCACCA
>CAWWAF010000104.1:0-13189 GCA_963934795.1 uncultured bacterium
AGCGCTCGATACACGCCGACGACACCGTGACCTCGGGTGACGGAATCGACCATGTTCACGGCTATTCCCGTGCCACGGGGCTCGGAGGCGGGAGCCCCAGCCGCACCCACGATGGCGACACAACGAAAATCACAGCTCGCTCACACAGCACCAGGTCGGTCTCGACCGCCCCGCACAGTGGGCCTCACGACCTCGGCGTCTGCTCCGGAGGCCGATGCCAACAGGTCAGGCCCGTCGCGCAAGATAGCACTCAGTGTGTTTGCCGCCTCCGCAACTAGTAGCTAAGGCCGACCTCGAGGACGGTGAAGAAGAGCCAGCAGATGGCGCTGCCCACGAGCGTCATGGACAGGCCCCAGACCATGAGATTGTTGAAGAGCTTCCGGCTGTCTTCGTGCTTCGGCGCAGCGGCCATGCACAGCGCACCGAGCGTCGACAACGCCGAGACGTCGACCAGATGCGCACCGATGTTCATCGACGAGGCGATCGCGAGAGGATTGACGTCCCCGAGTTGCTGGGCCAGGTCGGGCACGGTGGGCAGAAACGCCGGGAGAACCACCCCGGACGTACTGCTGTAAATCGAAATGAATCCGGTCGTGAACGCCATGATGGCCGTGACGGTATCAGGGGTCGAGATGCCGGCCAGAATGCGCGTGAACAACGCCAGGCCACCGGTCTTGTCGAGCACCGAGATCAGCACGGTGACCCCGCACACCATCATGATGACCCGCCACGGCATGCGGTTCACGGCTTCCGACTCGTCGCCCGCTTTGAGCAGCGCGAGCACGATCGCACACGCGAACGCGCCGAGTCCGACGTCGACGTCCAGCACGACTACGGCCGTCAGGAGCACACCGATGACGCCCAACGTGAGCCAGTGGTTTCTCCCGAACTCGCTCGGGGGCGCCGAACCTGAGCCGTCGGCCGACGGCACCGCCAGGGCACCATCGTGGCGGCGGGAGAGCAGCTTCCAACCGCCAAACAACAGATAGGCACTAAATACGACGACGATGTGCGCCATGGCGTTGTTGAGGTAGTTCGCAAGCTCGTGACCGCCCAGCCCGATGCCCTCCATCACCCCGTTGACGATGATGCCCGCTGGCGCGAAGGGTGAGAGGGCTGCCGCGTTGCCGCCGTGGCCGATCATCACGGCCATCCAGAACGCCGGAATCCCAACCTGGCCGGCCACGGCCATCCCCATCGGGGCCATCAGCGCCGTAGAGGCGATGCTGCCAGGACCAATGGATGACAGGACAAACGACAACGCAAAGAACATGATCGGCATCAGGCCGACGTTGCCTCTGCACAGGCGCACCGCTTTTTGCGCGATCAGATCCAGGGTGCCGTTGGCTTGGGCCTGCGAGAACAGCAGCGTGACCCCGGCCAAGGTCAGGAACAGACGCGTCGGAAAACCGGCCATCACCTCTCGGGCGCTCATGTCGGCCACATACACACCAACAATCCATGCGAGCGCGATGGCCAGGAACCCGACGTGCAGCCGAATCGTGCAACTGACGACGATGGCGATCGCCAGCGCCACGAGCGACAGAGTTGCAGCATCCATGTGGCGAGGAGTATAGCGGACGCCATCTGGCCGTTGTGAGGCGGGGCCGGATCGGATAACGTCGTCTCGCTGTTCGTCGGGGCGACGTGTCCATTGAGATCGGGAACGGCCGCTGCGTAGCGCTCGCGCGGGTTCGGGGTACAGCCCCGGCCTAGTAAGGAGAACCGGTTGTGGTGATTTACGGGGTTGCGTTGTTGTCGTTCTGCATGCTGGTCGGGGTGTTCCTTGGCGACATGCTCGGCGAGGTCATGGGCGTCCAGGCCAACGTGGGCGGCGTCGGCATTGCCATGCTCCTGCTGCTCGTGCTCTCCAATCTCGGGTCCGCCGAACGAAAGCTCAGCCCGTTCACCGAAAAGGGCATCGGCTTCTGGAGCGCGATGTACATCCCCATCGTCGTGGCGATGGCGGCGCGGCAGAACGTCTTCTCGGCACTTTCAGGCGGCTGGATGGCCATCGTCGCCGGTGTGGCCGCGGTCTCCGCCAGTTTCGCGATGATCCCCCTGTTGGCGCATCTGGGACGAGGTGGTCAAGATGATTCTTGAGACCCTGGAGAACGTCCTCGCCTCCAACGGATTGATCACCGCGTTTATGTTCGTGGGTGCGCTGGTATGGCTCTCGTACCTGATTTCCGCAAAACTCACGCGCGGCCAGGTGCACGGATCAGCCATCGCCATTGCGCTCGGGCTGGTGTTGGCGTGGTGGGGGGGATTCACCACCGGCGGAAGCCGGGGTCTCTCTGACATTCCGCTGCTGGCGGGAGTCGGTGTCCTGGGCGGCTCCATGTTTCGCGACTTCGCCATCGTGGCCACCGCTTTCGGCGCCGATGTCCGGGCTCTGAAAGGCGCGGGCGCGGTCGGCGCACTGTCGATTGTGATCGGAGTGCTGCTGTCGTTCGTGATCGGCGCCGTCGTCGCGGTCTCGTTCGGCTACACGGATCCCGTCGCAGTGACGACCATTGGCGCCGGAGCGGCAACTTACATCGTGGGCCCGGTAACCGGGACCGCGCTTGGGGCCAGCAGCGAAGTCATCGCACTGAGTGTGGCGGCTGGGCTCACGAAGTCAGTCTTGGTCATGATCGGCACGCCATTCGTGGCGCCGCATATCGGATTGAATAACGCGCACTCCGCGCTGATCTACGGGGGCCTCATGGGCACCACCAGTGGCGTGGCCGGTGGGCTCGCGGCGACGGACCCGAAACTCGTGCCCTACGGAGCGATGACCGCCACGTTCTATACAGGTGCGGGCTGTCTGCTCGCGCCATCTATCCTGTATTTTGTCGTTGAGCTTTTCTTGTGACGCAGGTTCACGACCGGCCAAGCTCTGGTCCCGACCGAATGGCGCGGCCCGCGTCCAGTTCGACGACCCAATCGGCCAAGGCGCGTACCTCGGATTCGTCGTGTGACACGTACACCATCGGGGTCGACAACTCATCCCTGATGCGCTCGAGATAGGGCAGCACCCGGGCGCGCAAACCCCGATCCAGTCCGGTGAGCGGCTCGTCAAGCACGAGCAAGAGCGGCGACGTGCTGAGCGCCCGCGCCAGCGCCACCCGCTGGCGCTCACCCCCTGACAAATCACCAACCTGTCGGTTCAGCAGCGGGTGCAACTCCAGCAGTGACAGCATCTGATCGAGGGTGGTCGCCTGCCCGTCATCCTGAGACGACCCGACACCGTACAGGATGTTGCGTCTGACGTTCATGTGCGGAAACAGGGCCAGATCCTGCGGCACATAGCCAACGTTCCGCTCGTGAGGCGGAACATGCACGCGATCCTCAGAGCTGTAGAGGGTCCGGGGTCCGACGCGTATCACGCCACGCTCGGGCGTCCGGAGCCCGGCGATCGCCTCCAGCACGCTCGTCTTGCCGGAGCCGGACGGTCCGAACAACGCGACGACACGCGCGTCAACGCGCTCCCGTAGTTCGAGCGTGAAGTCGCCCTGACGCAGCACGAAGTCGAGCGTGATAGCCACGGACATGGGTATCGGACCATCCTCTGAACGAGCAGACCGCGGCAAGCATGGCGCTGCATTCGACCGACGCTGGACTGTCACCACGGCCTGCTAGGTCGCGGCGACGCGGTTAGACAGGAACAGCGCGCCAAACGCGATGCTCGCCGAGACGGCCAGCATGATGGCCGCGGCCGCGTCCTGCCCGGTTTCCGTGTAGCTGTAAATGGCCACGGCAATCGTCCGGGTACTCGGTAGGGCCCCCGCCACCATGATGGTGGCGCCAAACTCACCCAAGGCACGAGAAAATCCGAGTAGCGCGCCGGCAAGCACCCCGCGCTTGGCCAGTGGCAGGCTGATGGTCAAGAAGACCCGTATGGGACTGGCGCCCAGCGTAGCCGCGATCTCCTCATAACGCCGGTCGACCTGCTCGAACCCGGCACGGGCCGCGCGCACCAGTAACGGCAGCCCCATCACGGCCATGGCGATCACGATGGCTCGCCACGTAAACAACACGTCGGTTCCCAAGCGAGCCAACAGGCCCCCAGCGGGACCACGTCGACCAAACAGCCAGACGAGCATCAGCCCGGTCGCGACCGGCGGCATCACCAGCGGCAACGAGACGAGCGTCTCGAGCAGGGCACGACCCGGGAACCGCCGACGGGCCAGGAGCCAAGCCAGCGCGATGCCAGGCGGCAACATGACCAAGGTGGCGAGCGCCGCCATCGACACCGTACGCCAGGCGATCTCCAGCACGACGCCGGTCACCGACGCTCCCCCGGCACGATGAAGCCCGCGGCCTCGAACGCGGCACTGGCCGCAGGTTCGGCAAGATAGGCCAACCAGCGTTCGCCGGCTGCGGGGTTGGCAGACCCGGTGGTGACGGCGGCCGGATAGGCGATGTCTGGCCCCTCGGCGATCGAGACGGCGGAGACCTGGGTCACCTGATGCGAAGAGAGCGCGTCTGAGCGGTAGACAATGCCCGCGTCCACTTCACCCGCCTCGACAATCATCAGCGCGGCCCTCACGCTGCGGGTCGGTACCAATCGGTTCTGCAATCGGTCCCACCACCCCACCGATTGGAGGTAGGCACGAGCGTAGCCCCCCACGGGCACCGTGGCGGGGTCGCCGACCGCAATGCGGGCGAAGCCGTCGAGCACGGCAGGGGACGCGGCGGGTGAGACCGGTGGCTCAAGCGGCACCACGACCACCAGCTGATTCGACAGCAGGTCGGTCCGCGTTGCGGGACGGACCAACCCCTCGGCTGCCACCCGGTCCATCTGGACCCGATCGGCGCTCATGAACACATCCACCGGTGCCCCGGCCAGCACCTGCGCGGCCAAAGTGCTCGACCCGGCGAGGTTCAATTCGACCCGAATGCCAGTATCTCGTTCGAACGTGGCGGCCAACGGCTCGAGGACGGCGGTCAGGCTCGAAGCGGCCGACACGATCAAGGCCGGCGCGCGATCGATCCCGCGTCCACAGGCGGTCACAGACAGCGCGACCAGCATGGCCGCCATTGAAGCAGTACGCATATGCGATCAATATAGTATGATTACAGCTTATTTTACAAACGTTTCGAGTTGATTAATCGATACGCCATACACATTACGCGCAGTGACAGGGGGCAACACGTGCCACTTGAACCGCGACTGAGGGTCACGAGATGGCAGTGTTCACCGTGAGACAGGCCGCCGCTCAGCTTGGGGTCGGGTACTCGACGCTCAAGCAGTGGATTCACCGCGGCCGGGTACGGACGACCCTGACCGATGGCGGACACCACCGTCTCGCCGAGGCGGAGATCGCGCGGCTCCGGGCGACGGAGCACCGCCCGACGGAGCACCCTGCACCGCAACGACAGCAAGGTGGCGTACTGATGCTGGTGAGCGGCCGCAACCGGCTACGCGGAGTGGTCGAGGAAGTGCGACGGGAAGGGTTGGTCGCTCAGGTCCGGCTGCGTATCGGCGACCAGCTGCTCACGGCGGTCATCACGCGGGACGCGCTGGACGAATTGAAGCTCAAGCGAGGGGACGACGCCACCGCCTTGGTCAAGGCGACCGAAGTGATGATCGCGAGGGAGGTCTTCACGCCGTCGGAGTAGTCGTCACGGCTCGCGGACAAACGTGGGAGGCAGCACGGACTGTAGTTGCAGCCCCCAGTGGCCATCCTGCTGGGTCACGACATACAACCCAGGGGTGGTGGTGATGGGCGCACCATCGACCGCGTAGCGTGTGAACACCACCCGGAAGTGCACTTTGTCCGCCGATACCTGCACCGCTTCGGCCAGGTCCAGCGTCGAGCGGTCCCACCCGGACTGACGCAATATCTGGAAGTCGGTCAGGATCTCCTCTGGAGTCTGGCGAAGCACCACTTGTCCGTTGGTTCCGACACTGAGCCGTGGAAAATTGCTAATTGCGGCAACGGCGTCATTGTCCTCGGCGTTCCAGGCCCGAAAGTACTCCTCAAGCGCGGCTCGCGCGTCGTCCTCGTGCTGTCGCTCGCCACCCTGGGCGCACACCGTGCCGCCCATCCAGGCGCTGGCGACGAGCGTGAGGGCCACCACCAGCGCGCGGGTGCTCACGATGCTGCGAGACCACACGTGGGCGGGTCGAATCCGACTCCGCCGGATGTCTCGTTTCGGTGTCAAAATCCCGCTCTGCATGAGCACCCTCCTTGGGTGTCCTGGGTTGTGACGCAACGCCCGTCAAGTGTAGACGAAGTCGGACCTGGGTGAATCATCGCGCGCGACAGCGCCCGCCCGTCGGCCCCGTGCTAGCATGGCCGTCTGCTCCCGTCATAACACTCGCCAGGGTCCGGCCAACGGATCAGAGGAGGCTTCACATGCCGCATCGCACCCGGTGCTCGTTGTGCACGATCGCGCTCTCGGTTCTGCTGGCAACCTCGGCCCAATCGGCATCGGCTGCTGAAGGTCCCACCCTGACGGCCGGCGGCCCGCTCGCCTTCGGACTCGACAATGTGTTGTTCGTCGCCGACAACGGCGCGGCGAAGATTGTGGCGCTCGAACTGGGGGCGGCAGGCACCAGCGGCACGCCCGGGACCATGAACGTATCAGGCATCGATAGACAGATCGCGGCGCTGCTGGGTACAGCCCCAGACCAGATCCGGATCAACGACCTGGCCGTCAATCCCACCTCCAAGAACGCCTTCCTCTCGGTGTCGCGCGGTCTTGGCGCCAATTCCACGCCGGTGCTCCTGCGGGTCGACGGAGCGGGCACGCTTGCCCTGGTGTCGTTGGATGAGCTCCCGTACACAGAGATTGCGTTACCCAACGCCCCCGCCTCGAACCCGAGCGCGCGTCGTAACCCCCGTGCGTCGTCTGTCACAGACATGTCCTTCGTAGATGACCAGTTGTTCATCGCAGGGCTGTCCAGCGAAGAATTTTCGTCGAAACTCCGTGCGGTCGCCTATCCGTTCGCGTCCGCGAGCACCGGCGCCAGCGTGGAGATCTGGCACGCGGCACATGGACGATTCGAGACCCACTCCCCCGTGTATACGTTCGTGCCGTACGAGATCGGTGGGGAACAGAACCTGATCGCTGGGTACCTGTGCACGCCGCTCGTGAAGTTCCCGGTCACGACGCTGCAACCCGGCGCGAAGGTGATGGGGACGACCATCGCTGAACTGGGCAGCGGAAATCGGCCGATCGACATGGTTGTGTATGAGAAGGATGGCGCCGACTATCTCTTGATGTCGAACACCAGCCGTGGCGTGATGAAGATTCCGACATCCGACTTCGACTCTCAACCTGGACTGACCGAACCAGTCGGAGGCGGGAGCACGGCCGGCGTCGCCTTCGAGACGATTGAGAAACTGACGGGAATCGAACAACTCGACCTGCTGGACGACGAGCACATGGTCGTCATCGCGAGGAACGACGCCGGTCTGGCCAACCTCGAGGCGCTCTCCCTGCCGTAGCGGCTCGGTCGCACCCGTGGACGGGTACATGGCGAGTGTGATGGGAGCGGCGCGCGACAACGGGGTACGGGTGACACCGAGCCAACGCCTGAGCCGGGGTTCGGTCGGCCTCGGACTCACACGTCTGGCGTCGATCGTCGGTCTATGTGGGCTTGTGGCCGGCTGTGCGAACGCACCGGTGGTGGACCTGTCAGCAGTGTCCATTACCGTATCCGCCATGCCGGATGACACCGATGATTCCGGACCGGCCATCGTCCAGGTGGTCGGGCTACCCGTAGCGCAGGTGGACACCCTGCGCAACGATGGACTGACCGCAGCACAGTGGTCGGACCTGCTTCGCGTGACCGTCGTCATGGAAGATGGGACTGCAGACTCGGATCTGCCTGCGGTTCTGGGATCACACACCATTGACGAGCATGGCTCGCTCCGATTCACGCCGATGTTCCCGTTCGACGCCGGACGCGCCTACGCCGTGCGCCTCGATCCGAGCCGGCTGCCCGGACTGGACGCCACGGCGGGAGACACCCTGGCCGCAGTGGAAACGCTGATATCGCTGCCAAAGCCTGACGTCCAACGGACCACCGTGGTCGATCGGATCTTCCCAAGCGGCGACCGAATTCCAGAAAATCAGCTCAAGCTCTATCTTCACTTCTCCGCCCCCATGAGCCATGTCGACGGGCTCGCCTACATCACACTGCAAGACGAACGCGGCCGAGACGTTGATGCGCCGTTTCTACCGTTCGGTGCCGATTTCTGGAACGCGGATCACACGCGCTATACCGTCTTCTTCGACCCGGGCCGGATCAAACAGGGACTTGAGCTGAACGCACAACTCGGTCGTTCGCTGCGAGCCGGAGAGACCTACGCGCTGGTCGTGGACCCAGCCTGGCCCGACGCCCAAGGCAACCCGCTGCAAGCACCGTTTGAGAAGCGCTTCAGCGTAGGACCTGCCGATGCGACCCCTCTGGACCACACCACCTGGCGGCTTCGGGTGCCGGCGGCCGGCTCGACACAGAGACTCGTCGTGTCGTTCCCGGAGCCGCTCGACCACGCGTTGATGCAACGGTCGATAGGGGTCGAAACGGCCGCAGGCGAGCCGGTCCACGGCGAGGTGGAAAGCGGCAGCTGGGAAACACGCTGGCTGTTGACCCCGGCGCGGCCCTGGGTCGCTGGCGCGTATGCGCTGGTGGCGTCCACCATCGTCGAAGACCTGGCGGGCAACCAGATCGGAACCCCATTCGAGGTCACCGAAGTTGGTGCCGTCCCCGATGCTCGCCCTTCTTCGCCAGCGGCCGGTGCGCGCGCGAGTACCGGGCCGCACGGCGAGACCGTCAGCATCCCGTTCGATATACGATAGCTCCGCTCGCCGCCTCGCTATACTCTTGTGTCTCTCCCCCCGACTCGCGCGGACGACTCAGCCTGCATGACAACCACGGCACGTATCTGGATTCGTTTCGTCGCTGCCGCAGCGAGCAGGAGCACCTGGCGGACGTTCCGCGCACTAAGTGCCGCAGGCATCGTGCTCCTCGTCGGATCCGGCCTGGCCACCGCCCAGACCGGCTCGGCCTCACTTCAGGGTCGCGTCACCGATACACAGGAAGGGCCCTTGGTCGGAGTCACCGTGACCGTCCAGTCGCCTGGGTCCCGTGCCCCGCTCGTCCTGGTCACAGACGCGACTGGCGCGTTTGTGGCGTCACGTCTGACACCGGGCGAGTACGTGGTCGAACTCGAACTGGTGGGTTTCCAGACGGTCCGCGAGACCGTCTCCCTCCGCAACGGTGACACCACGACCCTCGATGTACAGCTCGGACTGGCCCCCGTAACGGAACAGGTCAGCGTGGTCGGGGTCACCCCCCTCCTCGGCGCCACGATCGGACGCGAGCGGCTGCCGGCCACCGTGTCGGTCCTGGGGGCGGCGGAACTCCGCGCACGCGGCGCCCCATCCGTGTCCGACGCACTCAACGAGCAGATCGGGGCCATCTCGATGGAAGGGATGACTGCCAACCTGTTCCAGCCGACACTGCGCTTCCGCGGATTTACGGCGTCACCGCTGCTAGGACTGCCGCAAGGTATCGCGGTCTACCAGAATGGGGTCCGAGTCAACGAACCGTTCGGCGACACGGTGCAGTTCGACCTGATGCCGATGTTCGCGGTCAATCAGATACAACTGAGCGCCGGCGCCGACCCGACGTATGGCTTGAACGCGCTCGGTGGCGCGCTCGCCCTGCAACTGAAGAGCGGCTTCGATCTTGACGGCTTCCGCGGGGAGTTGTCGGGCGGCTCCTTTGGCCGGCTGCTCGGGACGGCAGAATACGGGGCACAACGCGGCGCATGGGGCATGTATGTCGGGGCCACGCGTTTCGACGAAACGGGATGGCGCCTCGCCTCTCCGTCCTCTGTCCACCAGGCCGTTGTCGATCTCGCCTATCGGGCCGACCGGGTCAATGCGGGTGTGAACGTCACCTACGCCAACACCCGACTCAATGGAAATAGCGCTGCGCCGATCGAGTTATTGGCCGTCGACCGCGCGGCCGTCTTTACCTTTCCCGACACGACCGAGAACGAACTGGGGTTCATCCAGGGACGAGTCGGTCTTACCGCGTCGGACACGTGGACCGTGCAGGTGACGGGCTACTACCGCGACCTCGACCGCGACACGCTCAATGGGGACGAGGCCGATTTCGCGGTGTGCGAGGACACCGCCCTGCCTTCGAACGCGCCTCCCAACACCTTGTGTCACAGCGTCGGCGGGCCCGATGCTGACGACGATACCCAGGCCCCGGGGAGCGCGGTCGACCGCGGGCTCGACATCCCTGCCGACCCGCTAGTCGATACGCTGTCCGGTGTGTTCATCACCGATGCGGACGCTGCGGGGAACGCCGCCTTCAATCGCACGTCGACGCAGTCACAAGGGTATGGGGCCACGGTCCAAGCCTCCGCGACCGGGAAACACAACGTGCTGGTTCTGGGCGCATCGGCCGATCTGGCCGACGTCGCCTTCGCGTCCAACAGCGAAGTGGGCACGCTGACCGCAGACCGCTCGGTCGCCGGATCGGGACTCTTCGTCGGAATTTTTGGCAGAGCTCCTGACGACCAATTCAATACCAGTCTCGTCACCGACAATCGCACGCTCGGGGCGTACTTCAGCGACACGCTCTCGGTGACCGAACGGATTCATCTGACCGTATCGGGACGGTTCAACCACTCGCGGATCAACATCATCGACCAGCTCGGCACGTCCTTGAACGGCGACCACACGTTCAGCCGACTCAACGGCGGAGTCGGCGGCGTCTTCGAATTGAACGACGCCGCGTCGGTCTTCGCTCGCTATACGGAATCAAACCGAGCCCCCACCGCGGCGGAACTGAGCTGTGCGGACCCCGACGAGCCATGTCGCGTGCCGAACGCGTTTCTGTCGGACCCCCCGCTGGAGCAGGCCGTGGCCAAGTCGATCGAAGGCGGCATCCGTGGCAACCACCTGCTGTCCAGCGGACATGTCGAGTGGTCTGCATCCTGGTATCGCACGCGGATCAACGACGACATCCTCTTCGTGGCGTCTTCACGTCTCATTGGCACGGGGTTCTTTCAGAACGCGGGCGATACGCAACGAGTGGGGCTCGACGCCGATCTCCGTGGGCGAATCGGAAGGGTCAGCTGGTTCGCGAGCTACGGTTTGGTCGACGCGACCTTTGAGTCTCCGCTGGAGCTGCCCGGCAACGTCGAGGTGAACGACGCCACCAACAGCGACGGCCAACTCGAGGTGCAACCGGGTGACCGGCTCGCCGGTATCCCGCGACACAGTTTCAAGACTGGTGTGGGGATCGCGGTCACGCCGGAGTGGGATGTCGCGCTGGAAACGATTGTGTCGTCGAGCCGGATTTTCCTGGGAGACGAAGGCAACGATCAGCTGCCCGTGGGCGGCTACGGCGTGGCCAACTTCCGTTCGTCGTATCAGCTCACCGACACCGTGCAGCTGTTCGCCCGAGTCGACAACCTGTTCGACAGCGACTACGAGACGTTCGGGCTCCTGGCCGAAGTCGAGATCGAGTTGAACGAGGTCCCCAACGCCGACGATCCCAGATTTCTGTCACCTGGCGCGCCGCGCAGTGGCTTCGCCGGTATCCGCGTCCAGTTCTGACCAACAGGACTCGGCTAGGCAGGTTCCGCCCCAGGGCGCCCGTCTTCCACCACAAACGACGCACGAGTAGATATCGGACTGCCCTGGTGGGTCACGTACTCGAGCACCCGATAGTCCGAGGTCCAACGGCTCGGCGTGATGGTGCAGCGCACGTAGCCGCGTTGATTGTTGAAGAAACGCACCGCGGGGTTCTCCGCCAATACGCCGCCGGTGCTTTCCCGCACGTCGGAGCCATCGCCCCCCGACGTGATTGATGTACCGACAAACTCGGTACCCACCACCGGGGACCGCTCGGCCGCATAGTCGACCCGCAGATCGTTGACCCAGTTGGTATGGATGTCGCCCGTGAGTACGACCGGGTTGGAGGGCCGCCGCGACGCGAGAAACTCCATCAACCGCCGTCGAGCCACTTCATACCCACTCCACTGGTCCATGCTGATCAGCTCGTCGTCGCCCGGCGCTGCATCCACTCGGGCCATCATCACCTGCTGGGGCAGCACGTTCCATCGGCTCCCCGACTGGTCGAGCCCACTGAGCAACCACTGCTCTTGCGCGTTCCCCAACAAGGTGGCGTTCGCGTCGCCGACACCGACACACGCCGGACCCCGCTGGTCGCCGCACGGTTGGTCCGTTCGATACTGTCTGGTGTCGAGCACGAAGAACGAGGCCAGGTCGCCGTATTCAAACTGGCGATACAGCTGCATCCGCGGACCGGCTGGGGTCGAGGCCGACCGAAGCGGCATGTGCTCGTAGTACGCCTGATACGCCTCAGCCCGACGGCGTAGAAAGAGCTCCGAGGCAAATCCTTCTTCCTCGGACACGCCCCCGGCATAGTTGTTGTCGACCTCGTGGTCGTCCCAGGTGACGATGAATGGAAATCGGGCATGCGCCGCCTGTAGGTCGGGGTCGAGTCTGTAGAGCGCATGCCGGTTTCGGTAGTCGCGCAACAGTTCGATCTCGTCGCCCGTGTGTTTCCGGGCCCGTCCGTCGCGCCCGTCATACTCATAGATGTAGTCGCCCAGATGGAACACGACATCGAGGTCGTCCTCCAGCATGTGACGGTAGGCCGTGAAGTAGCCCATCTCGTAGTGCTGGCACGAGACGAAGGCCATCTTCAATTGACTGACCGGCGACCCGGCCACCGGAAGCGTCCGGGTGCGGCCGACCCGGCTCGCCTCGCTGCCTGCACGGAAGCGATACCAATACCAGCGGTCGGGCTCCAACCCCGCGACTTCCACATGCACGGCGTGGCCTTGGTCGGGACGCGCCACCCTGACGCCGCGTTGGACGACACGGGTCATGCGCTCGTCGGTCGCGACCGCCCAGCTGACCTCGACGGCCTCGTCTCCCATCCCGCCACCGGCCAGCGGCACCGGGGCGAGTCGGGTCCACAGCACCACGCCGTCCGAAGTGGGGTCACCAGATGCCACCCCCAGACTGAAGGGCGGTCCGGCGAATCGAGGGGTCTGCCGTGGCTGGCCGATCAGGGGCACCGACGGCGCTGCCACCAGTGCCGCCCCACCGGCCAGAAACGCGCGACGCGAGAACTGCTGGCGCTCCCAGCCATACCGCCGGCGTGACTCAGTCATGTGCCACCTTTCGCATTCGG
>CAWWAF010000105.1:0-12914 GCA_963934795.1 uncultured bacterium
CCTGACGGAGTTAGATTGTTGTCTACAGCGCCAGATACCACGGTGCCGATTTACCTTAGGTTGGATCGGCGTACGCGGGCGCTGGCCTGCCCTGGAGGCCGCCGGGACGACTGGCCGACGGCTCGCGTCGGTCCAGGAACACTTCTCAACGCACGGCTCGAGGAATTGAGCCTGAGCGATAGGCAGCCCTAATCATGGCGACCACCTTTCGACTCAACGACCAACCAATTACGCTCGAAGACGATGCCGATGGCGAGACGCCGCTGTTGTGGGCGATTCGCGAAATCGCCGGACTAACTGGGACGAAATTCGGATGTGGGCGCTCGCTGTGCGGCGCGTGCACCGTGCATCTGGACGGCCGTGCCATTCGCTCCTGTGTCACTCCGCTGCGCAGCGTCCGGGGCAGGTCGGTGCATACCGTTGAATCGTTGAGTCCGGATCGGTCGCACCCCTTGCAACGCGCCTGGTTGGCAGAGAACGTGCCCCAGTGTGGGTACTGCCAATCGGGGCAGTTGATGTCAGCGGCGGCGCTGCTGGCCCGGAATGCCTCGCCGACGGATGCCGAGATCGACATCGCGATGGTCGGCAACATATGCCGCTGCGGAACCTATCAACGTATACGGCGGGCGATTCACCGAGCCGCCGCCGACCTGCGCGAGGGACGCTCGTGACCACGCCTGCGTCGAAGCGCCCTCGCGTGACGCGCCGCCGGTTTCTCAAGGCGTCGGCGGTTGGCGGTGGCGCGCTTGCGCTGGCCTTCGTCGTGGGGCCAGTGGTGGGGCGCTACCGCCGCCGGCGCGACATGCGCGCCACGGCCGAGGCCACGGGAAAGTTTCACCCCAATGCATGGTTGGTGATTCATCCTGACAACCGCATCGTCTTCACACTGGACCGCGTGGAGATGGGACAGGGCACGATGACCTCGCATCCGATGTTGATTGCCGAGGAACTGGAGGTGGACCCGGCCGTTATCGAGGTCGAGCTGGCGGTAGCGGACCGGCGCTATGACCATCCGGAGTTCGGACTGCAGATCACCGGCGGGAGTTCCAGCGTGCGCACCTCATGGGGCGTGCTCCGACACGCTGGCGCCGTGGCGCGTGAAATGTTGCGCACGGCCGCCGCCGACGTGTGGGAGGTCCCGCTCTCAGAGTGCATCGCGACGAACGGGACCATCGAGCACGCCCCGAGTGGTCGTACCCAGACCTACGGCGCGTTGACCCGTCAGGCGGCGGGGCAGCCCATCCCGAAGCCGGAGTTGAAGCCTGCCGAGGAGCATACGGTCATCGGGACAGCCATGGACCGCGTCGATGCGCCCATGAAGGTCGACGGCTCAGGAGTGTTCGGGATCGATGTCGTACGGCCCGGGCTGCTCAACGCGGTGCTTATCCGGCCACCGGTGCAGGACGCCAGAGTGGCGTCCTTTGACGTCGGCGAGGCGAAAAACCGACCCGGGGTCCGGCACGTCGTTCGCATGCCGGGTGGTGTCGCGGTGGTCGCGGATAGGTACTGGCAAGCCCGGGCGGCGGTGGCCGACGTCACCGTGGAGTGGGAAGGCGGACGTACCACGCTCGACACCGGCACCATTTCGGAAGAGCTGCGACGGCTCACGGCCGAGCCAGGCAAGACCGTCCGAGAGGACGGGGATGTCGATACGGTGCTGGCCGCCGCGTCGGGGGATTACCTCGAGTCGGCGTACGACCTGCCGCATCTGGCGCATGCGCCGATGGAACCGCAGAACAGCACGGCGCATGTCGAGGGCGACCGCTGCGAGGTATGGGCCCCGACTCAGGCCCCGGGTGTGGCGCGCGAGGAGATCGCGGCGATGCTTGGTCTCGCCCGCGACCATGTCGTCGTGCACACAACCTTGCTGGGTGGTGGGTTCGGCCGGCGCCTGGTGGCGGACTACGCGCTTGAGGCGGCACAACTGTCGAAACTCATTGCGGCGCCGGTGAAAGTCACTTGGTCGCGTGAAGATGACATGTGCCACAGCATGTATCGCCCGCAGGTGCGTCACTTGCTGCGGGCGGTGCTCGATACAGCTGGGGCGCCGGTGGCCTGGCAGCATCGCATTGCTGCCCCGTCGCTGCTGGAGGCGATCGTCCCCTCGTGGTTACCCGCCATGACGCCAGACGGAACGCCGGGCGCGATGAACCGCGGCTTGAGCAGCGTGGCGGGTGGTGTCTTTCGTGGGGACTGGGTCGCCGACCCGACTTCGACTGAGGGCGCGAGCGACACGCCGTACGCCATTCCGAATCTTCGCGTCGAACTCGCTCGCCACGATCCGGGGGTGCCTGTCGGATTCTGGCGGTCGGTCGGACACTCGCACACGGCGTTCGCGGTCGAGAGCTTCATTGACGAACTGGCCGTCGTGGCCGGACGGGACCCGTTCGAGTTTCGGCGCGAGTTGTTGCACGATGCGCCCCGCAACCTGGGGGTGCTGGAGGCGGCAGCCGCGGCGGCCGGATGGGGCGAACCGCTACGGGCGGGGCGCTTCCGTGGCATCGCTCAACATTTTTCCTTCGAGAGCTACGTGGGACAGGTCGTGGAGTTGTCGGTCGAAGCGCAACGGGTGCAGGTGCATCGCGTGGTCTGCGCCGTCGACTGTGGGCGGGTCATCAATGCCGATATCGTGCGTGCGCAGATGGAGAGTGGCATCGTTTTTGGACTGGGGGCCGCCCTCAAGCAGCGCATCTCCTATGCCGGCGGGCATGTCGAGCAAAGCAATTTTCACGACTTCGAAATGCTTCGCATAAACGAAATGCCCACGATCGAGGTCGTGATCGTGCCGAGCACGGAAGATCCGACCGGCGTCGGGGAGCCCGGTGTGCCCCCGATTGCGCCCGCAGTCGCCAACGCGATCGCGGCCGCGACTGGCCGTCGTATCCGCACGCTCCCCATCGAACCGTCGCTCGTGGTCTGACCCTCGTCTGTAGTCCGGTGCGCGGCGGCCACATGCTCCGCGAGATGGCCACTGTATTTGCTATGCTAGGCGCGATATCTTGCCTGAACTGTAATGTCTGGTGACCGGCTGGAGGATGGCGATGCGACGAGTCGGTAATCTACTTCGACCCCGCTACGTGTTAGTCGTGCTGACCGTGGCGGCCGGGTCCGTGTCAGCCGCTCAGGCGCAGTCCGCGGACTCGGTCTCTTTTGCCGACCAGATCCGACCCATCTTCGAACGTAGCTGCTGGAATTGTCACGGCGCGGCGTCCCAACTTTCGGGGCTCGACTTGCGCACCCGCGACACCGCGCTAAGTGGTGGCGCACGCGGTCCGGCGCTGGTACCAGGGCGAGGAGAAGAGAGCCGACTGTATCGCGTGCTGGCTGGTCTCGATAACCCGAAAATGCCGATGGGCGGGGGCGCGGTGAGCGAGGCGGAGATCGCGGCCGTGCGAACATGGATCGATGACGGGGCCCATTGGGACGGTGGCGGTGCGCCCAGCGCGGAAAATGTGGTTGCGTCGCTTGAGAATGCCGAGTTGCCGTTTGGCGCACGCGACTATTGGGCGTTCAAGTTGCCCGAAAAGGCGCCCGTGCCAGCCGCTACCGGATATCAGCATCCGGTCGATCGATTTCTTGAGGCCGCCCGCCAGGACGCGGGTGTCAACGCGGCCCCTCGCGCCGACCCACTGACACGGCTGCGACGGGCCTATCTTGATCTGATCGGCCTGCCACCGTCGCCGGCGCAGATTGACGCGTTTCTCGCCGACACGGCGCGCGGGTCCTGGGAGCGCGTCATCGACGAGTTGCTCGCTTCGCCTCACTACGGCGAACGCTGGGGCCGTCACTGGATGGACGTCGCCCGCTATGCCGACTCGACGGGATTCGAGCAGGACTACAATCGTCCAAACGCGTGGCGCTACCGCGATTACGTCATCAACGCCTTCAATAAGGACAAGCCGTATGGTCAGTTCATCCGCGAGCAGATTGCGGGTGACGAATTGGACCACGTGACAGACGAGACGCTGATTGCCACCGGCTTCTTGCGGGCAGGCCCGAGGGTGCAGTTTCGCGAGAAAGACAATCCGGAACGGAGACACGACTATCTCGACGACGTGCTCGCGACCGTCGGACGGGGCGTGATGGGCATGACGGTGCAATGCGCCCGTTGCCACAACCACAAGTTTGATCCCATCCTGCAGCGGGACTACTACAGCCTTCAGGCCTCCATCTTCGGGTACGTCGAGACCGACTGGCCATTGCTTGACCCCGACGAGGCGGCGACATGGCGAGCGGCAAATGCGGCCATTGATGGGAAGGCCGACGCTGTTCGCGTGAAAATCCGCGCCATCGAGGCTCCACACCGACAGGCACTGTTGATTGAGCGCATTCGTCGCGACTTTCCAGACAATGTGTTGCAGGCGGCCATCAAGGCCGCTGAAGACCGCACACCGGGCGAGGCACTACTTGCCGATCAGGTGTTGACATTGGGTGTTCCCCAGCAGGCGCTCGCGAACGCGCTTAGTGCTGACGAGTTCGACCGTCGTCTGGGCCTGCAAGCCGAACTGGATGCGCTCAATGCGGCACGGCCTCCGACACCGCCGATGGCGGAGATCGTGACGGATGGCGACTATCGGTTCGCGCCCGATGGACCGGGCGACGAGATCATCGGCTGCCCCGAGTGCCGGACGCCACCCGATGAACCGGGCACCTTCCTGCACGAGGCCGAGGGACCGGACTACGAGCCCCCTCCCAGCTACTTCTTGAGCCGCGGTGATCCGCTGTCGCCGACGGAGCCGACGAAGCCTGGATTCCTCACGGTAGCCACCTACGGCGACCCGCCGACCGAGATTGCGCGGGAAGACGGTCGCACCTCAGGGCGTCGTCTGGCGTTGGCCGAATGGCTCAGTTCGCCAGACAACCCATTGACCGCCCGGGTCATGGTGAACCGCATTTGGCATCACCACTTTGGCCGCGGGATTGTCCGGACGCTCGACAACCTCGGGCAGATGGGTGAGCTGCCGACGCACCCGGAATTGCTCGACTGGCTGGCGGTCGAATTCATGGACCGGGGCTGGAGCATCAAAGAGATGCACCGGCTGCTAATGACCTCTGAGGCGTATCAGATGGCCTCCGGGCACGACGACCCGGTGAGTCAGACGGCCGACCCGGACAACGCCTGGTTGTGGCGGTTCAGACAGCAGCGGCTTGAGGCCGAGGCGCTGCGGGACACCATCATGGCGGCCAGCGGAGGCATCGACCTGACCATTGGCGGCCCTCCGATTTTTCCGTTCGTCCCAGACGACATCCTGAAGACGTCCGAGAAGGGCGTCTGGCGCAATCAGCCGGACGGTCCAGACGTCTGGCGCCGGAGCGTCTATGTGTATCGACGCCGGTCTCTGGGCTTCCCCTTCTTCGATACGTTCGACTTGCCTGATCAGAATCAAACCGCGGCCGCGCGGAACGTCACGACGGTGGCCACCCAGGCGCTGACGCTCATGAACAACGCCTTCGTCTTGAATCAGGCGACGTTGTTTGCGGACCGTCTCAAGACGGCGGCGCCTGGCGATCTGGACGCTCAGGTGGAATTGGCATACCGGATCGCGCTCACGCGGTCGCCGACGGCGGGCGAAACCCAGGTGGCCAAAGAGCTCGTGGCCGAACAGTCGCTTACGGACCTGGCTCACGTCATGCTGAATCTGAACGAGTTCTTGTATCTGAGGTAGCGCGAGGAGTGACGATGTCTGACCATTACCATCATCATCGCCGGAAGCGGACGTTCTGGAATCGGCGCGATTTCCTGTTCCAGTCGGGCGGTGGTATCGCCGGCTTGGCGCTGGCCCATACGCTGGACCAGCAAGGGCTGTTGGCGGCCGCGCAATCCGGCGGGTGCGACGAGCCGGTCCCTGGCAACCCGTTCGCGCCGAAGCCGTCCCATTTTGAGCCCCGCGCGAAGGCGGTGATTTCGCTGTTCATGAGCGGCGGCGTCAGTCAGGTCGACACATTCGACCCGAAGCCGGCCCTCACCAAATACGCCGGTCAGCCGATGGCCGAGTCTGTGGTCGTGCGGCAGGGCAACCCGGGTCCGCTGATGCCGAGTCCGTTCTCATTCAAGCGGTATGGCGAGAGCGGCATCGAGGTGTCGGAGATATTCCCGCATCTGGCCCAGAAGGTCGACGAGATCGCGTTCATCCGGTCGCTCTACGGTCGGTCGAATGATCACATCCAAGCGACCTACGAGATGCAAACGGGACAAATTCGTACCGGCTATCCCAGCGTCGGGTCGTGGGTGACCTATGGCCTTGGCGCCGAGAGCTCGAGTTTGCCGGCGTTTGTGGTCATGAATGACTATCGTGGCGGGCCGCTCGGTGGACCCACCGACTGGAGCGCCGGGTTCATGCCGGCCACCTACCAGGGGACCTTGTTCCGCGCATCAGGTGACCCCATCGTCGATCTCCAGCCGCCGGAAGGCGTGTCTGAGACCCAGCAGCGGGCGCGGCTCGACACGCTCAGCCGACTGAATGAGATGGACATGGCGAACAACCCGGGCAACTCAGAGCTGGCGGCCCGGATCTCGTCGTATGAATTGGCGTATCGCATGCAAGGGTGCGCACCCGAGGCGGTCGACATCTCGTCGGAGTCGGACGCGACGAAGAAGCTGTATGGCCTGGACGATCCGGTGACCGAACCGTTCGGGAGGCAGTGTTTGATGGCGCGGCGGATGATCGAGCGCGGCGTCCGATTCGTGCAACTGTTCCAGGGGGGGCTTGGGGTGCAGAACACGGACACCTGGGACGCACACAGCAACCTCATCGAGAACCACACCCAGCACGCGGCGGAGTCCGATTTGCCGATCGCGGGTCTGCTAACCGACCTCAAATCGCGTGGGCTGCTCGACGAGACCCTGGTGCTCTGGCATGGGGAATTTGGCCGGATGCCGATTTCACAGCGCGGCGTCGGCCGTGACCACAATCCCGGTACGATGACGGGGTGGATGGCTGGGGCCGGAATCAAGGGGGGCCAGGTGATCGGGGCCAGTGACGACTTCGGCTACAAGGCAGAGCAGCAGCCGGTGTCCGCTCACGATCTCCACGCGACCATGCTGCACCTGCTTGGGATGGACCACAAGAAGCTGACCTATCGCTACAACGGTCGGGACATGCGGCTCACCGACGTCGAAGGCACCCTGATTCCGCAGATTATCGCCTAGCCTGGACCCCGGCGAGTTGTTCGCGTGGTGGCGTTGCGTGTGAGACATATCCCGTCTTGTTGCGCGACCGCCGTTGTGTGAACCCCCCAGAGGCTCCTCCAATCAGCCGATGCCCATTGCCGCCGGTTCGCCCGGCCGCCGTCGCTTTTGGAGTGCCTTCGGGCCCGGCCTGCTCTGGGCTGCGACCGCGATCGGCATTTCACACCTCGTGCAGTCCACCCGGGCCGGCGCCATTGCTGGATTCGGGCTCTCCGGCGTCGTCCTGCTGGCGCTGGTCCTGAAGTACCCATTCTTCGAATACGGACCCCGCTATGCGGCAGCGACGGGCGAGAGCCTCGTCGAGGGCTACCGGCGAATCGGGTCATGGGCGTTGTGGGCGTATCTGGCGATTACATTGCTGACGGCTGGCATCATTCAGTCCGCCATTGTCATGTTCACCGCGTACCTGATCGGATTCAGCTTCGGTCTCGACTGGCCCCTGCCGGTGCTCGCCGGATTAGTGATGGCCCCCGGCGTGCTGGTGTTGTGGCGCAGCCGCTTCGAGGGGCTCGACTTCACCATCAAGGCTGTGCTGCTCGTCCTCGCGGTCTCTACCCTCGTAGCCGCGGGTATCAGCCTGCCCCGCGCAGATTTCTCGACGTTCGCCATCTGGCCCGCTGGCGTGATCGGCAGCGTGGTGCCGTTCGCGTTCCTGCTGGCCCTGGCCGGATGGATGCCGTCCGCCATCGACGTGGCGGTCTGGAGTTCGCTCTGGACGCTTGCCAAGAACGATGCGTCAGGACATCGGTGCTCCGTGAAGACCGCGCGCCAGGACTTCTTGGTGGGCTATGTTGGGACCGCGGTGTTGGCCTTTGCGTTCATCGTGCTGGGCGCGGGGGTCATGTTTGGGTCGGGTGCCGCGTTCGCTGATGCGGGGCCGGCGTTCTCGACGCAGCTCGTCGACCTTTTCAGTGGCACGCTGGGGACGTGGACGAGGCCGGTGGTGCTGGTGGCGGTGGTCACTACGATGTTCTCGACCACCCTCACCGTCTTGGACGGGGGACCACGCGCCATCGAACGGTCGCTGTTCGTGCTGCGCGCCGGGTCACGCTCTTCGGCCGATGCGGGGCCGTTGCGGCCCGGAGGCACGGTCTACTGGTGGAGCCTTGCGGCACTCGTGACACTGACGCTGGTGGTGATGAGCCTGTTCATCGGCAATCTCACCACGATGGTCGATTTCGCGACCATTGTGTCGTTCTTGACTGGGCCGCTACTCGGATACCTCAACCTGCGAGCCGTCACCTCGGATGACATGCCGATCGAGCATCGTCCCGGTCCCGCCATGCGTGCCCTCTCGTGGGTTGGCATCGTGCTGCTCGGGGGGACCGGCCTGTTCTATCTGTTGTCGATCTTGGGATGACGAAGCTCTTTCGTCGTACCGGCACGCCGGGGTGACGCCGGGCGCGTTTCGACCCGCAGCCTATCGAGCGCCGGTCAGCTCATCGAAGACGTTCTGGAAACGAATGGGCGCCAAGGGCCAGCCGAGGTCGCTGGTGTCGACCCTGGAGGCGATAGTCTCTCGGGTCGCGCCGTCGCGGATCTCGGCCGCCACTCTGGCGATCACGGTCTCCATGTTGTTCCGGAACGCGCGCACTTCGGCTTTGCCCAGGAGCGGGCCGTGCCCCGGGATGACGGTGTCGAAGTCCAGTCCGAGGACGCCGGTCAGTGTGGCGGGCCACTCAACGGCACTCCCGCCGTTCCCGAAGTCCCAGAACGGCGCGAGCGTTGTGCCATCCAGACGGTCGCCGTAGATGAACAGGTCTCCCGTGTGAATGGTGTGGAGGTCTGGAAAATAGATGACCGAGTCACCGTTGGTGTGGCCCCGGCCGAAGTGATGCGCCTGCACTTCGGCGTCGCCGAGGAACACGGCCGTTTCATGCGTGAAGGTAATGGGGGGCGCACCGGTCTGGTTGTTCCGAATGATGTTCGTCCGTGCGTTGCGGTGCGCGATGACCTCGGCCGCGGGCATGAAGTCGGCGTTGCTCCCGGCGTGGTCCCCATGATGGTGGGTGTTCATCACGTACTTGATCGGCTGATTGGTGACGCTGCGCACCTGCTCAGTGATGAAGTCGAAACTGTAGGGAAATTTGTTGTCGACGATGATGACCCCGTCGTCCGTGACCCGGACCGCGACGTTTCCGCCTGACTGTCCGCCGTCGAACCCGGGGATCACGTACAGCCCGTCCGTCACCTCGGTTATCTGGAGCCTGGCCTCCTGCTCGGGGGTGAAGGTGGGGCGCTCTTGTTGGCGGCCGGCCACGACAAGTACGGCGCCAATCACCAACAAAAGAGACAGGGCTCCGGTTCTTTTCAGCTCACGCATGGCGTTCTCCTCACGAGTGTCTGGCGGCCCGGTGCTCATTGCTACAACGGGCCTGCACATCCTTGCGACGTCTGGCTTACTGGCCCCGACGTCCGTCTAGTGCTCGACGATCGCGACGCCCCAGGGGCGCTCGCCAGCCGAGACAGTGGCGATGACTTCCAGCGACTCGGTGTCCACCACCGAAACGTCGTTTGACGGGCCGTTGGCGGCGTACAGGTAGCGACCGTCCGACGTGAGCGCTATGCCCCAAGGTCTGGTGCCGACCTCGACCGAGCCGACGACTTCGAGGCTGTCGGTGTCGACGGCCATGATGAGGCGGCCCCGGCCTGTCGAGACGTAGACACGTCCCCCGTCTGGCGACACGACGACGCCCATCGGTCTGACGGTCTCGCCGGTCAATTGGACGGTGTCGGTGACGGTATGCGTGCTCGTGTCGACCACGGAAATGGTGCCGCCGTTTTCCGCGGTGACATAGGCGCGTGCGCTGTCGGGGGAGAAGCTGGACGATCGCGGTCGGGCGCCCACGTCGAAGACCGTCACGACCTCGAGCGCGACCGCATCGATTACCGTGACCTGACTGTCGTTCTCGGACGTCACGTAGACCCAGCGGCCGTCCGGGCTCAAGGTGACACCCTCCGGCTCACCGCCCACCGGCAGTTGGGCCACGACCTCGCCGCTTGCGATGTCGACGATGCTCGCGAGCGCGGCATCTTCGTTGGCGACGAACACGCGCGTGCCGTCTGCGCTGACCGCAACCTGTTCGGGGTCCGTGCCGGCCCGCAACACGTTGACCACCCGTTGTTCCGCGATGTCGACGATGCCCACCCCGTCCTCCGTCCGATCAGGCGGCGGCAGGGTGTCCTCATCCACTCCTGGCGGGGCGGGTGGCGAGCCGCTGAGCGCGACGAACAACTGCGCCCCGTCGGGGCCGACCTTGATGCCCCGGGGCCTCTTGCCGAGCGGAATGGTCGCGCTCACCTCATGGGTGTCACCCCGGATCACGGTGAGGTCACCAGATCCCTCATTGGTGACATACACCAGATAGGGCGGCGGCGCCGCCTCTGGTGCTGGTGCGGTTGCCTGAGCCGGAGTTGCTTCGTCCGCCGGCGCCGGAGTCCCGCTGCAGCCACCGAGCAACAGGAGTGCCGCTAGCACCGGGTATCGTCGGGGTCTCATCGTCGGGGCGCTCATGAGACGTCATCCTTGCCCTTTCCGTCCGTCTCGGTCTGGCCGGCCGGCGTCGTGACCGGTTCGGAGACTTCAGCGGCTGCGACGCCAGCCTCCGGTTCTACCGTCGACTTCGGCGTCACCACCGTCGGACCGGCCCCCACGGCGAATTGGGCCACCTCCATGACAACGCGGCTGTAGGCTCCGGGGTCCGGCAGCTCGCCGCCTTCGGCAAGAATCGCCTGGCCGTGCAGCAATTGCGCGTAGGTCGCGAGCTCTGGTGCCTTGTCATCCGTCCCATGAATAGCGCCCAAGCGCACGACAAATGCGTGGTCCGGATTGATCTCGAGAATTCGCTTGGTCTTTGGAGCGGATTGACCAAGCTGTCGCATCATCTGTTCGAGTTGCGGGCTGAGGTCGTCCTTGTCGCCGACCAGGCACGCGGGGCTGTCGGTGAGGCGGCCGGACAGTCGGACATCTTTGACGTCGTCCTGCAGCAGGCTCCGCAGCGTCTGCAGCAGGCCGTCGAGCGATGCGTCCTTCGTCTTGTCAGCCTCGGCGTCGCTGGTGTCGGCGGCGTCGTCCTTGCCGAGGTCGATCTCGCCCTTACTGACCGACACGAACGTCTTGTCTTTGTAGGACACGTCCCGCTCCAGCCAGAACTCGTCGACGGGATCGGTGAAGAAGAGCACCTCGATACCCTTGCGCTTGAATGATTCGAGGTGGGGAGAATTGCGCACCGCTTCCAGCGAATTGCCGCCCAGATAGTAGATGTGCGTCTGGTCCGCCGGCATCCGGCCCACGTAATCGGCCAGCGATGTCGGTTCATCGCCGTAGGTCGTGGACGCGAGCAGCAGCTCGAGGAGGCGGTCGCGGTAGTCGTCGTCGTTGGAGGCGAGCCCTTCTTTGAGGACCGAGCCGAATTCGCGCCACAGCGTGCGCATCGCGTCAGGCTTGTCCTTCCGCAGGCGGTCGATCGCGTCAAGCGTCTTCTTGATAGCGAAGGTGCGAATCGCCTTGACCTGCCGATCGTGCTGCAGGATCTCCCGGGACACGTTCAGAGACAGGTCTTCGCAGTCGATGACACCCTTCAGAAAGCGCAGCCACTCAGGCAGCAGCGCCTTCCAGTCATCCATGATGTGGACGCGCTTCACATACAGCTGTACGCCCTTGCTGATCCGTTCCCGGTGGTAGAGATCGAACGGGGCCTTCGCCGGAACGAAGAGTAGGATGCGGGCGTTGAACGCGCCTTCCATCGCCGCCGGAACGATAGCCAGCGGCTCCTGCCAGTCCTGGCCGACGTGCCGGTAGAACTCGTAGTACTCGTCGTCCGTCACATCGCTGCGCGACCGTGTCCAGATCGCCTTCATCGAATTCAGGGTCTCGTCCTCGACCACCGTCTTCGGCAGCACGCCCTTGACCGGGATGCCGGTGTTGTCGAGGACCGGCTCCTGCCGCTCCACTTTCATGCGAACCGGGTGCGCCACGAAGTCAGAGTGCTTCTTGACGATCTCGGTCAGCACTGCGGTATCGGTGTAGTCCCGGATGCCGTCCTCTTCGTCGGCGGGTTTGAGGTGCAGCGTGACGGTGGTCCCGGTCTGCGGGCGGTCGTCCTCGGCCAGCGTATAGGTGCCGTCGCCGGTGGATTCCCATTGGACTGCGGTGTCGGTTCCAGCTCGGCGGGTCGTCAGCGTGACCCGGTCCGCCACCATGAAGGTGGAGTAAAAGCCGACGCCGAATTGGCCGATCAGGTCTGCCGTGGCGCCGTTACCGCTTTCCTCCGCGCGTTGCTTCTCTTTGAGAGCGTCGAGAAATTGCCGACTACCGGACCGCGCGATGGTCCCGATGTCGCTCACGAGCTGTTCGCGGCTCATGCCCACGCCAGTATCCGAGATGGACAGCGTGCGTGCTTCCGCGTCTACCTCGAGTCTGATTTCGAGCTCACCCTCGGGCATCAGGCTCGCGTCCGACAGCGCCTCCACCCGGAGGCGGTCCAGCGCGTCGGAACTGTTGGAGATGAGCTCTCTGAGAAAGATGTCTTTTTGAGAGTAGAGCGAGTGAACCATCAGGTTCAGCAGCTCTTGTACTTCGGCGGTAAATGTATGTTGCTCGGTGCTCATCGTAACTTTGTCTACCTCTGACGGAACCGTCCGCGCTGGTTCCGTGATGTTGGCGCCACGGATGTGACGCAGATGGTGTGTTGAGTGGTGCCCGGGGTGATACTGGTCCTACTCG
>CAWWAF010000106.1:0-12577 GCA_963934795.1 uncultured bacterium
ATCCGCCGGACGGCAGCACACCGAACACGGCCACGGCTGACATTCAACTTGTTGGCTGAGGGCGGGGGCGCTCGCGCAATGAGCGCCCCTGCCCCCTCGCCTGTGCGTTCCCAACACCATAGACCGATGGAAAATGTCCGAGCCCGCCCGTCTTCGGTCTATAGTCTCAGGAGACAATCAGGACAGCAGATCCGAAGCGGCCCTGCGAGGCTTGGCCGCGGTTTGATACCAGGAGAGTTCATGAAAACGCGACATCTCGTACGCAGCGTTTCGTTGCCGGCAATCGTCTCCGCGCTCGCCCTTTCGTTCGGTGGCCCGGCCCTCGCGCAATCCTCGGCCCACGGGCAGCCTGACATCCAGGGCGTCTGGACCAACTTCGACCCCACTCCGTTCGAGGCACCAAACGACATAGACCTCGAGCGGCTCGCGCCGCTCGCCGCCTGGTTCCCGGGGAGCAACCAGCCACAGCGCCCACCCGCCGAACCCAGCCCAGACGCTCGGGCCGCCGGGCCGTCGGGTCCCTGGGGCGATGGTCCCGGCGACGCGCTGCGCAACGAGCGACGCCAATCGATGGTGGTAGACCCACCCAGTGGCCGCGTCCCGTTGCGACGGGAGGCCATCACCAGCCGCAACAACAACCTCATCAACTTGACGGATGGCTGGTTGACTCACACGCCGTGGGAACGGTGCATCACACGAGGCATACCGGGCGGGATGTTTCCCGGGGGATACGGCGCCGGCTATCAAATCATGCAGGTGCCGGGCTACGTCGTGATTTTCTACGAGATGATTCATGAAGCGCGCGTCATTCCGATCACCGACCGACCCGCGCTGTCCGACAACATCCGCCTCTGGAACGGCGACTCGCGCGGACGGTGGGAGGGCGACACCTTGATCGTCGAGACCGGCAACTACAACGACCAGGGCACCATCGGCACCAATATCGCCAGCCGCGGGGTCAGGGGTATCGAGCAAAGCGAAGCCTTGACGATCGTGGAGCGCTTCACGCGTGTGGACGACGAGACCGTCAACTACTCGGTCACCATCGACGATCCCAAGCCATTCACCGCACCGTGGACGGTCGCCATGCCGCTGAACCGGGACAACACGTACCAAATCTACGAATACGCCTGTCACGAGGGTAACTACGGTCTCGAGAACAGTCTCCGGTCGGGCCGAGCCGAGGATGAGACGACCAATCAGCCCTAGCCAACACTGCCGTCCCGAAGCGGAGACGAGGCCCAACTGGCCTCGTCTCCACAGCTCGTATCCCCAGCCAGGGCGGCCCGCTCGTCGTCATACTTTGCGACATGTCGACGCTCCGCAACGTGTTTCGTCGGCTGTCGGCGGAACCAGGCTTCACGGCGATCGCCGCCCTGACCCTCTCCATCGGCATCGGCGCCAACCTCGCCGTTTTCACGGTCGTCAACACGATTCTGTTGCGACCGCTGCCCGTCCCAGACTCCGAACGGCTGGTCATCCTCGGTCACGTTGCACCGGGGCTTCCGCAACTCAACAGCCTGCCGATGTCGCCCGCCCTCTACTTTCTCTACGGAACTGACAGCCGCACTCTCGACGGTGTCTCGTTGGTCAGAGACCAGCAGGTGAACTTCACCGGCCCTGACAACCCCCAGCGGGTGGACGCGGCCCGGGTGACCGCCTCGTTCTTCGACGTCGTCCGAACACCGCCTCAGCTGGGCCGAACGTTCCAGGTCGAGGATGAACGACCTGACGCACCCGCGGTCGTGCTGCTGACCGACGGGTTGTGGCAGGACCGCTTCGGTCGCGATCCCGATGTTGTGGGGCGCATCGTCGAGATCGACGGTAGGGGCACCGAGATCATCGGCGTGATGCCGTCTGATTTCGGTTTTCCCGATTCAGACACGAGATTGTGGCTCGCCATCCGCCTCAATCCGGCCGATGCCCCACTCGGCCAATTCGGCTCCATGGGCGTGGCGCGTATCGCAGACGGGCGGACGCTGGACCAGGTGCAGGCAGAGTTGGCGGGAATGGCCGTGAACCTCGTGGAACTGCTTCCAGACCAATCGGCAGCGTCGGTGCTCGTCAACGCCGGATTCGCTCCAGACGTCCGAGAGGCGCGGGAGGTCTTCGTCGGAGACATACGGGCCACGCTGTGGATGCTGCTCGGGGCGGTTGGCTTCCTGCTGCTGATCGCGTGCGCCAACGTCGCCAATCTTTTCCTAGCCCGTGCGGAAGCGCGGCACCGCGAGTTGGCCATTCGCGTGGCGCTGGGCGAGAGCCGAGCCCGGATCGTGGCGGCGACCTTGGGCGAGAGTGCAGCCTTGGGCATTGCCGGCGGCGTCACCGCGGCTCCCCTTGCATGGCTGGGTGTGCGCCTGCTGGTCCGTTTCGGTCCGCGAGATCTGCCCCGTCTCGACGAGATGTCGCTTGACTTCGCCGTTCTCGGCTTCGGACTAGCCTTGTCGATCTTGGCGGGTCTCTTGTTCGGTGTGCTCCCAGCGTGGCGAGCCGCCCTCATACCAGCGTCGGCCAGCCTGGGTGCGGGCGCGCGGGGGGCCAGCCCGACCCGCGACCGACACCTTGCGCGCCGCGGGCTCGTGGTCGCGCAGATCGCGTTAGCCCTGACGTTGCTGATCGGGTCTGGTCTGGCGGCGCGGTCATTCCAACGCCTCGCCGATGTCGACCCAGGATTCGAGCCATCGAACCTGGCCAGCCTGCGCCTCTCGTTACCGGAGCAGCGATACGAATCAGGAGAGTCGCGGCTGAATTTCCATCAGCAGTTGCTCGCCCACCTCTCTGCCCTTCCCGGCGCGACCAGGGTAGCGGCGGTGTCGGACCTCCCATTCGGCGGGTCGTTGAACGGTTCCGGACACAGTCTCGAGAGCCACCCGCTGGCCAGCAATGAGGTGCCGCCGGTGTTCATGATGAAGAACATCTCGCCCGGATACTTCAAAACGATGGGTATCGAACTGGTCGAAGGACGGGAGTTCGACAGACTCGACGGCGAGCGTGACGCCCCCGTCGCCATCGTCTCCAGAGGCTTGGCGCGGACACACTGGCCGAACCATAGCGCGCTTGGCAAAGGCATTCGTCAGGGCGGCCCCCCGGACGAGGTCGAGGACTGGTTCCGGATTGTCGGGGTAGTCGACGACGTACACCAGCAGTCGCTGCACGACCCGCCGCCAGAGATCGCGTACTACCCCGTGGCAAACAGGTTTGGCGACACCCTCCGGGTACCGCCGGCGATGAGCTTTGTGGTGCGCACGGATAACACGGGCATGGTCGCGGCGCCGGCCCAAGCCGCTGTCCGCGCCCTCGACCCGGGTCTGCCGGTCTCAGCGATCGACACGCTCGACGCGTTGGTTCGTCGCGCCAGCGCCCAGCGGGCCTTCGTCATGATTCTGCTCTTGGTGGCCTCGGCCTTCGCGCTGCTGCTCGGCGCCATCGGTCTCTATGGCGTCATTTCGTATGTGGTCGAGCAGCGCGCCAGGGAAATCGCGATCCGCATGGCCGTGGGTGCACAGCTGAGGGACATCCGGAGACTCGTGCTGGTCGAAACCGGCTGGATGACGGTGTTCGGTGTTGCGCTCGGTGTCGGTGCCGCCAGCGCGCTCACGCGACGACTCCAAGCCCTGCTCTTCGAGACCAGTCCCTTGGATCCCGTGGTCTTTGGCGGCGTCGCCGTGACGTTGGGACTCGTCTCTCTGCTCGCCAACTGGCTCCCGGCGCGTCGGGCTACCCGCGTCGAGCCCGCAATGGCGCTACGCGCCGAGTAGGCGCGCGGGCTCAGTTCGTTCCGGGATCGTAGCGAATCTCGAGGTAGGTCACCGAACCGTCAATGTCTGAGTACCAGTGCGGAGTGCCGGCCGGAATGATGACGACGTCGCCGACCGTAACAACACGGCTCTCGCCTTCCTCGATCGTGGCGACTCGTTCCCCGTCGGTTCCGGTTGCACTCACGACCCGCCCCCCGGTCACAACCGTCCCCGTACCATCAGTGATGTGGTGCACCTCCCAGCCAGTGGGGTGAATGATGGCGTTCTGCGGAATGGTGCGATGAATGAGGTTGACCCGCGTCGTGTCGGTCGTCTCGACACGCGCAACCGTCATAGGGCCGGCCGGCGCGTCCGCCAAGGCTTGCTTCAGGTCCGTGCCTGTGGCGACGGTTCCAGGCGGAACGACGGCCTGCGCGGCGGTGGTTCCAAGCACGAGCAAAAGACTAATCACACCCATCGAAGTCCTCCAAATCTGTGGCGTCTGTTCCCGCGCGCATCTTACCGTGAAGGACGCCACGGGAGTCGAGCGCAGAAGACATCTGGACTCCCGCTGGCTCGAGCCGCTGTGATAGTCTGCGCCCGATCGACCCACGGGGAGCCGTTGCTCGTTCACACATGACTTCCGTCGGGTTCCGGGGGCAATAGATGCCGATTTTCGAGTACGCGTGCCGCGACTGCCACAACGAATTTGAACTCCTGGTGCTGCCGAGAGACACGGCGGACCCGGCCTGCCCAGGCTGCCAGAGCACCGCGCTCGAGAAGCAGCTCTCGATCGCATCGGTGAGCTCAGACGGAACTCGAAAACGTACGTTGGGGCTGGCGCGCAACGACGCCAAGAAGGTCCAACGTGACAAGGCCCACGCCGAACACGAGGCGTATCACCACCACCACCACTAGTCGCTTTCCCCTGAACGCTGGCGCCACGGGGCGCCACACCTTCGAGACGCCGCGACACCATGCCGTCACCACAGATCCGACTCGCATTGACGCTATCGACCGCGGTCCTCCTCGGCGCATCCGCCGTTGCGCAGGAGTCTCGCGCCCGACCGCATGTGGCGCCCAGCGGGCGGGTCACGACCAGCGTGACGTTCGATGGTCGGGTGCAACGCAGCGGCGCCTGGTTCCCGGGCACGCCGTCCCACTCGGGCCCGTCGCGCATCACCATCGACTATGGCCAGCCCCACGCACGAGGCCGAACGATTTTTGGCGATCTGGTTCCCTACGGGGAGGTCTGGCGTGTTGGTGCGAACTGGGCCACGCGCCTCACCCTCGATCTTGATGTGCGCATTGGCGACCTGGACGTACCGCGGGGCGAGTACACCTTGTTTCTACGCCCCCGCGAGAACGGAGCCGACCTGATCGTCAGTCTCGAAACTCGACAATGGGGCACCGACTATGACCCATCGCGGGACTTCGGACAGGCATCGATGGAGCGCCGAGCGTTGGGTGAGACCAGGCAAAGCATGACCATCACACTGCAGCCCAATCTGAGTGGCGAGAACGAAGACGTACCATCGGGCACCCTACGAGTGACCTGGGGCACTGCGGAGTACTTCACGAACTGGCGCATTCTCTGGGAGTGATAGCGGCCTGGCCCGCGCCGGGGTGCTACACGCCAGACAAATGTGCGAGCTGGCCAGTGCTGTCGCCGAGTTGGTCGGTCGGCACGCCGAGCTTGTCCAGCAGCGTCAGTTGCAGGTTGGTCAACGGCGTACCTTCCGTCACGCGCACGTGACGCCCGCCCTTCAAGCGTCCGCTGGCGCCGCCGGCCAGCAGAACGGGCAAGTTGACGTGCAGATGCTGGTTGCCGTCGCTGATGCCACAGCCATACAGCATCAACATGTGGTCGAACAGGGTGCCGTCCCCGTCCGGGGTCGCCTGCAGGCGATCGAGAAAATAGGCGAACTGTTCGATGTGGTGCTGGTTGACCTTGGCCAGCTTCTCCATCTGCACCGGGTTGTTCTGGTGGTGTGACAGTCCGTGATGCGGGTCTGGAATGCCCAGTTCAGGATACGTCCGCGGGCTGACCTCGCGCGCCATCATGAAGGTGATGATGCGGGTCATGTCGGTCTGTAAAGCCAGCACCTGCAAGTCGAACATCAACCTCGCGTGGTCGGCGAACGTGTCCGGGATGCCACCCGCGGGGCGGGCCAGCTCGGGCAACTCGACGGCGCTCTGCTTCTCCGCCAGCTGAATGCGACGCTCAATATCGCGGATGGCGTCAAGATACTGATTCACCTTGTCCTGGTCGCCGGCCCCCAGCGTGCCGCGAAAGGTACCGACCTCCTTCACCAGCGAATCGAGAATGCTGCGGTCCTCGCGAATACGCTCCATCCGGGCAGCCTGGCTGGTGTCGTCGGTGTCGCCAAACAACCGCTCGAATACTGCGCGCGGCTGGTTTTCCATCGGTAGCGGCGTCGTGGGATTCCGCCACGACAGGGTATTGGAGTAGGCGCAGCTCCAGCCTGCTTCGCACGCGCCTATCAGTTCATTCGGCTCAAGGCTGAGTTCGAGCGAGGTCAACTGCGTCTGTTGACCAAATTTGGCCGCGGCGATCTGATCAATAGAGGTGCCACCCCGAATGTCCGGCCCCTCCGTCTTCTTGGGATGCACCCCGGTCAGAAACGCCGCCGCAGCGCGGACATGGTCGCCGGTGCCCTCGCCCGGCAACGGGAACATCGGCTGACTTTCGAGACCGGTGACCACGGTGAGCTGGTCCTGGAACGGCTTCAGTGGCGCCAAGGTCTGGGGCAACTCGAAACCCGCCCCCTCGGCGGCGGGGGTCCACTTGTCCATGATCACGCCATTCGGCACATAGCCCACGTAGAGCCGTGATACCGGCTGGGCCGCGGTGAGCCGCATGGCCGAGAGCGCCGGCACCATACCGTCGAGCAACGGCAGGGCCAACGTCGCCCCCACACCACGCAGAAACGTCCGCCGGGGTAAGGCCATCTTGGTGATGATCATGACTCGGGACCTCTCCTCATTTGAAACGGTACGCTCCGCGCAATGCCCGCAATCAGTGCGGACCAGCGGTAGTCGTCGTCCGCCGCCTCACGCACGATCGTCCGCACCGCCGGCGCGTCGAAGTACTCTACACCGCGCCCCAGCCCATAGGTCAGCAGTTTTTCGGTCACGGTGGTGACGAAGCTCTCAGGGCGCTTCAACAGCGCCGATGTCAGTGAGCCGGGCCCATTCACGGGTGTCCCGTCCGCCAGTTCGCCCTCGGCGTCGACCGGCGTGCCGCCGTCGCTCGTGGTACGCCAGCGGCCGATCGCGTCGAAGTTCTCCAACGCAAACCCCAGCGGGTCCATGACGCGATGACAACTCGCGCAGACCGGATTCGCGCGATGCACCTCCATCCGCTCGCGTACGGACTGGGGGGCGGCCCCACCGTCGTCATTCTCCGCCAGCGCTGGCACGTCCGGGGGAGGTGGGGGCGGCGGCGTCCCCAGGATGTTCTCCAGCAACCACTTGCCACGCACCACCGGAGACGTCCGGTGCGCGTAGGAGGTCACGGTCAACAAACTGCCTTTCCCCAACAGGCCGCGTCGCGGCTCCAGCTCGCCGGCGAGCGTGATGCGACGGAAGTGGTTCCCATAGACGTTCGGAATACCGTAGTGCTCCGCGAGCCGCTGGTTCACAAACGTCTGATCCGACGTCATAAGTTCGAGGACGCTATGGTCCTCGCGCATCTGGCTATCGAGGAACAACTCCATCTCGCGCGTCATGGCTCCACGCAGATTCGCGTCGAAGTCCGCGAAGGTATACGGGTCTGGCGCAACGAGCGCCATGTTCCGCGAATACAGCCATTGGCCGCCGAAGTTGTCCACAATGGCCCCCGCGCGAGGGTCAGCGAGCATCCGCTCAACCTGCGCCTCGAGCACGCCCGGACGTCGCAGCTCGCCACGCTCGGCGAGGTCGAGTAGTTCGTCGTCAGGGATGCTGCTCCACAGAAAAAACGACAGGCGGGCTGCAAGCTCCGAGTCGCTGATGACGTAGGTCGTGTCCGCCGAGACGCCGGCGGGGTCTCGCTCACGTCGGAACAGAAAATCGGGACTCACCAGCGCGCGACGAAGCGCCATTTCGATACCGGTGTCGAAGTCGCCGTCCTCGCGGCCGAGGTGGAAGAACTCGAGCAGCATCTCGACATCGGCGTCCGTCACGGGACGCCGGAACGCGCGCCGCGCCAGACCGGCCAGTATCTCGCGCGCGCACACGACCTCGTCGGGCCCGCCCGCTGGCACACCGGCCGGCGGGCGACAAGTAAACAGCACCCTCCGGCTGGGCGTATCGCCTCTCCCTGTCACCGCGAACGGTCCACGCAGCTCGACACGACCGAGACTGGGATCGACGGTCTGGTCACCCGCATACTCGTAGCTGGTGACCGCATAATGCGGACGCCGCATCCCTTCGAGTACCGCGGCCTGGGCGACAAAACTGATCGCCAACAGGTGAGGCCCCGCGGGCGCCGTGAAACGCACCTCCTGACCGTCGTCTGTCGAGTTCCGGTAGTCGCGACGTTGCTCATTCCCATCGTCATCCAACACCGGGCCGCCCACGACAAGGGTCTCCACAAGCCGGCCGTCGATCCGCACTTCAATCTCGTGACGGTTCGCCAGTCCGCGGAGACGCCCGTCATAGGTACGGGAGAGGTAAATCTTGACGACGTACTGGCCGTCAACCGGGAAGGTGTGTGGGACGGCAAGACCACCGCGGGAACCAAACGGCAGGTCGTCACTGACTCGCCCGTCTTGTTTGAGCAACTTGTCGACCGCGAAGAGCTCAGTGGAAGGCGCCTGCGACAGATCTCCCACCGCCAGACGGCTGATCTTTCTCGCTGCCGACAGATAGCGCTCGGTCAGCATCGGAGAGACTGACAAGACGTCGGCGATGTTGTCGAACCCATATCCCGAGTCGTCCGGCGGCAACAGCACTGATGTGTCGATCTCGAGCGCCAACAAATCACGCACCGCATTGGCATATTCGGAACGATTTAGCCGATGCACCGCCGGCCGTCGTCCCGGATTGGGCGTCGCCATCGCGATGGTATCGATGGCGGTCTCCAGCCGAGCGGCCATCCCTTCATACTCGGGTTCGGATGGTTTCGGTCTCCCGGGCGGCGGCATGGCCCGTGTGCGCAGCTTCCGGATCACCTTCTCCCACAGCTCGACTTCATCCGAGTTCTGACCGGCGCTCTGGACGTCTACACCCTGGAGCGACAATCCAGCGGCCAGGGTTCGCTCGTTGTGGCACCCCAGACAATGACGTTGGATCAGAGCCTGGTCGTCGCCCGACACCGATGCAGGCTGTGCCGCTCCCCGGCCCACACCAACGGCCAAGACGGCGAAACAGACGAGGGCAAGACGGTGTCGTGTCATCGGGTTCAGGCGACCTTCGAAGTCGAGTCTTTGGCTGTCGAAACTGGTTCGTGTGAATTATCATGATGGCAACCAAGGAGAGTCAAGGTTGTCAACGTGCCAGTCTCTTGATCAACGCGGCGCAAGGTTGCGAACCGTCACGCCACTGCTGTGCCTCACGATGGCACTCGGAGTAGGGTTCGTACCACCGCCGGCGCACGCCCAGACATCCGCGGATGGTCTGGAACTCATTGCCGCGGCGCGGCAGAGCGACGTGGGCACCGTGCGCCGACTCCTGTCCGGGAACACAGACCCGAACAGCCGATACGGCGACGGCACGACCGCACTCCACTGGGCCGCGCATCGTGACGTCGGCGCGGTCGTCACTCAGTTGCTCGACGCCGGGGCCGATGTCAACGCCACGGACGATCACGGAACGACGCCGCTGTCACTGGCCTGCCTGAACGGCAGCCTCACAGTGGTGCAGACGTTACTGACGGCCGGAGCCGACGCCAATCTGGCCCGCACCAACGGTGAAACCCCGCTCATGACTGCGGCGCAGGTCGGCAACCTCGACGTGGTACGACGACTCGTCGCCGCCGGCGCGGACCCCAACGCCACCGAAGCCACGTTGGGCCAGACGGCGCTCATGCGAGCCATCGTCGAGAATCACACCCCGGTGGCCCGTGTACTTCTGGAGGTGGGCGGGTCCGTCTCCGCTCGCTCGACGAATCGAGCCACACCGCTGCTGTTCGCGGTCCAGCAGGGCAACATCGAGGCGGCCCGGCTGCTCCTGTCCGCTGGGGCCGACGTGAACGAGGCTGCGCCGGACGGCATCGGCGGTAACACCAACGCCAGGACCCGGTTCGTACCAGACACCGAAGCGGCGGCACTGCTGATCGCCATTGACAGCGAACATCCGGAGATGGCCATCTTCCTGCTGGGACAGGGCGCAGACCCGAATCATGCGGGCGCAGGGCGCACGGCCCTGCATGCCGCCGTCCAGCGCAAGATGCCGGACGTGCTCGCCGCGCTGCTCGAGCGCGGCGCCGACCCGAACGCCCGCCTTGAGAAGCTGCTCCCGTTCGTCTCGCGGCGGATCTTTCAGGCCAACGGACTGGCCCCATCCGACATCGGCGGGACACCGTTCTTCCTGGCCGCCAGCTTTGGCGACCTGGAGACCATGCGTCTCCTCGTCGAGGCCGGCGCCGATCCGATGCTTCGCGCCAAGGACGGCACCACGGCATTGATGGTCGCGGCCGGTGCAGACTACGTGGATGGTGCCGACAAGTATGGCCGCCGCTGGTTCGGCGACAACCTGCCGTTGCAGGAAACCGCACTTGAGGCGGTGGAGTACCTGCTGGGCCTCGGTCTCGACATCAACGCCAGGAACGACTACGCCCAGACCCCGCTGCACGGCGCCGTCTACCTGGGTGGCACCACTCTCGTACCGTTTCTTGTAGACCGCGGCGCCGACATTGACGCGATCAACGCACGTGGCCAGACGCCATGGATCATCGCAGCGAAGGGCGAGTACCGTTCAGGGTCCTTTTACACACAGGAAGAGGTAGGCCGTATTCTCGAACGGCTCGGCGCCGATACGACCCTCGGCGACGACCTCGGCGTGGACTTCAAGCGGCTGCAGGCTGCGCGCGAACAGCAGTAGCCCCACGCCGCCGAGGCGACGCTCCTTGCGCTGGCCCCGGCCCTATCTTCGGCCCACAGATTTCACCCGAGGACCAGATCGATGCTCGGCCCTGCTGACTACGACAGGCTGGCTAGCAACGCGTCGAGACCGGCCTGCGCCACCACCTCGTCCTGATCGGGCGAACCGGAGCTGCAACCGATACCAGCCACGATTTCGTCATTGACGAACACCGGCAAGCCGCCGGGAACGATCATGAATCGGCCCTGATTACTGGTATGAATGCCGAACGCGGGCCCGCCGGCCGCGCCCGCCACCCCATAGTCGCGAGTCGACTTGCGCGCCGCCGCAGCGGTAAACGCCTTGCTGATGGCAACGTCTATGCTGGTGATCCGTCCGCCGTCCATTCGATGGAACATCAGCAGGCTGCCGTTGTCATCAGTAATCGCGATGTCCATGTCCACGCCGATCTCCACCGCCTTCGCCTCGGCGGCGGCCATCATCACGCGGGCATCGTCGAGCATTAATTTCTGTACCGTTCTCATAATCGGTTCGACCTCCGAGGCGGATTATAGAGCCCGCACGGGGTATCACGGTGCGTCATACGGGTACGACGCGAGATATCGTCGTGAGCCTCGCTCCAATTAATATGGATACCCAGACCGTCCAGTGCCCCTATTGCGGCGAGCACCTCGAGCTGTTCATTGACCGCTCAGTGCCGCATCAGGAATACATCGAAGACTGCCAGGTCTGTTGCCGGCCAATCACCCTGGTCGTCACGCTCAGCCTCGACGACGACACCGTCGCCCACATCGAGGCCCGGTCCGAAGAGGAGTAGTCGCGTGGTAGGATGCGGCATTATGAGACAGCTGTGCCAGAAAGCGGCCTTGGGCGCGATTCTGACGGCGCTGATGCTGGGATTCCCGACCCTCGCGATGCAGTCCAGGACCCCCGTCAACGTCGCTTCGCTCGGCCCCCAGGTGGGCGAGTCCGTACCCGACTTCACGCTACCGGATCAGAACGGGACAGCGCGGACGCTCGAGTCGATCCTCGGACCGAACGGGGCCATTCTGTTGTTCCACCGGTCGGCCGACTGGTGACCGTATTGCAAAGCGCAGCTCGTGGAGCTGCAAGACCGGGCGGAGGAGCTGCGAGGCCAGGGTCTCGGCGTGGCCGCCATCAGCTACGACTCCGTGGATGTGCTCTCCGAATTTAGCCAACGGCGCGGCATCACGATTCCGCTGTTGTCCGATGACGACTCAGCCGTCATCACCGAATTCGGCATCTTGAATACCGTGGCCGCCGAGGCCGTCGGACCCCACAAGGACGATCCGGGTGTGCAGGCGGACGCAAGACAATATGTCTCGGTGTTCGGGGCCAACCCGATGATTGTCGGCACCCCATTCCCTGGCACGTTCATGCTGGACGCGGAAGGCCGTGTCACATCGCGCTTCTTTGAAGAGTTCTACCGCGAGCGGAACACGACCGCCAACGTGATGCTGCGACTTGGGGCCGGACTGTCACCGATTGCGGCGATTGAGGGGTCGACAGCACATCTCAACATCACGGCCTACCCGAGCAATCCGAACATCACGGTCGGCACTCGGTTCTCGGTCGCGGTCGAGATCGAACCGAACGAGGGAATCCACCTGTACGCTCCCGGAGCCGAAGAGTTGGGTTACAAGGTCATCGGACTGACCATCGACCCGATACCCCATATCCGGTTTGAACCGGTCCAGTTCCCCGCCTCCGAGATCTACCACTTCGAGCCGCTCGACGAGCGGGTCCCGGTGTATCAGCAACCGTTCACGCTG
>CAWWAF010000107.1:0-12556 GCA_963934795.1 uncultured bacterium
CGGTCGGCCGCATCGTACTGACTGCTCGACCCCCCTCCAGCGCTCTCGCCGGCGTCTGGCGCCGCGCGGGTCGCCAGCAGGGCCGCCATGCGCTGTCGCGCCTCCGGTGTCATCGGGGGCACCCGGCCATTCTCAGGGTCCACGACGAGAGAGGTCCGTGCTTGCCCGTCTATGGTCACGGGACGTTCGCCAGGACTGAGCCAGAAGAGGTTGTAACCGCCGACCGTGCCCCCACCCAATCGGAACAGACCCTCAAGATAGGAGTTGGTCGGCGACGTATCGCCACCAACCGGTGGCGCGACCCGGTCGGCCTCGAGGGGCGCGAGATCTCGCACGTTGCGCTGCTCCTCGTACTGCACCATCGTGGCCACTTCCTCTTCAGTGAGGTGCGGCCGGCCGTCATATTCGGCGGGCCGCTCGACCGGTGTCATCGTCGCCACGTCATAGACGCCCGTCAGGTCGGGGTGCCCATCCGCGGTCCTCGGGACAGCCGACGGCGTCTCCCGGGTCTGGGCCGAGACCGTCCCGGCGTCGAGCCAGACGCCCGGAGCCGCGAATACGAGAAGAACGGCGAGTGACAATAACCGATTCGGCATGTGCAGAACCTCCGGCGTTAGTGTAGACGATGCCCCGCACCGGCCGGGCGCCTAGGGCTGCAGCGACGGCCTGTTTGGCGCGGTCATCGTGTGACCTGGCTCCGGTCCGTCGCAGCGCCGTCAGCAGGTATGATCGGCTGGTTGTCACTGTGCCACCCGAGATGTTTACGTGTCGCGCCGCTCTAAGATGAGGCTTGCCTGCCTACTTTTGGCCTTGATGCTCGTCCTCGTTCCACAAGTTTGGACGCAAGGCTACCCGGAGCCGCCAGTCGACTCGGGGCCGGTACTGCGATTTCTCGAACTCCGATTTCCGACGCAGGGGAATCAACCATTCCATCGTCAGACGACCTACCTCGGGCAGGCCGAGACGGTCGGCTATCTGAGCATGCCCGGACGTCCGGCGTATACGCTCTACACTGATGTCGAGGCGGTGATCCTGCTGGATGCCGAACGTTTCTGGGTCTCAGGCGGTTTCGTCAGCGTCTGGGTCGATGTGGTCGACAGCCGGTTCGAGAACGCCGTCGTCGGCAAGCGCGTCGTGTTCAACTTCGTGGAACGGCGAGACAGTCGTCCGCCGACGGACACTCATCCGACCGTGCCACCGGCGTTTCGCGAGTCGCCGCCGGGGCACACGCGACTGTACCCACCGCCCTGAGAACGATTCGCAGGCGCCCGGTCGCGCTGGACCTCGTCTGGAAGCGGCTCCGATGTCACGGTTCGGGGCAAGGGCGACATCACGATGCCAGCCGAATGGTCAACGACTGGCTGACGACTCACACAGTCGAACACCCCATCTGGGTCGAGCTGGTGACATGGGCGTGCTACGCTGCCTTGGCGTTGGCATTTCTAGGCATCGGGCACTTCTTGTTGAGCGGTCGAATCAGCCTCTTGAAATTCGGAGGCGCGTACGCTCTGCGAGCTACGCCCAACTTGCCCGCCTGATTGCACGACAACGTCGCTTCCCCTACTACGAGGACGGCCGACTCCGGCCCGGCCTCTTCTTGGAGAACCAATGAGCCAATTGAACACCATCGTCGCGTCCCTCCGGCAGGAAAAGGCCGAACGTGAAGGCCAGCTAGCGCGTCTCGACGCAGCAATCTCCGCCCTCACAGGTGTTTCAGCCGATCTTGGGCAGGCTGCACAGAAGCCCGTCACGAAATCGGCCGCAACAAAGAGGACCCGCAGGTCAATGACGCCCGCGCAGAAGAAGCTGGTCTCGGTCCGGATGAAGAAATATTGGCGGGCCCGGAGGAAAGCGGCAAAGTGACGGTGTGCGGTCTCGTGATGTGGTCAAGGCGGCACGGCCAGGCGCCTAGTGGCTCCCGGAAGATGGTCGGGCGGCCAATCTCATCGGAACGAGTAGCCGACCATCAGTTTCAGGTCTGGGCTGTCGCTGACGCCGATCTTGAACTCTCCGAATAGCCCGTCGTCGTGTTCAGCCCCGACCAGGACATTGAACCCACCCCCGGCCTCGGTGTCGTCTCGCCCCCGCCCGCGGCCGTCGCTGAAGCGGTAGATGTTTAGGGCTGGACCCGCCCCAACGTAGGCGGCCCACGGTTTACCCGCTAGAGGAATCTTGTAGGCGAACTCCAGATTGAATGCGACGTTGTTTCGTTCGCCGGGGCGGATGCGGCCTACGCGGATCGGCTGGAGTTCGGGCCCGAGGCTCCAGGCTGGCAACAGATCGGCGCTCGCCTCATCCTCTACCTCCACATCCTCGGGGGCCTTGTAGGCCTCGTGGCCGGGTCGGTCGCGAGGCTGACGCGCAAGGGCGGGGCTGGGCTGGGCATCGGGTCGCGGGCAGGGTCTTTCTGGTCGCGATGTTCGTCACGCACCTGATCGGGCGACCGTCGCCGTCGACGACGCTGACGTCGACCTCGACGAGGTCAACGCCAGCCCGAAAGGTCGGACGCTGCTGCGATGTCTGCGCGGAGAGTGCCGCGCTCACGGTAAGCACGAACAGCCCAAGCCCAGTCAGCCACTGTCTGCGCATGATGGTCAGCCCCGTCGCACCTAACACTGTAGCTCAAATGGGCCGTTCTCAAGGAGCCTTTGCCTAGTCCATTGAGGGCGACAGCACTCTCGTTACGTTGAGTGTCCGCGCCGCGCGGTTCCGCCATTCGTGGCGACTAGGCAAGACCGACCGACACCGTGGCCGAGTCCTGGGCGTTGACCCATCGCGCAGCTACTGCGTGAAGAAGTCAAATACGTTCCCGAGCCCGCTGCTGTCGACCTTGAAGAGTTCCGTGTGCTTGCACTGCTGACACGTCACGGTCGTGAACCGCCGACCCTGCACGTCGAACACCTTGCTCCAGAAGCCGCCAGCGGCGCGAATCTCACCGGTGTCGTAGTGCCGGTGGTCGCAGCGCAGGCACTTGTAGCGCGTGGACATCTCATGTGGCATTCTCGTCCTCCTCATCCAACTACGCGCCAGCGGTCCGGGTAATTCGTACGCGGGAGACCGTTGCGGACTGTAGAGGGCGGTCACGTCGCAGTGGCCGAGGCGGGTGCCAAGGACTCAGCCTGTTCTCTTTTTTACCTGTTTATCCCGCTTCTTGTTCTTCTTGTCTGCGTCCTTGGCGGCCTTTTGTTTCTGGCCCTTGTTCTTGTCTTTCTGACCACCTTTATCTCCCATGGCATGTCTCCCTTATTGCAGTGCGCGCACGAGCTGGATTGCCCGGCGATGGACGGTGTGAAATGAGGAACGGGCCCATTCTACGTCCAGAGAGGCTAGCCTGCACCACCCTCGATGCCTCTCGGGCGTGATGTGCGCCACCCGCGTTCCCGCACGACTGGCGGCGCGCTGTCTTCGCCGCAGGCCGGCGTGAGCGACGCCGGTGGCCCTGCAAGCGCTGAGTCGGTTAGGGCCGGGACTGGAACTGCGTCTCGGTGCAACTGCTGAAATCGACCACATCGGCGACCTTCCGCTGAAGTGCCTCGAAGTCGTCGTCACCCAGGAGGATGGCGGTGAACGCGTCGCGGCTTTCCGCATCCGGGTGCTGTTCGGTAAAACGGATCTGGTTGACCGGCACGGCGAGCGATTGAAAACCGGTCATCCATCGACCGGTGTCGGCCGTCAGCTCGGCTCCGGGGTATCGCGCGTTCACAAGCGCGACCATCTCTTCGGCCAGAGCCTCAGCGTCAGGCTCCTGGCCCGCTTCGATGTTGCACACGCGTGAGAACACGAGGGGGCGGTCCGGTTGCGTCATTGGCGCCAGCGGCGTGGACCAGCCGACGATCACCGAGACGATGAGGCTCGAGAAGAGCATGGCGTTCCTCCGGCGGACGGCCGGTGTTCGCTGGCCGATCGACCAGGGCCTGTCGTGGGTGAGATGATAGCGGACAGTGATGCTCAAGAGCAGGGAGCGCAGTCGGAGAGGCGCAGGTGTCCTGGCCGCCGTGCTGAGCGTCGTCTGCATCGTCAGTGGCGTGGTCTCGCTGCTGCGGGCGTCGTCTCAAGAGCCGGGGAGCCCGGTCCTCGTGGAGCTGTTCACCTCGGAGGGGTGTTCGAGTTGTCCGCCGGCCGATGCGCTGCTGATCCGGCTTGACACAGAGCTCTCGGTGTCGGGCGCGCAGGTCATCGTGCTGAGCGAGCATGTCGACTACTGGGACCGGCTCGGCTGGCGTGATCCGTTCTCGTCGAAGGCATTCACCGATCGGCAGGGGGCCTACCGCCAGGCGTTAGGCGAGCCAGCCAGCTACACCCCACAGATGGTGGTAGATGGCGGGGCCGCGCTCGTCGGAAGCCTGGAATCCGAGGCGCTGGAAACGATAGCTCAGGCCGCGGCAGCACCCAAGGCCGCAATGCATCTACACCCGACCGCTGTGATGGGGGCGGACGCGGTGGCGCTCCAGATACGGATTGCCAACCTGCCTCGGCTTGCCGGCGACGAGACGGCTGACGTGTGGCTCGCCGTGACCGAGACGGGGCTCGCCACCAATGTCCTGCGCGGAGAGAACGCCAGGCGTCGTTTGCGCCACGCGGCTGTGGCCCGTCGGCTGGAGCGCCTCGGGACGCTGCCGGCGGTGATGCCGACATCCTACGAAATCGCCATCACGGTGCCGCTCGACCCGAGCTGGAACCGAGATCAGCTCCGTCTCGTCGGGTTCATCCAAGAGGCAACCAGCAAGCGGGTGCTGGGTGCGGCCCAGGTCTCGCTGGCTCCTTGATTCTGTCCAGATGCCTGCTGGTGTCGGACTGCATGCTGCCACCGAGCCTTACGCGGGTCGCGATAGGGCGCGGCCTGAGCCGGCGCACCGCGTTCTGTGCGGATTGACGTCGTAGCCCGTTATGGCCGGAAGGACGCATGCGAAATACTGAAACCCAGACACGCTATTGTTGCCGCCATCACCGCAGGGACCGTCGGCGTGACGATTGCCGTGTCTGCCCGGGCCGCGGGAGACATCGGGGGCGTTGAGTCCGAGGCGGGTTGGACGTTTTTGAGTCCGACAACGGTCGCTGACCACGTCCGCGCCGCTGGTATGGGGGTCATGCAACTCAACGGACCTCGATGCAACGCTTCTAATCTTCGACGTTTGCCTACCTTGCGTCGATGCGAGATAACTACTTGTGGGCGAGCGTCTTCAACGTTTCTAACCACCAGAACGGTGGCTATATCGGACTACAAAATTCAATCGCACCAATTGGCAGAGCGCGCGGTGGGATTTTCTCCATAGCCTCATCGGAGGTGGCTGCCGCTCTACAGGACCGAAACCGGTGGCCGTCGAACCTCTGACTCATCCAACCCCACCTGAGACTGGATGAGTGGTACCAGGCACGAACGGCAACGCCCGGTTCTATTGGTCGAAAATGGTGCCGAGGGGCAGAGTCGAACTGCCGACACCACGATTTTCAGTCGTGTGCTCTACCAACTGAGCTACCTCGGCACGCCAGGACGAAGCGCGAACGGAAGGGCCGTCACCGCGTGACGGCACAGCACGATACCGCACGGCACCCGGTCGGTGCAACTGCGGGGCGGTGTCAGCGTGGTTATCGTGGCTCGGTCGGTGGCGGATGTCGCCGAAAACGCATCAACACGCGCCAGGGGACGATGAGCGACTCGCGGAACACGCGCGCGGTGAGTTTCGACGCCCCGTGCCGTCGGCCGACGAAGTGCACCGGCACCTCACCAATCGAACAGCCGGTCTGGGACGCTTCGCACAGCGTTTCGACCAAGAAGGCGAAGCCCTCGGCCCCCACGCGTTCCCAGCGGACCTGCCGCACCGCCGAGCGCCGCCAACAGCGGTAGCCGCTGGTGCAATCCTTGGCCCGTAGGCCGGTGACGGTTCGGACGTAGGTGTTGGCGCCCAGGCTCAGCGCCGCCCGGTAGCCGGGCCAGTTCTCTAGGCCGGCGCCTTCGGCGTAGCGCGAGCCGATGACCACGTCAAACCGCGTCGTGGCCGCGACCATCGCCGGCAGGTACTGGGGGTCATGTGACAGGTCGGCGTCCATCTGGCAGACAACATCGACATCAGTCGCGGCGGCCTTTGGAAACGCCTCGGCGTAGGAGAGCCCCAGTCCCCTTTTGCCGGTGCGGTGCAACACCTCGATGCGCCCTCGATACTGGGCGGCCAGTTGCTCCGCGACATCGCCGGTGCCGTCAGCGGATCGGTCGTCGACGATCAACAGTCGAATGTTCGCGTGCTCGAGGATGCGTGGCACCAGCAGTGGGAGGTTCTCGGCCTCGTTCAGCGTCGGCAGAATGACGAGGGCGGTGCGGGAACTGGGCGGCGCGGCGGTCGTCATCACAGGAATCGGTGCCACGTGAAGAAGAGTACCGCGGCCAGCCCTTGCACGACGGCGAAGCCGCACATGAGGGTTTGTCGTTGGCGGTCAGCGAGGACCACGGCCAGATACATGAACATGGGAAACAGCAGACTCGTCACACGTCCCATCGACAGAAAGCCGCCGAATAGCAGCGGCGGGCCGACGTTGAGCAGCATGAACACGCCGTATTCTGGACCGAAACGTCGGGTGACCGGCCAAATCAATGCGCACGCGAGGATGGCGCCCAGCGCGTTCAGCGCTTCGATTGGTTGCGCCGAGGTGTACTCGACGACGCCGCGCTGCGTGATTGATTCTAGCGGAGTCATGAGCGTGGGGAACCCGGTATACGACCGGCCCCAGGCGGTGTGAGCCTCGCGCCAGGCGATTGGGTCGCCGGTCAGCGTGTAGATAAAACCGGAATACAACAGCGTGCCGATGACCGGCATGGAGGCGACGCCGAGTGCAATCAGGGCGTGCTTCCTCAGGGTGTCGGTGGTTTCGCCAGCCGAGCGTCGCGCCAGCAGCTGTTTTAGCGCGATCACCGCCAGCGGGCCCGCCAGCAGAAACCCATTTGGACGGCAGAGCCCAGCCAGCAGGCCCCACGCCGCGGCGGAGGCCCATTTCTCGTGCCGAAATTGGTAGAACGACGCGGCGACCGCCAGCAACATGAGCGACTCGGTGTATGCCGCGCTGAAGAAGACGGCGAACGGATAGGCGGCCATCAGCAGCAACGCGGCCCGGGTCGCCGGTTCGTCCAGATACTCCCGTGTCAGCCGGTACAGCCACACCATGCCCCAGCCGAACGACAGGATGGAGACCAGAAGGGCCGAACCGAGAAACAGTTGTTGCAGTGCGGCGATGGCCACCGCCGGCGGACGATCCAGGGGCGGTCTGAAAACGGCTTGGGCTCCCAGTAACGTGGCGACGCCTTCGGTGACGAGTGGGTAGCCAGGGAAGAACGCGATGTTCTGCTGCCCGTCGTTCTCGGCTTCCCAGTAATAGCCCTCCATGGCGATATTGAGATACCAGCCGGTATCCCAACGGAGCGGAAGATTGATCGCTTCGTTGTCAGACACCCTGATCGGCGGCGCGCCGTCGGGAAACCCGATCGAGACCACCGCCAGGTAGCCCACGAGCAGGACGGACAGACGGGTGACGACGACGATCGGCCAGACCGCCTGGAATGCCTCACCGCGCCACCCGGCTCGTACTCCGGCCCACAATCGGTGGGGGAGCGGCGGGGTCTGCACCTCGTAGTGCCGTAGTCCGGCGACGGCCAGGAGCACGAGCAGCGCCCGCCACGGTTCGCCGATCGACAGTGGCCCCAGGCGCAAGGGCCCGAACACGCTGACGTGCAGCACGACGAGCGCGAGGATGACCGTCACGACATCCGACGCGCGGACCCATGCGGGCAGCGAGGGAGGCTCTGAGGCGGCGTGGTTCACTGGCGATTGGCGCGACACGGTGGTCAACGGTTTGGAGGCCTACGCGCCACGGGGTGGCGTGGAGGCGCTGTGCGAACCATATTGTAGTCTGCGACTTCTTGGTGCACACGTCGCCGCTGTGCCACACTGCGGAGATTGCGTAGACGCGGCTCACGCGGGGTGGCGCGCCGACCGGATAGGATACCGAGACCGATGCCAATATCGATGATGAAACGAGTCAGCGCGCTCGTCTGCGCCGTCGGGCTGTTGGGGGCCCCTGCCGTCCAGGGACAGGAAGTGGACGCTGAAGAGCTCGTGCTCGACAACGGCATGACAGTCCTGCTGCTGCCCCGGCCCGGCGATCCGAATGTGTCGGCAGGCTGGGTGGCGAAAGTCGGTTCGGTCTACGAACGTCCGGGTATCACCGGGGTGGCCCATCTGTTCGAGCACATGATGTTCAAGGGCACCTCCACCATCGGTACCATCAACATCGAGCAGGACCTGCAGCTGATCGCGGAACTCGATCAGGTGAAGACGCAGATGCGGGTCGAGGAGGCGACGCTGCTCGAGGCGCACCGATTGGGGCGAATTGAGGATCCGAACGACCCGTCGCTTCGTACGCCGGAGCACTCGTCCTTGATCGAGCGGTTCGATGCACTGCTCGAGGAGCAGAGCGAGCTGATCATCAAGGAGGACTTCAGTCGGCTGTACTCGGGACAGGGGGCCTCCGGTATGAATGCCGGCACCAGCTACGACTACACGATCTATTTTGTGAACGTGCCGGCCAACAAGCTCGAGCTGTGGTTCTGGATGGAGTCTGACCGGTTGCTGAATCCCGTGTTTCGGGAGTTCTATTCGGAGCGAGAGGTCGTGCACGAAGAGCGCCGGCTGCGTACCGATAGCACCCCCACCGGGAAGTTCGAGGAGCAGTTCGATTCGTTGTTCTGGCAGTCGTCGCCGTATGGGTGGCCGGTGGTCGGGTGGCCGAGCGACTTGGAGGGCATCACGCGTGAGGAGGCCCTGTCGTTCTTTGGGCTCTACTACGCGCCAAACAACTTGACGGCCGCGCTGGTGGGCGATTTCGATCCGGTCGAGGCGAAGGCGTTGGCCGAGCGCTACTTCGGCCGGCTGACGCGCAGCGAGCGGCCGGCGCCGCAGCCTCGGACCCGCGAGGTGCCTCAGCTGGGCGAGAAGCGGATGACCGCCTACGCCGAAACCAATCCCCAGGTGTCCATCCGCTACCATTCGGTGCCGGACGGGCATGTGGACGAGCCGCCGTTGGTGGTGTTGGGCCAGCTCTTGAATGGGCGGACCGGGCGTCTCTATCGTTCGCTTGTGGAAGAGCAGGAAGTGGCGACCGGGGCGTCGGGTGGGCAGAATGGGATGAAGTTTGAGGGGATGTTCTCGCTGGGAGGCACGGCGAAAGACGGCCGGACACCGGAAGAGGTTGAGCAGGCGCTGTATGTCGAAATCGAGCGTCTCAAGACCGAACTGGTTGAGCCCCGGGAGCTGCAGAAGGTGAAGAACCAGAACGCGGCCGCTAACTTCCGTGGACTGCGCTCGAACTACGGTCTGATGACCGGGCTCCTGGTGCGCGAGGCCTGGCGTGGCTGGGAGACCATCAACACTGACCAAGCGTTGTATGACGCCGTGACGGCTGAGGACATCAGGCGGGTCGCCAACACCTACTTCGAGCCGGAGAATCGGGCGGTGGCGGTCTACTATCGCGAAGAGTCGAGTGAGCCGCCAGACCCGCGGCTGGCGGGGCTCGATGATCAAGAACGCCAGCAGGTCATGCAGGTCATCGGCATGGTGGCGGAGGCCACCCCAGAGCAGCTGGGGCAACTGGCGTTGCAAATCGAGCAAATGGGCGGGCAGGCCCCAGAGGAGAACCAAGACATGATCGCGGCACTTCGGGAGATCGTGCAGGAGCGGCTGGCGGCCGGCGGAGCGGGACGATGAGGGGGCGTGAGCGGTGGATCCGACATGCGGCCGGGCTGGCCGTCGCAGTGTGTCTGACCGGGGCGGCCGAGGCGCAGATCCCGTCGCACCCCACGGGCCTCACCTACGACCCGCTGGAGTTCACGGCCCCGCAGTCGGCCGACCACCGGCACGAGCTCTCGAATGGGGTCGTCGTGTTTGTCGTCGAGGACCACGAGCTGCCGCTCGCGTCCGTGTCAGTGCTGGTGCGAACAGGGAGCTACCTTGACCCGCCGGACAAAATCGGGCTCGCCTCGTTGACCGGCAACCAGATGCGAGCCGGCGGCACGACGACGCTCGGCGCCGCGGAGTTTGACGAAGAGGCCGCGTTCTTGGCGGCACAGATCGGGAGTTCCATCGGCGGCACCAGCGGCGGGGCGAGTCTTGGGTGTCTGACCAAGGACCTCGACGTCTGTCTGGACCTCTTCTTCGACATGCTGAGGAACCCCGCCTTCGACGAAGGACGGTTGGCGCTGGCCAAAAGCCAGTCCGTCCAAGGGATGGAGCGACGCAACGACGCGACTCAGGGTATCGAGCGGCGTGAGTTCAGTCGGCTGATACGCGGGACGTCACATTTTACGACGGCCCCCGGTACCCGCGCCTCCATTGAGGCCATCACGCGCGACGACCTGGTCGCGTTTCACCGTCAGTACTTTCACCCGGGAAATTTCTTGTTCGCCGTATCGGGCGATGTCGACACCACCGCGATACTGGCCGATCTCGAGCGTCGCCTGGACGGATGGGAGATCGGGACAGGCTCGGTGCCGCCCGTGCCGGCGCCAGATTTCACACCTGAGCCCGGTCTCTACGTGGTCGACAAACCGGACGTCAATCAGGGACGGGTCACGATCGGACATCTGGGCATCCAGCGGGACAATCCAGAGCGCTACAAACTCTTGATCATGAACGACATCCTGGGCGGCGGCGGATTCAGCGCGCGGCTGCTGACGCGCGTCCGTTCGGATGAGGGCCTCGCGTACAGCGTGAGCTCCAGTTTCTCCGCTGGGACCTACTACCCGGGCGTGTTTCAGGCTGGATTTCAGTCGCGCAGCGAGACCATCGCCAGGGCCACGGCCATCGTCATCGAGGAGATCGAGCGGATGCGGACCGAACTGGTCGAGCCGGGGGAATTGAGTAATTCGATTGCTTCGTTTGTCGACACCTTCTCGCGGAATTTCTCCTCAGCCGGGGCCACGGCCGGACTGTTCGTCGGAGACGAATTCACCGGACGTGATCCCGCCTACCTAGCCAGCTATCGAGACAACATCGCGTCGGTGACCGTCGAGGATGTCCTCGACGTGGCGCAGCGGTATCTCGACCCGCAGAAGCTGGTCTTCCTGGTCGTTGGGAACGTGGACGCGATCCTGGCCGGGGATCCTGAGCAGCCGGAGTTTTCGCTCGAATCGCTGAGCCCGGGCGACGTTACCCGTATCCCGCTTCCGGACCCGTTCACGATGGAATATCCCGCACCATAGGTTACCTACCGCTACCTACCACCCGCGGACCGTCGTTCACCGCACGCTGCAGTCGTCACTCATGTCAAGGTCGTCACTCGTCCGCGCCCGCGTCTGGACGGAGGACGCCTCTGGTCAGGCACCGGAACAGCGCCCCGGCGTCCTGCGCGAGTCGTTGCCTCAGACCGCCGTCTGCTTTTCTGGTGGCGGCACTCGGTCCATGGTGGCTACCATCGGCCAGTTGCGCGGACTGGCGGCACTGGGGATGCTGGACGACGTCGGATATGTGTCGTGCGTATCGGGGAGCGCCTGGGCCGTGGTGCCGTTTCTGTTTGCGGCGGATGGCGTAGAGCGCCTGGGTGCTGTGACGCCGCCACGCCACCTCACCCTCGAGCACCTGAAACATGTCTCGCCGGGCTCCCTGCTGGCTCCGGTCACCGCTAGCTTTCTCGATCGGTTGGTCGCGCTCGATGCCGACCCCGCGGTGCCGCCGGACCAGACCTGGTGTCGGGCGGTCGGCGAGATGTTTCTGGGACCGCATGGGCTCTACGACGTGACCCGTCCGGTGCCGTTTGGACCAGCGGTGGGGTCGCTGGCGCGCGTCCTCGCCACACCGACTGAGGATGGCCCGTGCCACCGGCCCGCAGGTGCGCACCCGTTCCCGGTGGTCCACACGACGCTGAACTGGCCGGAGGTGCGCGCCGCTGGACAGCATCGTCTGGCGTTCGAGCACACACCGCTGTATGTCGGCGCGCCTGGACGACGCGAGTTGAGCGCGCCCGACGGCGTGATGCGGACGGTTGGGGGCACCTATCTCGACCCAATCGCGATCGATGGTGAGCCCGCTGGTGACGGGGACGGGTCGGACGGCTGGGTGGATGTCGTACCGGCTTCGAGGCCGTTCACGCTGGCCGACATGATCGGAGCGACCAGCGCGCTCTACACTCCGGACCGGGCCGCATCGGGGTATCCGCACGCGCGTTACCGGACGGTGCCGCCGCCTGCCACCGGGCCACACACCGTGAACGATCTGTTCACTGACGGCGGCGATGTCGACACGCACGCCCTTCTGGGCATGCTGCGGAGACGGATACCTGCCATCGTCATCTTCCTCAACACCATCTGGCCGCTCGACCCGGGCTACGACCACGGCGTTTGGCCTGAGGTCGGTCACCTCGACACGGCGCTGGCGCCACTTTTTGGGCAGCCGAGCGCGCAATGGTCGAGGAATCACGTGTTTCCGCGAGCCGCATTTCGAGAAATCGTTGACGCGTGGCAGCAGGCGCAACGCCACGGACGGCCTCTAGTGGCCTCGACACGGGTGCCGGTGCTCTC
>CAWWAF010000108.1:0-12540 GCA_963934795.1 uncultured bacterium
ACCGTTCGTCACCGAGTCCACGACCACGACCTGACGCACCTCGTCCAACGAGAACGTCCGCTCGTCTGAGTAATCGCCCGAGACGGTCACCGAGCCGGCCGTCAAGTTCATGATTCGTCCGTGGGCGTGCCGTCCGTCGATACCGATGACGGACACGGTCTCGCCGAGTTTGACGTGACCGGAAAGTTGAGACACGGTGACGGGCTGCGCCGCGGCAGACCCAGGGATGAGCGAAACAACCAGCGGGACCCAGATGAGGGGTCGGATACATCGAAACATGTGTGCCTCCTTCACGTCTCAATGCGTCAGAGGCCGCCGGGCCGGCTCACCCGATCGGTAGGGGGGAGTACAAGACCATGCTGCTCACAAGATTGGGCATTTCCACCTCCCCTTTTCTCCTGTCCTGCTCCTCGTGCTGTGGCGCGGAGTATAGAATGCCGCCATGTCGTACAACGACGCTCAGCGCGTAGCCGGGCGATGTCTCTGTACAGCCCTCCCGGTCTGGCTGCTCCTCGTCGCGGACGTGACGGCGCAGCCGCGAGGGCTCACCCAGGTCGGCTCTGTCCCTGGTCCGGTGAGTGTGTTGGACGCGGATGACCGGTGGCTGATCACCGGGGCCGGGACGAGCGTGCGGATTATCGATCTCTCCGACGCCGACGGTCCGGCGGTCGTGGGCAGCTACGATTTCACAGAAGCCATACTTGGACTGGCGCTCGACGGTGATACGGCCTATGTCGCCAATAGCCACGACGGCCTCCGTCGGCTGGCCCTCTCTACATCGGCCGAACCGGTGCTGACGGGCAGTTCACCCACCCGCGGACAGGCGGCTGGCGTGGCGACCTCCGGAACGCATGTGTTCGTGGCAGACAACTCGCTTGGATTCGACATCGTCGAGACGAGTGAAGGACTGACACGCGTCGGAGAGCATCTGGCCGACGGTTTTCCTCGCGGCGTCGCCGCCTTTGGCGCCTTGGTCTTGATCGCCGACGCGCCCGGCGGCCTGATGGTGGTCGACCCGTCGACGCCGCAGACGCCGACCGTCATGGGCGCGCTCTCGTTGGGCAACGACCCGATCACTGGGGTTGTCGTGCCACACAGCCAACCTGGAGCCCCTACCGCGACAGTGGCCGGCGTGCTGAGCCGGCGCACGGGCTTGCAACTCGTTGACCTCTCGGACCAGGGCTCACCGGCATTCACAGCCGCAGTGGTCACGCAGGCCCCCCCGCGGAGCGTCGCGATGGACGACCGCCTGCTCTACGTTGTCAGCGAGGGGATGCTGGAACTGTTCGACATCAGTGATCCAGCGCAACCGACGCTGGTCGCTGAACAGACCGTGAGCGACGGCGCCCGCGCAGTCGCAGTGAATGACTCGTTGGTGTTCGTCGGGTCACCCGACGAACTCGTCATCTTCCGACAGCCCCAGTTGTCGAATTGACGATCTTGTACACAGCTTCGGTCGTGCGGATGATCAAGCTGTCCTCAAGAATCGCCGGGGTCGCCATCGTGAACTCGTCCAGCCGGTTCTCTCCCAGGACGCGAAACTCGGGGCCGGCCTCGATGACATAGGTCGTGCCTTCCTCGCTCAACGCGAAGATCTTGCCGTTGTACGCCCACGGAGAAGAGGTAAACCCTTCGCCAACGGTGATCCGTTGGCGCCCATACACCTCGGCACCGGTCCTGGCGTCGTGGGCCGTCATCATCCCCCGGTCGAGCAACGTGTAGTAGTTGTCTCCGTACACGAGGGGCGATGGATGATACGAACCGCCTTGCGCAAGCGACCAGGCGACATGCTCGTTGCTCGACGCGCCCTCCGCCAGTGAGATGTCTCCAGACGCACCAGGCCGAATGGCGTAGACGGGCCGCGAGAAATCGCCGAGATAGCCCGACTCGATATACAACAGCCCGTGCGCCGCCATCGGCGTTGGAATCACGATCGATGACATGCCGGCCAGTTCCCACAACAGGGTGCCGTCGAGGTCATACGAACGCACCTTGTCGGTACCGGTCGTGACAATTTCCGTCCGCTGCTCATGCTCCCAGACGTACGGCGTCGACCAGTTGGAGCCCTCATCGCGGTCTGTCCGCCACACGTCCGCCCCGGTCTCGGTGCTCACTGTAGAGATGTGCGATTGCTCCTCAGTGTCGGTCACCAGGTACAGGCGACCGTCATGCAGCGCGGGCGAGGACGCGGTGCCCCATCCGGCGCGGGTGCGCGCCGGATGCAGTTCACGAGACCAGCGAATCGCCCCGTTGAAGTCGAGGGCATACAGACCGAGATTGCCAAACAGCACATACAGATACTCGCCGTCAGTCACCGGGGTGGCTGACCCGAACGTGTTCTTCATGTGATTCGACGACTCGGGTACCCCCGTATGGACCTCAGTTCTCCACAGCGTCTCACCGCTCGCGAGGTCGAGCCCATACACCAGCCAGTGGTGCCTGTCGTCCGAGACGTCGCGTTCGCCGCCTGCGTACCACCCGCCCTCCGGTGCCTCCACCTCACCCTCGCTGACGACGGTCGTCACGACGACCATGCCGCGGGCCACGATTGGAGAACTCCACGCCAACCCGGGCACCTCGGTACGCCACGCCACGTTCTCCGTGGCGCTCCACCGTTCTGGCAGCCGGGCATTGTCCGCCACGACGCCGCTCGCCCCAGGCCCGCGAAACTGAGTCCACTCCTGGCCGGCCGCCAGCATCGGGTTCCCGAGCACGATGGCCGCCAGCAGGCCTGTTCCGCTCATCCGTGCGACCGCGCGGGCGCGCGGAGACCGAACCGCCGTGTTCGTAAGAAGCGCTTGCACGAGGCTGCCTCCTTCTAGTGTTGTTTCCAGGTGACTCGGGAGCGCCGCGACGGGGCATCGTGGGTCGCGGTCTTGCTCCTCGGTCGAATATTCGTGGTCACGTCCGAGACGCGACACAGATTACTACACCCCGTAATGGGACGGCACACGCTGACGGGCGTAAGTCGAGCCCGAACGTCAGACACCACTGGCGGATCGGGTCATACGTCATGCTGCCCCCTCGTTCAGCGAGGAGATCCTCGACAGTCCGGGGTGCTCAAGGTAGAAGTCTAGACCGCCCGAACGGGGTGGTTCTACCACCGACGGCAAACAAGGAGGTCCGGGGCGCCGCAAAGGAGACGCAGGCGGTCGTGCGGGCGCTAACGCGGCACGTGCGGCGACTCAGGAAGGGAATGTGATTGACCACGGTTCATCAGTCGGGCAGATAACCGTATTCGGCGGGGAGCGCGCGCATCTGCGCGTTACAAAAGGCGATGTCTTCTATGCCGGCCGGGACAGCGCCGGCGGCGAGCGTCACGGCCAGGCCCCCGACCACGGCTGATATAAGCACCGCCGCCCTGCGCGAGTTGAAACGGGCCAGAACGGACCCCGCGTTACGATGCGATGCTGGACTCGACACAGTCGCTCCTCGCGCCCTACTTCGATGTGATGGCCCCCGGCGCAGGCTTCGCCGTTTCACCCAGCGCGTAGCCTTTCGCCTTCCAGTCGTTCAGCCCGCAGAATTCGGTTGTCTCGTATCCGTTCTCTTTGAAGAGCTCCGCAGCACGGGAGGCTCGGCGACCGCCGTTTCAAAAGAACACCAGCCGTACGTCCCTGGGGATGTCCGACATCCGGTCTTCGAGCTGCCCGAGCGGAATGTGAATAGACCCTGGCATCGACCCGGACTCGACCTCGTAGTCTTCCCGCACGTCGATCAACAGCACCGTCGCTCCCCCGTCGATGGCCGCCTTCAGCTCGTCGATGTCGACACGCGGCTGGGGTGCTCCTTGTCCATGCGCCATCGCGACACCCACGAGCAGACATGCGCCCCCCAGTAGCAGCCGCCGTCCGACTTCATGCAATGAGACCTTCATCGAACACCTCCAGTTGTCGGCCCGGACAATTTCATATGCCCCGCCCATCCCGTCCTCATCAATCTTGGCGGTCCCAGTGTAGAGCCGAGGAACGATCCTCACCCTGCCAGCGCCCCGGGAACCGAGCGTCTCGCTCAGCGCGTGGACCGATCGCTATCTCGATCTGGAGAGCGCGGTTCGCACGCGTTCAGGTGTGAACGGCACCTCACGAAGGCGCACGCCGGTGGCATCGAAAATGGCGTTACCGACGGCGGCCGCGACGACCGTGATCGCCGTTTCGCCGGCCCCCATCGCCGGGCCATCAGGGCGGTTGATGAGCACGGTCTCGACCACGGGTATCTGAGAGCCAACCTTGCTCCGTAAATGGTACCAATCGGGCAGAAAGAGGCTCTTGTACCCGGCCCAGTCCACAGAGGTGACTTTCGCGCTATCCCAGGTCACTTCCTCACTGACGGCACGGCTCAGGCCCTGCAGGAGGCCGCCCTCGAGCTGGTTCCGCGCGCCGTCAGGGTTGGAGATTGGCCCGACATCCAGGGCGACAACAAATCGGGTGACGGCGATCTCGCCCGTGTCCTGGTCGACATCTACCTCGGCGACCAGTGCAACGTAGCCATTGTCGCCTTCATACAGCACGCACGCGATGCCACGTCCACTGGCGACGCCCGTGCGTGGCTTGTCGGACCGCGGGGACGGCCGCGTCTGCCAGTCGGCAGTCCTGGCGGCCTCGTGGGTGACCTCCCGAAGGCGGGCGTCTGAGAGGTGGCGGAGGCGGTATTCGACCGAGTCCGCCCGCACGGAGACCGCAATCTCGTCCATGAACGACTCATGGGCAAACGTGTTCTGGAGGCGTCGCGGTGAACGCAGCGCACCGGTCAAGAATGGTGATGGGACGACGTGCTGCACGACTCGTTGGACGGCCACGGTCCCCGTGCCACCCACGGTTTGCCCGACGCGCCCGGTCACGTAGGACGGCGCCGCATTACCCCGGTTGTTGAACCGTATGGGTTCGGGGGCCTGGGCCCGGGGTACGAACGGCGTCGGGGAAAACCCGAGCAGCGCGCCGGTCGCCACGTTGCCCGGCGTGGTTGAGCCGGGTCGCCCGCCGCGCCTGGCGCTCCAGGATTCCACGTCCCACGCGGTGATGTTGCCAGCGTCGTCCACGCCCACTCGCTGATCGATCACATACGGCAAACCATAATTTTCGCCCCAGGCCATCTCGTCTTCGCGCGAGAGCTGCACGCGCACCGGTCTGCCGACCGCCTGGGACATCAGCGCGGCGTCGTACGACACGGTATCGGCGCCGTTGATGCCGTAGCACCCGGACCCGCGCACGAAGATGACGCGTACGTCCTCTGGCTTCCGGCCGAGCACCATCGCGGTCGTCTCGCGCAGTGGATAGACGGCTTGCGTCGCCGACCAAATTGTCACGGTGTCGCTGCGCACGTCCGCCACAGCACACGCGCTCCCCATCGATCCGTGCAACTGATACGGGTGCAGATAGGTCGACTCCAGCACCGTCGTCGCGCTCGACAACTGCGCGTCGACGTCGTCAGACACAACGACCTGGGTCGACCGTCTGGAGGGGTGATGCCGAAGATAGTCGTAGAAACCAGACTGGTCCGGCAGACCGGTACCCTGCGACCACGTGACAGACAGGCTGCGAGCGGCCTCCATGGCCTGCCACAGCGTCTCGGCGACGATGCCCACGAAGTCGTTCTGGACGACGATTTTCAGGACGCCGGGCAGGCCGGCGACCGAACTCTGGTCTACGCTGACCACCTTGGCTCCGACCGCGGGGGGTCTCACGACGCGTCCATGCACCATATCGGGCACACGGACGTTGTCCACGAATTCGAAGCGACCGGTCACCAGCTCCGGCAGGTCGAGGCGAGGCACCGATGTGCCGAGCACACTCCACGAGCTGGGGGACTTTCGTTTGGCCTCAGGCTTCAGGGCCATGCTGAAGCGTCGGTCTCCGATCAGTTCGCCGTACGTCACGCTCGTGCTTGCATCCCCGAGTGGGTTGATCACGCCATCGGCCGCCGTCAGCTGGTCAACCGCGACGCCCAGCCTCGTCGCCGCCATCTCGAAGAGGGCTTCGCGTGCGGTGGCCCCGGCCAGCGCCAGGTTGCCGTCATTGAAGTTCACCGGATGTGCCATGCTGCCGGACGAGGTGCCTTGGTCCGGGGTGAGCGCGGTGTCGCACTGCACGAGTGTGACGCGGCTCATCGGCACCGATAGCTCTTCGGCCACCAACTGGGTCTGGACGGTCGCCATGCCCTGCCCCAGCTCCGCGCGTCCCGTGTACGCCGTGACGTGGCCACCGGCGTCGATACTCAGCCACGAATCGAGGGTCTGGGGCGTGTTGCCACCCTGGGCCGACACGCTCGAGGCTATACCGAAGCGACCCGCCATGTCAGCCGCGCTAAAGGCCACGATCAGCAACCCTGAGCGCTGCAAGAACCGACGCCGCGAATGACCCGCGGGATGAAGGCGGCTGCGGGCCGCTGGCGTCAGCCGCGATTCGACTGGGAGCGAGGTGTGGCTATCGCTCATTACACGCGCTCCTGGGCATACCGTCTGATGGCCCGTAGCATGCGGGTCTGAGCGAAGCATCGGCACAACACATTCCTGAGGGCCGCTTGTATCTCGGACTCAGTGGCCTGAGGCGTCTCGTCAAGGAGCGCCTTCGCGGTCAGGATTACCCCGCTTAGACAGAAACCGCACTGCGCGGCCTGCTCGTCGATGAAAGCCTGCTGGAGCGGATGTGGGTCCTCGGGTGTCCCCAGCCCTTCGAGGGTCGTAATCGTTGCTCCCTCGACGCGACTGACAGGCATGACACAGGTCCGCTCGGCTCGGCCATCCACAATGGCGACGCAGGAGCCACACTGACCCAGTCCACATCCGTATTTCGGGCCACGTAAGCTGAGGTTCTCGGTCAGCACGTAGAGCAGTGGCATCTCGGGGGCCACGTCCACGGTGTAGGTCTGACCGTTCACGGTCAAGGTCATGAGGCTCATCTTAGTGCCCTGCGGGCGCTTCTCCGTGTCGGTCAGAACCTGTCTGGCTCAAGCTTCAGACGTGCGCACGGCGTTGGGCCTCGGCTGTCTGGTAGTGAAGGCCGATTATACCGGCGGAGGATCGCCAAAAGGGCGGGAGAGCAAGCAGTCCTCACATGTAATATCCTGATCCGGATGACTGGCGGGGCCGGCCGACGCCGTCCAGCACCGGTCGGTGACGAGCCCGCCGGTACACGAGGACCGGAACGCTACGCGGAAGAGAGAAACGCGCACTCGTCGGCAACACGACAGTGCAGTCCAGCCCCATGAGCCAGGCGTTGACGAAGCAGTCCGACAAGAACTTCATCACACCGGCCGGCTTGCAGCGACTCAGAGACGAGCTGCACTTTCTGCTCAGTAGAGAAAGGCCGGCGGTGACCAAGGTGGTCGCCTGGGCAGCGAGCAACGGCGATCGCAGCGAAAACGCCGACTATCAGTACGGCAAACGGCGACTGCGCCAGATCGATGGCCGGATTCGCTTCCTCACCCAACGCATCGATGCCGCGGAAACCGTGGACCCGGAAGCCCCAAGGACCGGGCGGGCGGCGACACATGCCTTCTTCGGAGCGACTGTGCGCTACGACGACGCCGTTGGCATGGAGCGGGTGGTCAGTATTGTCGGGCTCGACGAGGTCGATCGAGAAGGCCACTTCGTTAGCTGGGCGTCGCCACTGGCGCGCGCCTTGATGACGTGTGGTCCAGGCGACTCAGCGGTCCTCCACGCTCCGGGCGGTACGCAGCAACTGCAAGTGCTCGAGGTGCGGTACGAGCGCATTCCCATCGCATCCTTCACGGAACCGCCTGGGGCCGAGGCCGCCCCGAAGACCCCGTAACGCCCAAGAACTTCTATACCAGTGTGCCCGGCGCGGTCAGCCCGCCTCGCACCAACTTGGTGGGGCGACGTTGTCGCGGCGCGCAATAGGGCCCACCAGTTCCAGGAAGATGCCGTCGAACGCCGTTAGACCACGCCTCGGCGAGGCACGAGCCACGGTCTGGCGTGATGCCGCGCACCCAACCTATCCGTGCTCCGCGCCTGGAATGAGGTGACCTGTGCCCACTGAGGCCGGGCTCTGCCTCGACCCATCCTGGAGGGACTACATCGATGTCCCCTACATCGAGCCTCCAGGAGAACTGTTAGTTCATGTCAGCTATCGTATAAAAACCAGACAGCGACAGAGCGATATTAATGTCGCTGTCCGTTTCGTTCGAAAAATACCAGCCATGCACACCGTCAAACGGCGCGACCAGATAGCCATCTGACGTGTCGCCACGGCTCTCCTTGAAAATCATGACATCTCCAGGTGCTTCAGAATCTCTGACCGTATGCCCATGAAACTCTGCCAGAAGAAGTTCAGGATTCGAGATATCTGTGGATCTCCACAGATACGAGACTGAGTGGCCTTGTTTCATGTCCAGCATGTACTCCAAAGCAGAATTGGCAGGAACTGGAATTTCAACCTGGTCCGTCTGATACACAGCGTTGGCTTCAAAGTAGACATTGTCGGCCAGCGGTACGTCTACCCACTCGACCGGCACCGACGCACAGGCGGGCGAAACTAGACAGACATACAAAGCAACAAGGCGAAAGCCGCGAGATCCAATGCTGGATGCGAGTGAGTTAGTCAAAGGTAGTCTCTCCACGTGAACGGCGCCCAGATCCACCCGACCGCGCGATTTGCATTCAGGGGGCGTGACCTGGAAACGATTTACGAGAGCGCAATCGCGCGCACTCCCGAGGTGGAAGTGTGCCACAGACTGGGTTCGCAGCGCCTTCGAGGGTTCATCGGCGTCGGATCGGATCTCCGCAACCCGGCCTCGGGCCCTGGCTGGGTGCCGCTCCATGGATTGCATGGCTTCCGCACTCTGCGTGGCCAGATCCATTTGGTCGAAGCTCAATCCACGAGCTTGGAGCCGGGGCTACGGCGGCGGCCACCAGCCCCACGGTGGCGAAACCAAATACTGCCGACCTGACAACCCAGGAGCGGAGCCCCCACACGGACCTGCCCTGTTGCCGACATGTGCGTAAGTCAAATATTTCAATTGACTTGCAAGGACATAGAGTTCGTCCGACACGAGCGCCGGCCCGATACCGTATCCGGCGATCTGCCGGCACCACGGGGCGGACGCTCGCGACGCGAGGTCGTTGGCACCACCTGTGCACTATCTCGGGCTCAAGCCTGCGTCCGCCTGAGGCGTAGGCCAATTGGGGGAGGACTGTGATGGGAGATTCAATCACTCGGCGTGAGTTCACGTTGAAATCTGCTCTGGCGATGCTCGCCGGGGCCACGATCACCGTCGCCGGCTGCGAGAGCGACAGCCCCACGGCGCCAACCAACGGGGAGCCCACCATCTTTGCGACCGTCTCGGCGAACCACGGACACCAGGCGGATCTCTCGACCGCAGACCTCACGCGAACGATGGTCACTCTGGATATCCAGGGTGACTCAAGTCCCCCCCCACACCGTCGAACTCAGCATGGCCGACCTACAAGCTATCGGCAACGGCACGCGAGTGAGCGTCTCATCCACGAACGACGCAGGGCACTCGCACGACGTGTCGTTCCAAGTCATCGCGTGATACAGAGTCGGACTCCGGTGGCCGCCACCAGGATCTCCCGGCTGGTCCTCGAGCTGCACCGTGGTCAGACACAACAAGCCCGTCAGGGCACTCATGGCCACGGCGGTCGCGAGTGAGACCGGCACGAGCAAGGCACTAGTCGATCTTGATGTCCATGACCTTGTTGGGATCGCCGCGAAAGATGATGTAGCTGATGGCATCGGTATCGGTCTTGTGCCAGCCGTGGGGCATGCCCTTGGGGATGATCGCAATATCCCCGGGCTCGACATACTGAAGGACCCCGCCACGAATCTCTCCTCGATCCATGGGGCCCAGTAGCGAGCTGACACTGGATTGTTTGTTGACGAATTCACCGCCGGTCACCATGATGCCGGTGCCAGAGACGATGTAGTACATCTCGTCCAGGTCCGGATGGGCGATGCCACCAATGGTGTCTCTGACCTCCACCTTGCTGCGTTGAACCACGGAGACACCAATGTACTCGTCCCCCACATCCAGGTGTCTGACCACGATGTCGCTAACGGTGCTACCAGTGGCCAGATTGTCCAGGCCCTGCAATAGCACTTCGTTGACCTCGCGCTTGGGAATAATGGTGGCACCGCCGTCCTGTGCGAGAGCGGGCACACCGGTCAGTAAGGCAACTACTAGGAAGCATGTAATGGGTCGAGGCATGAATCGTCTCCTTGAAGAGCGGTACCGTCTGGACGACGCTGACAACCCGACGCCGCTCGCCCAGCCACCGGATTATACGGGTCGGCGTGGGGCCTACCCAAAGCGTGCCAAATCACCAACCAGAGAGCCCGAAGCCGGGCAAACCCATGATCGACCTATACTCGTCGGCTCACGGGGGAGGTGCGCATGAGGGCGAGAAATCCGATCTATTGGGCCGTGCCGTTGGTGCTCGGCATGCTCATGCTCGGGTACGCGCAGGAATCGCCGCCTCTGGGCGTACCGGTGCCGCCACTGGGCGCTGGCCCCTGAGTATTCGACACCGCCGAGCAGCACAAGGTCCGGGTCAGTGTCGTCGCCAGCGGGCTTTCGCATCCGTGGGCCATCGCCTTCCTCCCCGGCGGCGACCTTCTGGTCACTGAGCGGGCCGGTCGCTTGCGAATCGTTCGCGATGGCGTCCTCGACCCGAACGACATTACGGGCGTACCCGAGGTCAGAACAGACGGCAACGGGGGCCTCATGGATGTCGCCGTCCATCCACAGTTTGGTGACAATCGACTCATCTACCTGACCTATACCAAGTACGCCGAAGACGGCCTGGGCTCACCCGCGCTGGCCCGAGGTCGGCTCGAGAACAACTCGCTCACGGACGTCAGGGACCTGCTGGTCACCGAGGCGTTCGATGGCAACTCCGGGCTCAACGGCCGCGTGGCGATCGGGCGTGACGGAAAGGTCTACATGTCCACCGGCGGCCGGGTCGGCGCAATCGCGGAGGTGGGCCGAGGGGCGCAAGACCCGATGAGCCTGCGCGGCAAGATTCTCCGGCTCAACGACGACGGATCCGTGCCAGCCGACAACCCATTCGTGGGCCAGGCGAACTATCGGCCGGAAATTTACTCATTGGGACACCGCAACCAGCTTGGCCTCATCGTGCATCCAGAGACCGGGATGTTGTGGAACCACGAGAACGGACCGAACGGTGGCGACGAGATCAACATCATCTTGCCGGGTCGCAACTACGGATGGCCCGTCGTCAGCTTCGGACGGCTGTTTCCGGGCGCGCGCGTGTCCGAGCATCAGACCCGCGAGGGCATGGAGTCGCCGCTGGTCGTCTGGCTGCCCGCCATTGCGGTCGCCGGCATGGCCGTCTACACCGGTGACCGCTTCCCCGCGTGGAAGGGCAACGTTTTTGTGGGATCGCTACGCGAAGGTGGCATTCCGGGCACAGCCCACCTGCAGCGCATCGTGTTCAACGACACTACCGAGGAGATACGTCGCGAGTCGATGCTGCAGGAACTCCGGCGGCGAATCCGCGAAGTACGCCAGGGCCCTGACGGGTTGCTGTATCTGTTAACTGACGAGGACAACGGAGCGCTGCTCCGGCTCGAGCCAGCGCCGTGAGCGATTGTCGCTGCAATGCATCTGCCCCCGGCAGGGCTCCCCCCGGGGCACGAACGAACGACGTCACCGAAAGACCACACAGGGACCAATTGACTGGAGGGGATCGCCGAGTGGTCGGTCCCAGGAAACAGAACCTATGACAAATCCGAACGTAGTGCCCCCGCCCCCTGAGGTCATGTTCAAGATGATCACTGGCTACTGGGTCAGTCAGACCGTCGGGGCCCTGGCCCGCCTGGGCGTCTGCGACTTACTGGTCGACGGGCCGCGAGGCGCCGACGCGCTCGCGAGTGACGTCGGCGCAGACGCGAGCGCGTTATTTCGGGTCATGCGAGTAGCGGCCAGCGTTGGTGTCCTGGAGCATCACGACGACGATCGGTTCTCTCTGACCCCGATCGGAGAGACCCTGCGCTCCGGCGTACCGGGGTCAATGCGCGACATGGCGATCGCCCAGACTGCGGAGGGCCACTGGGCGCCGTGGGGGGCGTTCACCGACGCCGTCAAGGCGGGCGGTAGGCGCCGAAGATCCTCGGGAAGAGCATCTTCGAGCACTATGGCGATCACCCCGAGGAGCGCGCGGCGTTCATGGGGGCGATGCAGGGTCTGTCGGAGTTGGTCGCCGGGGAACTGGTGCGTCTGGTCGACTTCGTGGGGGTGCAGCGGGTCGCGGACATCGGCGGCTCCGGCGGCACGCTGATGTCGGCCGTCCTCGACGCGCACGCCGACATCGGCGGCATTCTGTTCGATTTGCCCGAGGTCGCCGAGCGAGCCAGCAGCGCGATTGAGGCGCGGAACCTCGGCGGGCGCTGCCATGTACTCGGGGGCGACTTCTTTGCGTCGGTTCCGGGGGGTACCGACGTCTACATCCTCAAGCAGATCCTCCACGACTGGAACGATGAGCAGTGCGTGACGATCTTGAGCAACATCGCCAAGGGGCTGCCATCAAACGGGCGCGTGCTG
>CAWWAF010000109.1:0-12443 GCA_963934795.1 uncultured bacterium
ACGCCCGGCGCTCACGCTCCCACCGATCACCGCCCTGGACGACGCACTCCGTCCCTCGTGCCGAACGTTCCATCTCGGCGACGATGTCCTGTTCGACTTCGACCTGCGCGGTCAGCCCTCACGCTGACGCGCCGGATGCCCTAGGGGGCAGCCGATGGATGGGAATCTGGACATCGTCGCGGCGGGCACCGGTCCGTCGTGACGGTGGCTACCGCGCTTGTCTGACCGTGACGCTAGGCCGTGACCACATTGCCCTGACCTTCGGCAACGTTCCTCGTGTCGATCACAACCGTGACGCTCTGTGCGATCGTGGCGTAGTCGACGTCGTCATGCCCCGTAGCAATGAGCGCAGCGTCATAGCCTCCCGACTCGATGTCCGCCATGGTCTTGCTCTTGATACCGGCGAACTGTGGATAGTCGCGAGTACGAGGCACCTCGAGGCAGAACGGATCGAAATAGTCGACCTCGGCGCCAAGTTCTTTCAGTTTCCGCCAGAGCACAAAACTCGGGCTTTCTCGAATGTCATCGATGTTCGCCTTGTAGGACAGCCCCACCAACACGATGCGACTCCCGCGTACCGTCTTCTCGTAGTCGTTCAGTGCGAGCATCGTCCGTTCGACCACGTAGTTCGGCATCTCGGTATTGATTTCGCCGGCCAATTCGATGAAGCGCGTCGCGATGCCATACTCCTTGGCTTTCCAGGTGAGATAGAACGGATCGATCGGAATGCAGTGCCCGCCCAATCCAGGGCCTGGATAGAACGGCATGAAGCCAAATGGCTTCGTCCGCGCGGCGTTGACCACCTCCCACACATCGATACCCATTTCGGTGAACACGATCTTCAACTCGTTCACCAACGCGATGTTGACGCACCGAAAGATGTTCTCCATCAGTTTCGTCGCTTCAGCGACTTCGCACGACGACACCTCGACCGTGCGACAGATGACGGTCCTGTACATGGCGGAGGCCATACGCAAGGCGGCATCGGTCATACCGCCGACGACCTTGGGTATCGTGCCGGTCGAGAACTCCTTATTGTTGGGATCCTCCCGCTCCGGTGAATAGGCCATGTGGAAATCGGTCTCCGCATCCAGTCCGGAAATGCTGGACAGCCGCGGCGCCAGGACGCCGCGCGTCGTACCAGGGAACGTCGTCGACTCCAGCACGATCAACTGTCCCCGTCTTATATGAGGACCAAGCTGCTCGGCCGTCTGAAAGATGTAGGTGAGATCCGGTTCCCGGTGTTTCGTCAAGGGCGTCGGGACACAAATGACGATGGCGTCGCAATCGGCGCTTTCGGCAAAGTCTGTCGTGTAGTCGACGCGTGCCCGGTCCAGCGCCATGATGTGCTCGGCCGGAATGTGACGAATGTAGGACTCGCCCGCCACGAGCCTGGCGGTCTTCTCGGCGTCGACGTCGAAACCTCTGACGTGAAACCCGGCGTTGGCGACCTCGATCAACAGGGGCAGACCCACATAGCCAAGCCCCACGATGCCGACCCGCAGGTCGCGCGTCTCCACACCCTCAATAAATTCTTCGATAGTTGTAGTCATCATCAACGACAGGTGCGCACCTGAGCGGATTCGACTCGCGCCGAGCGCGCGATCAGGAGGCAGGCCAAGGCAGCGGTCAGTCTAGATATCGCGATCGTCGTGCCAAATATACTTCTATTCTTCGAGACAGTCCTTCGCGCGGCCTTGGACGTGACGGCGCACCCGCCTCAGTTCGGTCTATGGGCTGACCGGCGCGATCAGGTCGCCGACGTGCTCGATCTCAATCAGAAACACCCCCGCGAGAATACGAAGATGCGTCGTCCCCAGCTCAGGCGATGCCATGACCCGAGAGGCCCCGGTCACGTCGGTCCACAAGGTCATCGAAACTTCTAAACGTTGTTTCATCATGAGCCACAAGGAGGGACAGGGTCGACGTGCCACGCTGTCGACACCCAGCGACCGAGAGCCACGGCGAGGTAGCTCGTGAATCGGTGAAGCGAGACGGGTGCGTCCGTTTACGCGCGCCGCCCAAGGGCCAGGATCGCGGCGCCAGGGAAGCTGCCGACCAGGACGATCAGGCCGTAGGCGACGGAGATCGCAACACCGTCGGTCGCAGTGAGACCAACCGCTCCCCACAACAGAGCGGCGGCGCTCTCACGCAGCCCCCACCCCGCGATGGTCACCGGAATCAGCATCGTCATCAGCACCGGCGCCACCAGCGGTAGGATGACGAGAAACGGCGTCTCCACCCCGACCGCCCGTGCCGCGGCCACATAGGTGGCCAGGTAGGTGGCGACAACGAACAGGCCGCTCGTCGCTTGCACGGCGAACGTCAAGGGAGACAGATGGGCGCTGACCAGTTCCGCCAGCACCCGCCCGGTGGGCGACTGGGCAGAGGACTGACGTCTGCACCAAAGACCGATCGCCACGACGATCACCGTAGCCGCTGCCGCCATCGTGACGATCATCGTGCCAGAACGCCGACTGACGGCCACAGGGAGGACCAGCAGCGACAGGAGGGCCACCGAGGTCATGACCGCCTGCGCCGACACGCGTTCGAAGATCACCGCTCGTGCCGCCGGACCGCCGGACTCGCCCTGTTCGCGTCGGTTACGTCCACGAGCCTGTCTCCACGCGCGCGAGACGTCACCCATGACGCCGCCCGGCAACACCTGGTTCAAGAAGATCGACAGGTAGTATTCACGCCACGCCTCGACAAACGACAAGCCCACGCCCAGTCGATGCGCGGTGAACCGCCAGCGCCACGCCAGTACCGCCACCTGAATGACGGAGAGGCCCAAGGCCAATGTCACCCACCCTGGGCGCATGTCCACCAGTCGCGCCACGACGCTGTCCAGATCGAACCACCAGGACAACCCGAGCAGCAGGGCCACCGTCAACAGGACTCGCAGGGCGCCGGGCAGTTTCATGGCCGCTCGGGGGGGAGGGCGAGCAGATCGTGGTGCCCCACGGTGAGCGAGAAGGCACCGGTCTCCACGACCGTCCGTTTGGCCTCGGCCCAGACGCGAATACGAGCCTCGTCGTTCGGCCGCATCGCGGCTGCCGCCCCTGCCCACCCCTCGATCAACCGTTCAACGATCGGACGGTCCTCGCCCCCGAGTCGCCACGCGCTCTCATGGAGGGTCGTGCGGTACCCGGCCAATCGAAATCGCTCCTCCGCCAGCGCAGCGGCGGCAGGCCCCAGTGCTGGTCCGAAGCCCTTGTCGCCGGCCTGGTGGGCGTTGACCGCCTCTCGGACCAACAGGTCATCCTGGACGGTCCCCCCGGTGCCGGGACCAACCGACGGGTCGTCCAGGCGCCCCTCCGACCAACTGATACGTCCGTTGTAGGTCAGCGCGCACAGAACGCCACACCCACGCGCGGCGCACGCGGTCACGAGTCGGTCGAGCCAGTGCTCGGAGGTCAGGTCGAGCAGCGCGGAGGCCGTGACCAGATCCGCTCCCGCCATGTCGCCCCACTCGTGTGTCGCGAGATCCCGCGACGACACCGTCAGACTTCGCACGCCCGGCGGCCGCTTGAGGGCGCGCAGCGTGCGCAGATGATCGGGGTCATGGTCGACCAGCACCCAGTCTTGATCCGGGGGAAGTCGCGGCGCCAGATACCGAAGATTCGATCCGGTCCCACTGCCCAGATCCAGCACCCGCGACCACCCGCCAGTGTCCCAGGCGTGGACGAGCGGCGCGATCAAGTCCTTGGATCTCGATATGTGATCGAGCGGCTCGCGTAGCGCCAGCCAGTCGGCGTCAAACGTCTCCATCAGATGTCAACTCCTTGACGGCGTCGGCGAATCGCGTCGCCGTCTCGTCCCACCGAGGCAGCGCATCGGCGTGCCGGGCAGCTGCGGCGGCAAGCGCGGCTCGTCGCGCGCCTCCCTCCGGCGTCATCAGCAAGTCACGCAACGCCGCCGTAAGAGCGGCGCCGTCCCCGGGCGGCACCAAGACGCCGGCACCATCTGGCACCGTGTCGGGAATGGCCCCACCGGTAGTGCTGATCACGCCCAGACCACGCGCAACGGCCTCGGCGAGCGCCATGCCGTAGCCTTCGTAATGAGACGGCAGCACACACAGCGACGCGTGGTGGTAGAAGCGGTCGAGCGCGGCGGCGTCGCACTCGCCAGTCAGCTGTATGCGATCGTCCAACCGCGCCTCGTGGATCATTCGCTGCACCGAACCGGCGAACGCCGGATCGGACGTGAGCCGACCGACGCACACACAGGTCCATGCCAGATCTCGTACCTCGGCGAGGGCGCGCACCAGTACGTCCTGTCCCTTCCGGGGCGTCACCGACCCCACGCACAACAGGGCAGGCGGTTCGGAGCGGCCGGGTCCCACGGCCCGCTCGTGCCGGTCCGTGCCGGGAGAGACCGCTCGCACGCGGTCGGCCGTCACACCATACAGACGAAGTCGGCGGGCGGTAAACGCGCTGGTCACCAGCACGCCCGAGCAGGCCATCAGCGCCTCGCGCTCGAGCGCGACCAGACGGTCTTGAGCGGCCCGGCTCAGGCCGGTCTCGTCGGCCAGCGGATGATGTACCAGCGACAGGAGTCGTAGTCGAGGCGCTTCAGCCAGGACCGGCCCCGGGAGGGCGCCCATGGCCAAGCCATCGATGACCACGCGCTGACCGCTAGGAATGGCCGCCAGCGTCGAGATGAGGCTGGCGCGCGCGTGTGCGTCTGGCTCGGGAAACGCCCCGGCGAGCGAGTGGACAACGACACACCACCCCAGCTCACGCAGACCGGCCACCACCCGAGCGTCATAGATGTAGCCGCCGGTCCGCTGGTCGATCGGGCCTGGCACGACCACGTGGAGTTCCGGCGCCGTCACACCTGTCCTTCGTAACTCCCCCAGGCCACATGCGACTCGTTCAGCCTGACGCAAATCGCCGTCACCCCGCGCGCGCCGTCCCCCAGCGCGCCATCCCGCGCCGCTTGCGCCAGCCGATCGAAGATGGTCCGCGCGAGAAACTCGGTCGTCGTATTCTGCCCAGCGAATGCCGGCTCATCGTCGAGGTTCCGGAAAGACAGACCCGACAAGATAGAGCGGAGCTGCTCGCTCGCCAGGCCGATGTCGACGACGAGACCGTCCGGGTCCAATTCCGTTCGTCGGAACGTGGCGTCGACGACATAGGTCGCGCCATGCAGGCGTTGGGCGGGGCCGAACACCGCACCGTCAAAGCTATGCGCGATCATGAAGTGATCGCGAACATTAAGGCTGTACACAGGTCCTCCGTTGCTTCATGATTCGTAACGTATGCGGTGGCACAGTGTGTCCCCCGGCTCCCGCGTCAATACCTCCATGACGGTCGGCAGCTCCGTGAAGTGACTCTCTCCCGATATCAAGACATCGAGCTCTGTCGCTCGCAACAGCGTCAACGCGAGGGCCAGACGCCGGCCATGGGTCCAACGCGGGACTTGCGCTGGCGACAACCGACCGACCTGACTACTGCGCAGCGTCAACCGGCGCGCATGAAAACGTTCACCCAACGGCAGCGGCACCTCTCGTGCCCCATACCAACTCGCCTCCACGATCGTCGCCTCGGTGCCGGCCAGACTCAACGCCGTCACCAGCCCCTCCGGACGGCCACTTGCGTGGATCACCACATCCGCCTCGGTGTCGCCGGGCGGCTCCGTCACGCACCGCACACCGAGTGCGTCGGCCACCGCGACACGCGTGGAATTGGGATCGACGACCGTCAGCTCCACACCGGCCATCTGCTGACAGAGCCAGGCAACGAGCAAGCCCACAACCCCGCCGCCGACGACGACGATGCGGTCACCTACCGCGGGTCGAGCATCCCAGGCCACATTGACGGCAGTTTCCATGTTGGCCGCCAGCACGGCGCGCCCGGCCGGCACGTCGGACGGTACCAATGCTACGGCGCTCAGGGGGACGCGATAGCGATCCTGATGCGGAAACAAACAGAACACGGTGCGGCCCTGCCACTCGGCCGGACCCGCGACGACCTCGCCGACACTGGAGTAGCCGTATTTCACCGGTCCCGGAAACTCGCCTTCCTGGAATGGCGCTCGCATGTCGTCATATTGCGAGACCGGCACGTGGCCGCCGAAGACCAACGCTTCAGTGCCGCGACTGATGCCGGAGTAGCGGGCCTTCACCAATACCTCCCCGTCCCGCAGCTCACCCAGCGCGGCCTGGCGGATCTCCCCGTGCCCCGGCGACTGAATCCAAAACTGCTGAGCGATAATGGGTTCGGACATTGGTAGTCAGGTCTCGATGATTCGGGTGGCGGTCTAGACGCCACGCTCAGCGCGGTGTGTTCCGCCGACCGTCAGCCCACTGAACGTTACTTCAACCAGACTGCAAACCGGCCCACAAACCAGTTCTTGTCTTACATTTCATACGAGCCGCACTGCCCATGACGAGCAACGCCCCCCCACGCCGCACCAGGACGGCCTCGTCGGGACGGCACGGCGCGTTCCTCGACATCGGCGTGGGAGTCATGCTCCTGCTGGTGGTCGCGGGTGCGATCGCCTTTGCGTTCGCCCTGCCAGCCACCTACTTGCTCCGCGTCGCAGCGCTGTACGGATTGACCGCCGCCCTGCTGCTGCGCCACCTGCCACCACAGCGACCTGGTACCGGATTGGGCCCTGCCAATCAGGTGACCCTCGGCCGCGCAACGCTGGTTCTGGCGTTGGCTGCCCTCGTCCCTCACCCGCAGGTCCAGTTCGATGGCGGCCACTGGTTCATCATCGGGTTGGCCACGGTCGCGCTCTGTCTCGACGGAGTGGATGGCTGGGTCGCGCGACGGACCAGGAGCGCAAGCGCGTTCGGCGCACGCTTCGATATGGAACTCGATTCGTTTCTCATGCTCGTACTCGCCGCCCTCGTCTGGCGTAGCGGCCGAGTCGAACCATGGGTCCTGCTGCTTGGGCTGCCGCGGTACGTGTTCGTAGCCGCCGGCTGGATGCTGCCATGGTTACGTGCACCGCTGCCCGAACGCGTCCGACGCAAGGCGGGGTGCGTCGTCCAGGGCATCGCCTTGCTGGTCTGTCTGGGCCCCATCGTGCCGATTCCGCTGGCGATTGCCGCCGCGGGAGTCACACTCGCGCTACTGCTGGCCTCGTTCGCCCTCGATATCGTCTGGCTGTTCCGACACCGGCGCCAAGGGTTGTCCGTCGGCTGAGTCAATCGGCGGCACCAGCCTGCTCGCACACTGGCCCCCGCGTGGTGCGTTCTGCGATGGACTGGTGAGAGGCGCGACCGGGCGCGCCGGGACTCTACGGTGCGTCGTCGAGCACACGACTCCAGCGGAGCCGACCGAGATTGGCGAACTCGCCGCCGTCGGTGGCAATACGCATCTGCACTTCGTAGTTGTCTGGTGAGGTGATGAAGGTCCGACCTGCGAGCCTGATCTGCTGCCCCCCGCGGGTCACCGGCGCGGCTTGCCAGTGGTGCGAAAAATAGCCACCTGGATCTCCACCCACCCGGCCTATTTTCAAAGACTGGAGACCGCGACTGTCGTCTTCCCATCGCACCAGATACTGCGCCCGTCGATCATATTCGGTGCGCACGGCCACCGTCACCGGCGTATCGACAGAGGTTGCCTCGATGCGGCTCTCATACGAGCAGCCCTGCAGGTGGCGCACGCTCTCGGTACCGTAGAATTCGCCGGCGTCACCGAGCGGCGAATCTGGAAGCACACCCTCGATCTTCCAGGTGCCAATGAAGTAGTGCGGGTCAAAGGGCGCCGGGTCGTCACCGTCGCCTTCCACCCCGACCGTCGGCCGCCGAAGCGCGCTCAACCCTGTGAGCAGATCGAGTTCCTCTCGGGTGAGGCATTCGCCCGGGACCGTGGTCTCGCCGGCTCGCAGCTTCTGGATCGGCTCCGCCTCGATCTGCGCCCGCGTCTGTCCGGCAACGGGCGCAGCCACCACCGCGACGACGGCCACCAGCGCGAGAAGACGACCAGCCCGAGCCCTGTGATCTGTCATGGTCATGGACGACACCGCTCCGTCTATCCGCAACGCTCGGCCAGGCCGACCACCGTGGTGAGGTTGACACGTGAGACGCCATCGGCCTCGATCAACAGCCCCTTCACCAGGACGGTCCGCCCCTGACGCAGCTCACCAGTGGCGTTGACCTGATCCGGCGAGGTGAAGTCAGCCCGATTACCGGTGGCGAGTAGACCCTCTGCGTCGAGAAAGTCGGCCACACCCACGAGCTCAAACTCGCGAGTGCCAAGCGCCAGTGCCGCGAGGACCGCGTCCACCTGAACCCGGTTGAATACGCCAGGCGGACTGACTTCCGGCTCTGAGGCCTGGGTCAACCACCAGCTATTCCCTATTCGTTGCTCGACACATCCGACCGCCTGCACCATCTCGACCTGGGGCGTGCGTCGCGCTTGCGGCGTCTGAGGAGTGGCCGCGTCGACCGCCGGTAGCACGCCTGGCCAGAGCGCCAGCGCCGCCACGCCCCCCAGAGCCCCACCGAGTCGCACCTTCATACCGGTATCACCAGGAACGACTGGTTCAGTTCTCGCTGCTGGTCTCGTCGGCGTTCGTGTAGCGCACATTCGTCAGATACATGTCATCCCAACTTTGCTCGGACCAGTACACTTCTTTCTGCGGAGCCGGGTTCCGACGATTGTTCCGCGAATTGTCGTACCGGGCGATCGACTTGACGGTGCTCCCGGCTGGCACGTGCAGCGGCTCAGCCAGCTCATACTCGAACTGCCAGTCAAAGTCGTAGTTCGGGACCCGCAGCAGCACTTCTTCACGTCCATCGGGATAGGTCAGCAGCCAGGTGAAGTCCTTGCCACGCACATGGGCGTGGACGAACAGGCTCTGAATGACCGCATCGTTCTGGAACGCACCGATTCCCGTGACGGTCCAATTGCCCTCGTGTGGCGGAATGGGGGCCAGCGTCGGATTCAATCCTTGACCCACCTGACGCGGGCCGGCGAGCGCTCGATCCTCCGCCGTCATCGGGGCCGCAGCAACGAGCTGACGCCCCTCTGAGGTGGCCTCGCGTAGCCCCAAACTGCGAACTCGCTGCGTCCGCTGTTCGGTTGCCAGCCAGGCCCCAATCGATGGCCGAGCGACTTCAGGCTTTCCGGTGGCCTGGTAGTGCAGGTTCCAAATCACGTAGTCGAACAGGTCGCCGCGAATCTCTCGAACCTGACCGGGACCGGCGACATCCGCGCCGACACCCGGAATGTAGGGCCCGAATCCGGCGCGCTGTGCCGCCGCTTCCTCGCGTGCCTCGGGGTCCACCGTCCGGGGCGTGCGCCGCGCCTGCCCGGCACGCGCGGCGAGGGCCTCAGAGTCGGCATCTGGGTCGGGCACGGGCACGTAGTCCACGGCTGGCCCGCCGGCCCAGGCAGGACCGGTACCGAGCACCTTCCCCGGCGGCATGTTCACCAGCCCGGTGGTGATGTGATGCGTCGCCGCGTAGTTGCCTGGCCGCACCTGCGTGGCGGACACGCGCAGGACATCATCGAACGGCAACGGCGTATACAGGTTGAAATTCGGCGTTTCGCCGTCGGCGGGCACCTCCCACGCGATCGGAAACTCGATCACGTAGTCAGGCTCGGTCCCGGACGGATGGCTCCAGCCCGCATCGGAGAACCGCGGCGCTTCCGGCGACATGCCGTCTCCCTCCGGCGCCCCGGCGTCGACCCACGCCACAATGGTCGCGATCTCGTCGTCTGTCAGACTGATGTCGTTGGAGAAGGTCCCGTACCTGGGATCGGCGAACCACGGCGGCATCTCTCGAGATGCCACTTTCGACTTGATCGCCCGCGCCCAGGGGCGCACATCCTTGTAAGACAGGAGCGGCATCGGCGCCACTTGATTTGGTCGATGGCAGCTCGCGCAGTTCTCAAGCAGAATCGAACCGACCTCCTGATTGTAGGTCGGTGACTCGGCCGTGGCGTCTGCGGGACCAGCCGTCCACGCCACACCACACGCCATCACGATCGCCGCGATACGTCGTCGCATCATTGGGCTCCCCGTTTCGTCGAATCACACCCAACAGTTGCGCCCATCAGGTGGTCCGCCATGTGTCGCATCCTAGACGAGTTGCTTAACCCACCCAAGCGTAAATCGCCATCCCGCCGAGCCGCTGGCCCGCTACTCTGGTGCGGCAGGCGCCACCGGGGGCGCGGACCCACCGAGAAACAGCCGCTCACCACCGGCAAGCAGGAAGTTTCGGCCCACACCCTTCGCGCTCCCATCCTTGGCGTAATAGCCTTCGATGATGAGCTGCGTGCCAATGGCAAGGCTGTTCTTGGTCACGCCGTTCCGAATCAGTTCGTTCGGACTCCCGCCTTCAATGCTCCAGGTCACGACCGCGCCGGTCTCGTCCTCGATGTCGATATGAAACCACGAATGCGGATTGATCATTTCCCACTTCACGAGCTTCCCGGTCAGCTCAAGCGGCTTCGCGATGTCAAACTCAGCCGAGAAGGCGTGGTGGGTCGAAACGGCCGTGCTCATCAGCAGGACACCGATGGCGACCGCGACGCAGACGAATGTCGCACGCATGGACAGGCTCTCCTTCATGGTTGCGGCTGCTTGCGGAGATGACCGTAGATGAGGTCTTCGACGAACTCCACGCAGCGGAACTCGAGTAACTGGGCGTTCGCTTCGACGCGACGGTACAGCGGCATACGCATGGTCCACGGGCGCGTAAACACGCTCGGGTCCTCGAGCGTCACCTCATAGGAAAGTGTCTCCGGGCTCCGCCGGGTCAGTCGCTCGACCACGCGTAGCGCGTCCGAGTGAAAGTTGCCCGATCGGTCGAGCCAGGTCATCCCATTGAACCCGGTGGTCTCGATGACCAGCGCGTCGCCCTCCCAGCGCCCGTTTGACCACCCCATCCAGCTATCGGCCGGCGCCGGCACGTGGCCATCCATATACACCGTGCGGACCGCACCGGCGAACTCATGCAGAATCATGATGTGGTCCTGACTCTGCAGGATCTGGACCGGAAACGGCATATACATGCCGCGTGGTACACCGGGGAGGTAGCACTTGATGGCCGGGTCTCGCTGGAGCCGGTTCGCACGGTTTTCGTCTCGTCGCGCGAGGGCGTCAGCGGTATACGGAATCACGTCGTCAACCACCACCCCGAGCCCGGCCGGCGTCGCCGACAACGCGCCCAGGTCGCGGACCACGCTGGGCCCGGCCCCATGCGGCTCCACGTCCCAGTGCGCGGAATTCAACGCCTGCCAGATACCGTTGAGGTCCGGATTGCCATCCGGCGCACGCGGCACGCGATACTCCGTGGTCTGCGCCGACACCGGGCCACTTGCGACGACGCTGGCGACCGCCATCCACGCCGCCACGAGCTGCGCGTGCCCCACCCTGGTCACCATGCGCATCAACGGTCCCTGCCCTGCCCCGCCTCGGCGGCCTGCTGCTCTTCCAGACGCGCGCCGACGAGCGTGTTGTAGAGCCCGTAGTTCCCTTCATGGCACGCGAACTCGAACAACGGTCCGCGCGTCCGCTGCATCGGCATCTCGGCCGTCCACGGTCGGTCCCATGTGCCCGGATCGTTGACCGTGAACTGGTAGTCGATGCGATCCTCCGCTACCCGGGTAAAACGTTCCGTCACCGTCATCCGCTCACTGGAACCACGAAAGGGATTTTTGGCATTGAAGTTGGACGTCTCGACGACAAGCGTCTCGCCTTCCCAGCGCCCCCGCGACAAGCCGACCCACTGACGCAAGCCGGTGCCGGGCCCCTCGCGGTCGTCGAGTGGCACGACCCGCGCGTCATGAATCATCTCGGCCAGAATCATCACCTGCCCCGGGGCCTGTACGATCTGGTAGTTGCTGTTGTACCCACTATTCATCATCGGTGGTCCGGCCGGGACCATCATGATGCAACGATCGTCGAGTTGATTGGACTCGGCCGAATCCCACCGACCACCGAGCCGCGCTTGTGCGACCTCACGCTCGGCCGCGCGCCTTCGCCCGTCCGCATTGCGCGGAGGCAGCCTGCCATCGGGCGGGTCCACAATGAGTGACGTCCGCAGATTGTCGGCGCGCGCCGCCTGACTCCGGTCCAACCCGAACTGGGTAAAGTCGTAGTGCACATCCGGCACAGTGCCGGGGTCGGTCTGGGCGCTTTCGCGCGTGGCGGCGCCGCCGACGCGTGCCGCCAGTTCTTCAGGCGTGAAGTACGCCGAGGTCACGCCATCCGGCCGCTCCAGGGTGGTGTACGTTTGGTTCGACCAGAATCCTTGTAAATCCGGTTGGCCATCAGGCGTACGCGGAGCGGTGTAGGTCCCAGACGCGCTCCCGTCCTGCCCCGCGGCTACACGGGGACCGCCCACCAGCATCAGGCCCAGCGCCAGGCCCCACGCCGTCTTCCGTCTGCGAGTCCCACGCGACCGACAAAGCATCTGCACGCTCCTCTCCACCGACGCGACCGTGTTTGGAGCGCTCATTATCGCCCAATCTCCC